>CALMZX010000144.1 GCA_937870685.1 uncultured Alphaproteobacteria bacterium
TGCGCAGGCGGAAATCGATGCGGGTCTCGTCGCATTCGACGGCGAGGCAGCAGGCTCCCGCCATCACCGCCGCGAGCGGCTGCGCGCCGCCCATGCCACCGAGCCCGCCCGTCAGAATCCAGCGGCCCTTGAGGCTGCCACCATAGTGCTGGCGGCCCGCTTCGGCGAAGGTTTCATAGGTGCCCTGCACGATGCCTTGCGTGCCGATGTAGATCCACGAACCAGCCGTCATCTGCCCGTACATGGCGAGGCCCTTGCGGTCGAGTTCGTTGAAGTGGTCCCAGGTCGCCCAGTGCGGGACGAGGTTGGAATTGGCGATGAGCACGCGCGGCGCGTCCCTGTGGGTCTTGAACACGCCCACGGGCTTGCCGGACTGCACCAGCAGCGTCTCGTCGTCCTCCAGCGTCTTGAGCGTGGCGACGATGCGGTCGAAGTCGTTCCAGGTGCGCGCCGCCCGGCCAATGCCGCCATAGACCACCAGTTCGTGCGGACGCTCGGCCACATCCGGATGCAGGTTGTTCATGAGCATGCGGAGCGGCGCCTCGGTCATCCAGCTCTTGGTATTCAGCGTGGTTCCCGTGGGCGGGAAGATGTCGCGGGCGTTCTTGCGGTCAAGCATGGGGTGCTCCTGTCACTTGAAAAGGTGGCCAGCGATGATGTTGCGCTGGATTTCGGATGAACCCTCGTAGATGCGCATGATGCGCACATCGCGGGCAAAGCGTTCGAGGGGAAGGTCGCGGGTGTAGCCGTAGCCGCCGAAGACCTGCAGGGCGGTGTCGGTGACGCGGCCTGCCATTTCGGAACAGGCCAGTTTGGCCATGGCGGCGGCGAGGCTGAAGCGCGCGCCCGTTGCATGGGCCTCCTGGCGCTGGCGTGCGGCCTCAACTGCAAGGGCGCGGCTGCGGGCCAGGTCCAATGCCATGTCGGCAAATTGCCAGCGGATGCCCTGCCGGGCAGAAAGCGGTTCACCTCCAATCACGCGTTCGGCCGCATAGGCCGTTGCGGCGTCAAAGGCGGCCTGGGCAATGCCAAGGCACATGGCAGCGACTTCGATGCGGCCATTGTCGAGCACGCGCATGGCAGTCTTGAAGCCCTGGCCTTCGCTGCCGAGCAGGCTGTCGGCTGGCAGCAGGCAATCGAAGGCCAGCGGGAAGACATGGCCGCCTTTCAGTCCCATTGTGCGTTCCGGCTTTCCGGCGCTGAAGCCCGGTGTGCCGCGCGGCAAGATGAAGGCGGACATGCCGCGGTGGCCGGCTTGCGGGTTGGTCACGGCATAGACGATGATGAAGTCCGCTTCGCCGCCATTGGAGATGAAGCATTTGCTGCCGGTGAGCCGCCAGCCATCGCCCTCACGGGTGGCGCGGGTCTTCATGTCGGCGGGATCGGAGCCTGCGGTTGGCTCGGTGAGGGCGAAGGCCCCCAGTGTTTCACCTGCTGCGGCACGCGGCAACCATGTGGCGCGCTGCGCTTCCGTTCCACCCAACAGAATCGAGTCGGTTGCGAGATAGTGTGCCGTGAGAGCCGAAACGGTGGAGCCGCAGGCCCCGGCCACCGTTTCAACAATGGCAAGCAGAGCCTTGGCGGTTATGCCCGGTCCGCCGCAGGACTCCGGCAGGTTGGCGCCCAGCACGCCAAGGCTGGCAAGACCCTGCAGTTGCTCGCGCACGAAGGTTGCCTGTTCGTCCACGGCGGCGGCCTTTGGCGCGATGTAGTCACCACAAAAGCGCTGCAACGCCTCAATGAAGGCGGCCTCGCCGCTGTCCAGTCCGGGCCATTTCTCAATCATGTCGGTCTCCCGCCGGACGGAGTGCATCCAGAATTTCCTGCGTGTGTTCACCCAGTGCCGGGGCGGGCGCGCCGGCTTGTGGCTTTGTTCCGTCGAACCACACGGGCTGCGGCACCACGGCGGTGCCGCCCAGCACGGAAATGACTTCGCGGGCCCGCACCTGCTCGCTGTTTGCCGCCTCCCTGAAAGACTGGATGGGGGCGACGGGAATGCCCGCGCCTTCCAGCGCTTCAACGATGGCCGCGACGGTGCGTTCCGCGCTCCATGCCTCGATCATTGCCTTGAGAGCGGGTTCATTCCGGGTGCGGGCTTCATCACTGGCAAAGCGCGTGTCCTGATCCAATCCGGGCCTGCCGATCAGCGCGGCAAAGAGGGTGAAGTGCTTTTCATTGAGAACGGCCACGGCAAACATGCCGTCGCAGGCACGGTAACAGCCGAAGGGGGTGGAGAGCGGATGGCGGTTGCCGACGCGGCGCGGTTCGCGCTTGCCATAGAACAACTGGGCATGGGCGGTAGGCAGCAGGGCGAAGAGCGCGTCATGCATGGCGACATCCAGTGTCGCGCCCTCACCGGTGCGTTCACGCTTGAGCAGGGCCGCAAGAATGGCCCAACTGGCAAACAGGCCTCCGGCAAGATCAGCGATGCTTTCACCGACCTTGAGCGGAACTGCGTCTTCATCGCCATTGACGGACATCATGCCTGAGAGCGCCTGCACGACCAGATCATAGGCGGGCTTTGCCGTCCATGGCCCGGTCTGGCCGAAGCCCGAGATGGAGGCGTAGACAAGTGACGGTTTGCGGGCACGAAGTGTTGCGGCGTCCAGCCCGAGTTTCGCCGCCACGCCCGGCCGGAAGTTCTCGACGACCGCATCGCAGGTCAGTGCCAGTTCCTGCGCGGTGGCAATTCCTGCCTCCGTCTTCAGGTCCAGCACGATGGAGCGCTTGCCCCGGTTGGTGAGCTGGAAGAGGGCACTCTTGTCATCGAGGAATGGTCCGATGTGGCGGTATTCATCTCCGCCGGGCGGTTCGAGCTTGATCACCTCGGCACCGAGATCGGCGAGCAGTGCCGTGCAGTAGGGGCCCGCCAGCACGCGGGTCAGATCGAAAATGCGAAAGCCCGAGAGCGGTCCGTCAGCCATGGGGCTTCATCTCCAGGACAAGTTGGTGCAGGGCCGTCAGCACATCCGCAAGCACGCCGCGCAGCCGTGTGGCCTTTGTCTGGCTGAGCGTCCATGGTGGCGCTTCCGTCTCCAGATAGGTGGATTGCGCCAGTTCCATCTGGACGGCATGGACGTTGTGGTCCGGTCTGCCATAGTGACGCGTGGTCCAGCCGCCCTTGAAGCGGCCATTGCGCACGGAAGTGTAGCCCAACGCCGCCACACAGTGTCGCGCCATGCTGTCTTCGATTTCGGCTGCGCAGGTGCGGCCTGTGTCGGTGCCGATGTTGAAGTCGGGCAGGCGGCCTTCGAACAGGAAGGGAATGTGCGAGCGGATGGAGTGGCAGTCGTAAAGGATGGCGATGCCATGCAGGGCTTTGACACGCGCGATTTCGGCAGAGAGCGCCGCGTGATAGGGCGCGTGAAACAAGGCAAGGCGCTGGCGGATGTCCTCTGCCGATGGTGCCTCGCTCTCCCGCCAGATTGCCCTGCCATCAAAATCCGTTGTTGGCACAAGGCCGGTGGTGTTCTGGCCGGGATAGAGGCTTGTGCCGGCAGGATCGCGGTTGGCGTCGATTACATAGCGGTGGAACGTCGCCTGCACCGTGGTCGCCTCTGGCAGAAGGCCGTCATAGAGCCTGTCGATGTGCCAGTCGGTGTCGGCAAGGAGGTGGCCATTGTCGTTCAGACCCCGGGCAATGTCTTCGGGCACATCCGTTCCCGTGTGCGGGAAGGCGAGGATGACGGGTGACTGTCCCTGCCGCACGCGCACCGTTTCCACCTCATCCCTCCAGCGCGGGGAGAATGGCGGCGGCAACCGTTAAAGTGATCCCGCCGGAGGAGACCAAGTCGCGTGCGGTGGCAAGATCCTTCGCCATGTAGCGGTCGTCTTCCAGTGTCGGCACAGCGGCACGGATTGTCCTGATCACAGCCTCAAGCTGCGGACTGGTCTTGAGCGGGCCCCTGAGTTCCACGCCCTGTACGGCGCACAGTGCCTCGATGCCGAGAATGGTGAAGAGGTTCTCTGTCATCGGCAGCAGGCGGCGCGCTCCATGGCAGGCCATGGAGACGTGGTCTTCCTGGTTGGCGGAGGTGGGTGTTGAATCAACAGAGGCGGGATGCGCCATCTGCTTGTTCTCGGACATCAGGGCGGCCGAGGTGACTTCCGCAATCATCAGGCCGGAGTTGAGGCCGGGATGGCGCGAAAGGAACGGCGGCAGGCCGTAGGAGAGCGCCGGATCGACAAGGAGCGCGATGCGGCGCTGGGCGATGGCGCCAATCTCGCAGACGGCAAGCGCGATCTGGTCGGCGGCAAAGGCCACGGGTTCGGCATGGAAGTTTCCGCCGGAGACAACACTGTTGTCGGCCAGCACCAGCGGGTTGTCGGTAACAGCATTGGCCTCGATTTCCAGTGTGCGGGCCACCATGCGCAGGAGATCGAGACAGGCGCCATCCACCTGCGGCTGGCAGCGGATGCAATAGGGGTCCTGCACGCGCTCGTCGCCTTCGATGTGACTCTCGCGGATCACCGAGCCGTCCAGCAGGTGACGGAGTGCGGCACCGGCATCAATCTGGCCCCTGTGGCCGCGCAGGGAGTGGATGTCCGGATGGAAAGGGGCTGATGATCCCATCGCCGCATCGGTGGACATGGCGCCTGTGATGAGTGCTGCCTTCAAGGCGCGATGGGCGCGGAACAGGCCCGCCAAGGCAAGGGCTGTCGAAACCTGCGTGCCATTGATCAGGGCAAGGCCTTCCTTGGCCGCGAGAACGACAGGCGTCAATCCGGCCCTGCCCAGCGCCGCGCGGCCCGGCAGCCGTTCGCCCTGATAGAAGGCTTCGCCTTCGCCGATCATCACGGCGGTCATGTGCGCCAGCGGTGCGAGGTCACCGGAGGCCCCGACGGAACCTTTTTCGGGAATGAGCGGTGTCACGCCCTTGTGCAGCATTGCCTCGATGAGGCGCACCAGTTCGAGGCGTACACCCGAGGCACCCCGGCCCAGAGACACGAGCTTCAGGGCCATGATGAGGCGCACGACATTTTCCGGCAGCGCGTCACCCACGCCGCAGCAGTGGGAGAGAATGAGGTTGCGCTGCAGTGTTGCCACGTCGGCGGCGTCGATCTTGATCGAGGCGAGTTTGCCGAAACCGGTGTTGACGCCATAGACAGGCGCGTTGCCGCGGGCGATCTCGTCGATGCGCTTCGCCGCCCGGGCAATGCCGACGTCGAAGGAGCGGTCGAGGCTGGCGGCAGCGCCCTCCCAATAGATGCGGCGCAACTGGTCCAGCGTCACGTGGCCGGGATGCAGGGTGATGGTCATCAGCGTGTCCTTTGTCCCTTGAAGTAGCAGCTGTGCAGCGGGTTGAAGCCGATGCGGTAGACAAGCTCCGCCAGCGTATCGACATTCCAGATGGCGAGGTCGGCAGATTTGCCGGCTTCCAGTGTTCCTGCCTCGGCGCCAATGCCAAGGGCGCATGCGGCCTCACGCGTGCTGCCTGCGATGCACTCCTCGACCGTGAGGCCGAAGAGCGTCGCCGACATGTTCATGGTGAGCAGCAGGGAGGTGAGCGGCGATGTGCCGGGATTGCAGTCTGTCGAGATGGCGATTTTCACGCCTGCGTCGCGCAGCAGCTGCACGGGCGGCTTGCGCGTTTCATGGATGGCGTAGAAGGCCCCCGGCAGCAACACCGCAACGCTGCCCGCCTCCGCCATGGCAGAGGCACCTGCTGCATCGAGATATTCAAGATGATCTGCCGAAAGGGCATTGTAGCGCGCCGCCAGTTTCGCGCCGCCCATGTCGGACAATTGCTCGGCATGCAGCTTGACGGGCAGGCCAAGCGCCTTTGCCCTGTCGAAGACACGGGCCATCTCGTCCGTGGTGAAGGCAATGCGCTCGCAGAAACCATCGACGGCATCAACGAGGCCTTCCGCCTGGGCGAGGTCGAGGCCCGGCAGCACCACGTCCGTGACATAGTCGCCGTTGCGGCCCTTGTAGGCAGCGGGTGTTGCGTGGGCGGCGAGATAGCTTGTCTTGACGCGGACAGGGCGCAGTCCGGCCACCTTCCGGGCGGCTCGCAGCATGCGCAATTCGCCATCGATCGAAAGGCCATAGCCGGACTTGATCTCAAGCGTCGTCACACCTTCGGCCAACAAGGTGTCAATGCGTGGCAGGCTTGCGGCCGCCAGTTCATCCACGCCGAGTGCGTTGGTGGCCTGCACCGAGGAGACAATGCCGCCGCCAGCACGGGCGATTTCTTCATAGCTGGCGCCAGCAAGCCGCATTTCAAATTCGCGGGCGCGGTGGCCGCCGTGCACGATGTGGGTGTGGCAATCGACAAGGCCAGGCGTCACCCAGCGGCCTTCGAGGTTGATGGGTTCGGCGCTGTTCCGCGGCAGGTCAGCCTCGGGACCGGCATAGGCGATCCTGCCGTTCTCGATCAGGACGGCACCGCGCTCAATGAGGCCAAGGCCCGGAGTGCCGGGCGCAAGGCAGGCAAGGCGGGCGTTGCCGAGGCAGATGCTTGGGGGAGGTGACATGAAACAATCCCGGTGAGCGTGCTGTTGCTCTTTTATGTATAGACATATTACGACCCATGCAATAGGATTCTGTCATCGCACCTGAACACCCGTTGCCGTAGCGAGGACCGCCATGACATTTCTCTTTGCCGAGTCTGCCCTGCTGCCCACCGGTTGGCACAGCATGGTCCGCATCCGCGTGCAGGATGGCCTCATTGCTTCCGTTGAATCAGGTGCAGCACCGCAGCCCGAAGATGAAAGGCATGCGGTGCTGGTGCCGGGTCTCGGTAATCTGCATTCCCATGCCTTCCAGCGCGGCATGGCCGGGCTGGCGGAGGTGCGCGGCCCCGGCGACGACAGCTTCTGGAGCTGGCGCAAGATCATGTATGGCTTTGCCCTTGCCATCGCGCCGGACCAGCTGGAGGCCGTTGCAGCACAGCTTTATGTGGAAATGCTGGAGGCCGGTTACACGCGCGTCGGCGAGTTCCACTACCTGCATCACGATGTGGATGGCCGCCCCTATGCACGCCTCGCCGAACTGGCGGAACGGATCGCGGCGGCCTCTGCTGAAACCGGACTGGCGCTGACACTGCTTCCGGTCTTCTATGCCCATGCAGGATTTGGCGGCAGGGAACCGCAGCCCGCGCAACGGCGATTCATCACCTCGCCTGATCTCTATGCGCGCCTCGTTTCGGACTGCCGGGGCATCACGCAAGCCCTGCCGGGTGGAAAGACCGGCGTGGCGCCGCACAGCCTGCGCGCCGTGACGCCGGATGAATTGAAAGCCATCCTGCCGCTGTCGGAACAGGGGCCTATTCACATTCACATCGCCGAACAGGTGCAGGAGGTGGAGGATTGCGTGGCCTGGTCCGGCCAGCGTCCGGTGGACTGGCTGCTGGGTCACATGCCGGTCAATGACAGGTGGACCCTCATCCACGCCACGCACATGACGGAGAAGGAAACCGCTGGCATGGCCGCCGCCAAGGCCGTGGCGGGTCTCTGCCCGGTGACGGAAGCCAATCTGGGCGATGGTGTGTTTCCAGCCAACCGCTTTCTGGGGGCAGGTGGCCGCTTTGGCGTGGGTTCGGATTCAAACGTGTTCGTTTCCCTCCCCGAAGAGCTGCGGCAGCTTGAGTATTCACAGCGCCTCTTTCACCGCTCGCGCAATGTGATTGCCGCTCCCGGCCAATCCACGGGCGAAAGGCTGTTCAGGGAAGCGGTGGCCGGTGGCGCGCAGTCGTTGCAGGGTGGCGGCCCCATTGCCATGGGCAACGACGCCGACCTTGTCTCCCTTGATCTGTCGGCCTGTGATCATCTCCCGGCCTCAGCCAGTCTCGACCAGTGGATCTTCGCACGTGGCGTCAGTGTCGACTGTGTCTGGGCGCGCGGCGTGAAGCGCGTGAAACAGGGGCGGCATGCGGCGCGCGACGCAATCGCCTCGCGCTTCAGGGCCGTCATGCGCAGCCTTGCGGAGAAGATGTGATGAAACATCGCAGGCTCCGGGGCAGTCGGCCATGATCCGGAACGCAAAGCGCGCTCCCGCCGCGAGCCTGCACCAGCGCATCCTCTCTGACCTTGAGCACAGAATCGTCTCGGGCCAATGGCCGCCGGGGCACCGCCTGCCGTTCGAGGTCGATCTGGCGGAGTCCTACAAGGTCTCGCGCATGACCGTGAACAAGGTGCTGACGCAGATGGCAGGCGCCGGCCTCATCGAGCGCCGCCGGAAGCTCGGCAGTTTCGTGGCGCAGCCGCAGGCGCAGTCCGCCATTCTTGAAATCCATGACATCGAAACGGAAGTGCGGTCACTCAATCTCGCCTATGACTACCGCCTTCTGGAACAGGCAAAGCGAATGGCGTCGGCGGATGACATCGCGAACTTCGGCCTTGCCCGCAAAGCTGGCGTTCTCGCCAGCAGGAGCCTGCATCTCGCGGGCGGGGTGCCCTTCTGCCTGGAAGACCGACTCATCAATCTCGCGGTGGTGCCGCAAGCAGCCGATGCAGATTTCAGCCAGACGCCACCGGGCACATGGCTCACCCGTCAGGTGCCGTGGAGCACGGCGGAGCACACCATCCGCGCCATCGCGGCCGATCCCGCGCTGGCCCGCGCCCTGTCGATTCCGAAACATGCGCCATGCCTCGTGGTGCAGCGCCGCACCTGGAACGGCGAGGGGCCCGTCACCTTCGCGCGCTTCTCCTATCCGGCGGACAAACATGTGGTGGTGGCGCGCTTCACACCTGCGTCCTCCACCTGAAGGCGCTCATGAAATGGGGTCGGCATGGTGATGACGGTAGCTCCATACTTTCTGTTGCGCTGCGGTACGGCTGGGCAGGCCTTTGATCTTCATCAAAGTCAACGCCGCCGATCAGGGCCATAGGAAACGGTCACACGCAGCCGCAGGCGATTGGGCGGCCCGTGGCATGGTCCTTGGCTCCTCTCGGGGGTGTTGATGTTTCAGGTGCGAATACATGGCCGTGGCGGCCAGGGCGTCGTCACCGCAGCGGAAATGCTCTCCGTTGCGGCCTTCATCGAGGGGCGGCACGCCCAGGCCTTTCCCAGTTTCGGCTCGGAACGCATGGGGGCACCTGTCGTTGCCTTCTGCCGCATTTCCGACCGCGAGATACGGCTGCGCGAACCGATCCAGACGCCCGATGCGCTGATCGTGCAGGACGTCACACTGTTCCGGGCCATGGATGTGCTGGAAGGCCTCTCGCCGTCGGGCTACCTGCTGGTCAACACCGGCAAGGGCTTCGCGGACATCCATCAGGAAGCTGCGGCGGCGCGCCTGCCGCCCGGCCACGCCCAGACCATTGGTGCCACGGAGCTGGCGCTCGCGCATGTGGGGCGCCCTGCTCCCAACACGTCATTGCTCGGGGCCTTCACGGCGCTCTCCGGTCTCGTCTCGCTCGAATCCGTCCTGGAAGCCATCCGCCGCACCTTTCCCGGAAAGGTGGGCGAGGCCAATGTGATCGCGGCGCGCGCCGCCCATGATCTGGTGGCAGCGCGCATGGCACCGGACATGCAAACCCGAAAGGATGCAGCCCATGCTTGAACAGCTGGAAGGCTCAAAGGCCATGGCCAAGGTGATCGGCCTGTGCCGTCCGCAGGTGGTCTGCGCCTATCCGATCACGCCGCAGACCCATATCGTTGAAGGCCTGGGTGAACTGGTCCGCACAGGCGACGTGCAGAACTGCGAGTTCATCAATGTGGAAAGCGAGTTCGCGGCGCTCTCCGTTGCCATCGGGGCCTCCGCCGCCGGGGCGCGGGCCTACACGGCGACGGCGAGCCAGGGCCTGCTCTTCATGGCGGAGGCGGTTTACAATGCGGCGGGCCTCGGCCTTCCCATCGTCATGACGCTGGGCAACCGCGCCATCGGTGCTCCCATCAACATCTGGAACGACCACTCTGATGCCATGGCGCTGCGCGAGGCGGGCTGGTTCCAGCTCTTTGCCGAGAACAACCAGGAAGCCGCCGATCTGCACATCATCGCCTTCAGGCTGGCGGAAGAGCTGTCGGTGCCCACGATGGTCTGTGTTGACGGCTTCATCCTCACCCATGCCATGGAGCGGATTGACATTCCCGAGCAGGCGCAGGTCGATACCTATCTGCCGCCCTATGAGCCGGTGCAGGTGCTGGACCCGGAAGACCCCATCTCCATCGGTGCCATGGTCGGGCCGGATGCCTTCACCGAGGTGCGCTACCTGCAATTCTACAAGCAGCAGACCGCCTTCCGTCTCATCGAAAAACTGGCGCATGACTTCAAGAAGCAGTTTGGCCGTGCGGCAGGCGGTCTCCTGCGGACCTACAGCATGGATGAAGCCGAGACGGTTGTCGTGGCCATGGGTTCGGTCAATGGCACCATCAAGGACGTGATCGACGAGATGCGCGCCGACGGCATCCTGATCGGCCTCGTCTGCCTCATCACCTTCCGGCCCTTCCCCACGCGGGCGCTGCAGGAAGCGCTGTCCCATGCCAAGGATGTGATCGTCATCGACAAGGCACTGGATGCGGGCATGGGCGGGCCGCTGGCCAGCAACATTGCCATTGCACTGCGCAACCTCGCGCAGACACCCAACATGCATTCGGTGGTGGCAGGGCTGGGCGGCCGCCCGGTCACCAAGGCAGCACTGCACCGCGTCTTCCGCCAGGCCGTCATCCAGCCATGGGATGGACCGCATTTCCTTGATCTCAACGAACGGGTGATCGCGCGCGAAATCCACCGCAAGGGCAAAGCGCGGCGCTCCGGGCCATCGGCGGAAAACGTGCTCAAGCTGCTGGAACGTGAACGGGCCGAAAAGATCGCAGCGGCAGAGGGAACCGGCCGATGAACGAGATCCAGAAACTGAAATTCTACCAGAAGGGCACGCTCACGGTTGGCAACCGGTTGGTGGATGAAGCCCAGCGCAATGTGCAGGCCAGCCTGTCGCGCTCGAATTCACTCACCTGCGGACACCGCGCCTGCCAGGGTTGCGGCGAGGCTCTGGGCGCGCGTTATGCCATCGATGCCGCCATGCGGGCGAGCGGCAACAATCTCATCGCCGTCAACGCCACCGGCTGTCTGGAAGTCTTCACCACGCCCTATCCCGAAACGTCCTGGCAGATGCCATGGATGCACTCGCTTTTCGGAAACGCGGCGGCGGTGGCAACAGGTGTGGCGGCGGCCATGCGCGTCACCAACAGGGCGGGCACACGCGTTGTCGCGCAGGGCGGCGATGGCGGCACCACGGATATCGGCTTCGGCTGCCTCTCTGGCATGTTCGAACGCAACGATGACGTGCTCTACATCTGCTACGACAACGAAGGTTACATGAACACGGGCGTGCAGCGCTCCTCGGCAACACCGCCCGCGGCACGCACCGCCACCACGCCGGTTCTGGGGGATGAGCCCGGCAATGTCTTCGGCACCGGCAAGTTCGTGCCCAAGATCGCCGTGGCCCACGACATTCCCTATGTGGCGACGGCCAGTGTCGCCGACCTGCACGATCTCGAAATGAAGGTGACCAAGGCCATGGGTTTCCGGGGTGCGCGCTACATCCAGATCAATGTGCCGTGTCCGCTCGGCTGGGGGGCTGCCTCCCATGACACGATCCGCCTGGCGCGGCTCGCCATCGAAACCGGCCTGTTCCCCATTTTCGAGGCCGAAAATGGCCGCTTCACACATGTGCGCAAGATCAGGCAGCGCAAGTCCGTCGCCGAATATCTCAAGCTGCAGCGGCGCTTTGCCCACCTCTTCAAGGGCGGCAAGGAGGACCCCCGCGTGGCGCGCATCCAGGCCATCGCCGACCGTCACATCGCGGACTTCGGCCTTCTCGAGACACCGGCAGGAGCGGCCTGATGAAACACCCCTATGCCATTGCACTCGACGTGGGCACCAGCCGCCGCAACCTCACGGGATCATGGCGCACCCTGCGGCCCGAATATGTTGACCGCCTGCCGCCGTGCAACAATGCCTGCCCGGCAGGCGAGGATATCCAGGGCTGGCTGTTCCATGCGGAGTCGGGCGACTACGAGGCGGCATGGCGGGCACTGACGCTCAACAATCCGCTGCCCGCGATCATGGGGCGCGTGTGCTATCATCCGTGTGAAAATGCCTGCAACCGGGCCAGCATCGATGTGGCCGTCGGGATCAATTCGGTTGAGCGTTTCCTCGGCGACCTGGCAATCGAAAAGGGCTGGGCCTTCGCGCCGCCACCATCTGAAAGTGGCAAGAAAGTGCTTGTGGTGGGGGCTGGCCCCGCGGGGCTTTCGGCTGCCTATCACCTGCGCCGCCTCGGCCATCAGGTGACCCTGCGTGAGGCCGGGCCACTGGCGGGTGGCATGATGCGGTTTGGCATCCCGAAATACCGCCTGCCGCGCCAGATCATCGATGCCGAAGTGAAGCGTATCACTGCCATGGGCGTTGAGCTTGTTCTCGACAGCAAGGTCGATGACATTGAGCAGGCAATGAAGGACGGCGGTTTTGACGCGGCGTTCCTTGCCGTCGGGGCTCATATCGCGAAGCGCGCTTATGTCCCGGCGGCAGGTGCTGCCAAGGTGCTGGATGCGGTACAGTTCCTGCGCTCCATGGAGGGCGAGGCACCGCCGCTCCTGGGCCGCAAGGTTGTTGTCTATGGTGGTGGCAACACGGCCATTGACGTGGCCCGCACGGCGCGCCGTCTCGGCGCGGAAGAAGCAATCATCGTTTACCGCCGCACCCGCGAGAAAATGCCTGCCCATGACTTCGAGGTCGAGGAGGCACTGGAAGAGGGCGTGTCGATGAAATGGCTTTCCACCATCAAAACGGTGGATGGTGGCACCCTGCAGATCGAGAAGATGGCGCTGGACGACAAGGGCTTTCCCCAGCCCACCGGCGAGTTCGAAACGCTGGAGGCAGACAGTCTCGTTCTGGCGCTGGGGCAAGACGTGGATCTCTCGCTGCTCGACAACGCGCCCGGCATCGTCATCCAGGACGGCGTGGTGAAAGTCGGGCCGGACATGATGACGGGGCGCGCGGGCGTCTTTGCCGGTGGCGACATGGCACCCTCGGAGCGCACCGTCACGGTGGCGGTCGGCCATGGCAAGAAGGCGGCGCGCTACATTGACGGCTACCTGCGCGGTGAACCCTACGCGGCTGCGCCCAAACATGGCCTTGCTTCGGCCGACCGCCTGAACAGCTGGTATTATGAGGATGCGCCCGCCACGGTTCGGCCCATGCTCAACGCGGCGCGGCGCATCAACAGCTTCGAGGAAGTGCAGGGCGGACTTGACGAGACCAATGCCCTCTACGAGGCCCGGCGCTGCCTGTCCTGCGGCAACTGCTTCGAGTGTGACAACTGTTATGGAGTCTGCCCGGACAATGCCGTCATCAAGCTTGGCGCGGGAAACCGATTCCGCATCGACTATGACTACTGCAAGGGCTGTGGCCTGTGCGCTGCCGAATGTCCCTGCGGTGCCATCGACATGGTACCAGAGACCATCTGATCCTCAGCGCACCAGACGCACCAGTTCGTTGCTGATCTGGCCCGCGATCTCGGAGAAGACGAGGCTGATGGATTTTCCGTCCGCATCAGGCTCGTAGTATTTGCCCGGCGCGCAGTCCTTCAGCAGGTTGGTCACCTGCTTGTCGGTCACGTCATAGGCGATCGAGAACACGTTGATGCCCTTGCCCCGCATGCCGCTGCACAGGGATACCAGGTTCTGCTGTCCGTGCTGGATGTTACGGCTCTTGCCAGGACCCCATTGTTTTGAGGTCTGCACGCCGTCGGTGAGGAGAATGAGGTACTTGCGCGTCACGCCGTCTGTGTAGGATGCGGTGCCGGAGAATGGTGCCGCATCATCCAGCAGGTTCCAGCCGAACTCCGCGCCCAGTGCAATGTTGGTGTTGCCCAGCGGGCGCATGGCGTCCAGCTGCGCCTTGACCCTGGTGAAATCATCCGTGAGCGGAAGAATGTTCAATTGCCGCGTGGCATAGGCGCTGCAGTCGTAGTTGTCGGAGTTTTCCGAGGTCTTGTCGTAGTAGCCCCACTTGCTGGTCGCATCGGAGGTTGGCGTGGTGACACCGGTGTTCAGGGGGTGATAGCGATCCTGGGTGCAGCCGGTCCAGATGGCGCCTCCTGTGGCCTGTGTCACATATTGGACGGGCATGGTGGTGCGGACCATGGCCGAGAAGGGCACCAGCCCGACCTTGAAGCTGCCGTCCTCGGAAGCGGCATCGAGTTTCGCCACCATGTCTTTGGCGGCGGCGGCCATGCGCACGTATTTGCCGGATTCACCCATGGAACCGGAGTAGTCGAGCACCAGCACCACTTCAGCCTTGCCGCTTCCCGGCAGCATCACCTCGGTGCGGGCCTTGGCCTTCATCCTGTCAACGCCGCCCAGTTTCATGAGCAGGCTGGGCATGTCTTCGCTGATGGTGGCGATGACGGAATTTCCGGTCAGCTTGATGCTGACCTCCGGCGGCGTGGAGTCGATCTTGGTGAGGTTCTTGTCCACATAGGATTTGGCGATGCTGGCACGTTCGGCTTCGCTGGCGTTCTTGGCTGTCGCGGCCGCAAGTGCTGCACCGTCGAGCACGGCGCTGAGTTCCGTCTGCCGGTCAGAGAGGCGGATGAAATCCACCGCAACGCCTGCAGCGAGCAGCGCCGGAATGGCCAGAAGTCCGAAGAGGGGCCCGGTGCTGCCGGACGTTGACCGGAGGAATGCCGCGCAGGTGCGGATCATGATCTGCCATCCTTGAACGCCCCGGTAATGTCCGTATTAGTTCAAAGACGGCAAAAAAAGCTGAACAGATTGCCTCAAATTTGAGGCATCTGCCGGTTTCCTCTCAGATTGTCAGTCCTTGCGCGGCCGGGCCACGTCGTTGGAACCCTCGGGCTCCGGGCCGTGGCCATAGCTCATGCGCTTCATCTGGGCGATGACGCGCTCCATTTCGTCATCCGGCAGGATCGGCGGTTCGCCAAGCGTGAGGGCCTGAACATAGAGGCGCGAAATGGTCTCGACTTCCACTGCAAGCCAAAGGGCCTTGTCGAGGGATTTGCCCAGCGAGATCTGGCCATGCTGTCCGAGCAGGCAGGCGAGGCGTCCTTCGAGGGCTTCAATGGCCGCATCCGAAAGCGCCTGCGTGCCGAAGGTGGCATAGCGGGCGCAACGGATCGTGGTGCCGCCGGCGACACCAGTCATGTAGTGGAAGGAGGGAATGGTCTTGTGGTGCACGGCGAGCGTCGTCGCATAGACCGAGTGACAGTGCAGCACCACGTCAATGTCCGTGCGGTGCCTGAGGATGTCGCGGTGGAAGCGCCATTCGGAGGAGGGACGGCGGCCCACATAGGTGCCGTCGAAAGCCATCTCGACGATGTCCTCGGGCTGCATGATGTCATAGGGCAGCGATGAGGGGGTGATCAGGAAGCTATTGCCCACGCGCAGCGAGAGGTTGCCTGCCGTTCCCTGGTTGATGCCGCTGGCATTCATCTTGCGGCAGATGTCAACCATGGCGCGGCGTTCGGCGAGGTGGGAAATCTCAGGCATGTCTCGGCTTCCTTTTTCTTGCTGGCGGCTTCATTCCACCACCGCCCGGCGAGAGCAAGCGGAGATGTGGCGGACATGCCATGCGGCTGGAACAAGCCTCACGACACAGGTTTCAGGTGAGCGAAACTGACACTTTTCCGAGCGATCCGAAGTCGCCCTCCACGTGGTCGCCGGCGGCAATGGCCATGGGAACAAGGCAGGTGCCGGTGGTCACCACTTCCCCCGCCCTGGCGGTGATGCCGTGGGCGGAGAGTTCATTCACCAGCCAGGTCATGGCAATGCGCGGTGAGCCCAGCACATTGGCACCCTTTCCGTGGACGTCGGGCTTGTCGGCCACACGGCCCACGGGCGCGAAGGCCGCAAGGTCCATCTCCCGCCAGGTGTCAGGCATGGCCTCTCCGATGCAGAGCCAGTGGGCGCAGGCATTGTCGGCGATCAGGGCAGGGGCGCCAACGGTCTCGAAGCGGTCATAGCGGCTGTCGGGAATCTCGATCGAGGGATGCAGGCCCGCAACAGCGCCGAAGACCTCGTCCTCCGCGTAGGCCGTGCGCCGGGGCGGCAGGTCCCGTCCGAGGCGGAAGGCAAATTCCACCTCTGCCACTTTCATGTGGTTGTTGCCGAAGGGAATGCGCCCCCCCGAGGGCACCACGCGCTCGGCGATGTAGCGGCCAGCCAAGGGCCCATCGACACCGATGTGTTTCTGCCCGGCGATGCTGGTGGCGGCGATCTTCCATCCGGCCAGCGGTTTGGCTGACAGAGCCTGCCAGTGGCTCTGCACCACATAGGCGACGGCGCGGCTTGCCGGCGCACAGGAGGCGGGGAGTGCGGCGAGGCGTGTCTGGGCTTGCCAGTGGCCGATCAGGATGCGTGCGGCTTCCGCAGCGGTCGTGTCATCAAACATGTCCCCAGCATGCGATGGCCACATCCCTTGTGCAAGCCCGTGTCAGGCCTGCAATTCATCGGGGCAGGTGGAGGCCAAGCCCTGTACGGAACCCCGGGCCGTGTAGTCCGAGCGCCTGCCGGTTTCCAGCGCCTCGCGCTCCGTGTCGGCTGCGGCGTAGAAGTCAAAGCAGTTGGCGCTCACCTGCACGATGCGGAAACAGCCGCCGTTCATGGCGGTGTAGAAGGTGCAGAAAAGGTTGTTGATGACAGACCATTGGCCTGTGCTCACGGTGCGCGGGTCCCAGTAGTCGATGGCGCCCCCTGCATGATAGCTCTCGCGGAAGGCCAGTCCGTCGCGATAGGCCCCGGCCACGGTCTTGCCTTCGAAGGCGGTGATGATCTCTGGCCCTTGCAGCAGCCTTGCCTCCGGCGGTCTTGTCTTGCCCTCCGCCAGCACCAGAAGCAGCAGTGGCAGCGCCAGTGACAATGCCGTCCGGCTCAGGCTTCGATGATCTTCCATTCGTGGGCAATCTCCGCCGTCTTTTCAAACATCTTGGAAGCTGAACAATATTTTTCCGCCGAAAGTTTGACGGCGCGCTCGACCACTGCCGGTTTCAGGCCGTGGCCCTTGAAGGTGTAGATGAGCTTCACCTTGGTGAAGACCTTGGGGTCTTCGGCGGCGCGTTCGCCATCCAGTTCGATCTCGCAACCCGTCACCTTCTCGCGGGCCTTTTCGAGGATCATGACAACGTCGAAGGCGGTGCAGCCGCCAAGGCCGAGAAGCAGCATTTCCATGGGGCGCACGCCGATGTTGCGGCCACCCGCTTCCGGTGCCCCGTCCATGACGACGGCATGGCCCGACCCGGACTCACCCAGAAAGGCACGGCCGTTGATCCAGGTGACTTTGGCTTTCATGTGGGTTGCTCCCGCCTCGCATTGGTCCGCGCCCAGATAGTCGGGCGCGCGGCGTTGGTCAAAGCCATTTCCCGTGATAGCCTGCCTGCCATGGCTACAGTGCACTTCACCTCCAACCTGAGGCGGCATGTGGATTGCCCGCGCGTCGAAAGCACCGGTGGCACGGTGAAAGCCGTGCTCGACGGGGCCTTCGCGAGCAATCCGCAACTGCGCCACTACATCCTTGATGACCAGGGTGCGTTGCGCAAGCACATGCGCATCCTGATCGACGGCCAGGCCATCATTGCCCGTCACCACCTGTCAGACATCGTTACCCCCACGTCTCAGATCTGGGTCATGCAGGCCCTCTCGGGAGGATAGGAAATGGCACGCAGCGTCATGGTTTCCACCCGCAAGGGCCTGTTCGAAGTGAGCAAGGGAAGCCGTGGCTGGGGCGTGCGGGAGGCGCATTTCATCGGTGACAACGTCACTCTTTCGCTCCACGACCCGCGGGACGGCACGGACTATGCTGCCCTCAACCACGGCCACTTCGGCATCAAGCTGCACCGGCGCGACAAGGGCAAGAAGCGCTGGAAGGAAATCACCACGCCGGCCTATCCGAAGAAGCCCGAGACGCTGGTGGACCTCGATGGCTGGGGCAAGCCGGTGAACTGGAGCACGCAACTGATCTGGTCCATGGAAACGGGCGGGCCGGACCAGAAGGGCACGATCTGGGTCGGCACCATGCCGGGCGGGTTGTTCCGCTCCACCGACCGTGGCCAGTCCTGGGAGCTGATGGAAAGCCTGTGGCGGCATCCCAACCGCAACAAGTGGCTGGGCGGCGGGGCCGACATTCCCGGCATTCATTCCATCTGCGTTGATCCGCGCGATCCTGACACCGTTCGCGTCGCCATTTCCTGCGGCGGTGTCTGGGTGACGAAGGATGCGGGTGAAAGCTGGGTGCAGTCGGCACACGGCATGCGCTTTGGCGATGGCCCGGAAGAGGGGCTCACTGATCCCGAAACGCAGGACCCGCACATGATGGTGCAATGCGCCGCTGACCCGTCAACGTTCTGGGTGCAGCACCACTACAGCATCTTCAAGTCGGTGAACGACGGTGTCAGCTGGAAGGAAGTGAAGGCCAAGCCGTCATCGTTCGGCTTCGCTGTTGTCGTGCACCCGAAGGACCCGGACACAGCGTGGTTCGTGCCCGGTATCAAGGATGAAAAGCGCATCCCCGTTGGGGGAGCACTGGTGGTGACGCGCACCAGTGATGGTGGCAAGACGTTCAAGAGCCTGACCAAGGGCCTGCCGCAGAAGCACGCCTATGACGTGATCTTCCGACACGGCCTCGCCATCGACGACACGGGCAAGCGCCTCGCCATGGGCTCGACCACCGGCAACCTGTGGATCAGCGAGAACGGCGGGGATTCGTGGAAACTGGTGAGTTCCACCCTGCCTCAGGTCTATGCGGTGCGCTGGGTGTAGGGCACTTTCTCCCTCCCCCTTGCGGGGGGATGGGCCGTCGTTCAGGATGTTTTGCAGGCCACATGTGAGTCCGGGAGTCACGTCCATGAACAAGAACACCATCTGTCTCTGGTACGACCATGATGCCGAGGCAGCGGCCCGCTTCTATGCCGCCACGTTTCCCGACAGCAGTCTGGACCGCGTCGTCCACGCCCCGGCGGACTATCCTGACGGCCAGCAGGGTGCGGTTCTCTTTGTGGAGTTCACGGTCTGTGGCGTGGCCTGCTCCGGCATCAATGGCGGCCCGCATTTCAAGCAGAGCGAAGCCTTCTCATTCCTGATCCAGACCGAAGACCAGGCCGAAACCGACCGCTACTGGAACGCCATCGTGGGCAATGGCGGGCAGGAAAGCCAGTGCGGCTGGTGCAAGGACAGGTGGGGCGTCTCGTGGCAGATCACGCCGCGCATCCTCATGGAGACCATGGCGAAAGGCGGCGACCCCGCCCGCCGCGTCTTCGAGGTGATGATGCCCATGCGGAAGATTGATATAGCCACGATCGAGAAAGCGGCGCGGGGGTGAACGTCCTCCAGCTGCGCACGCACAGGATCAGATCACCCCGGCGACATCTTCGTGAACTTGCAAGATTTGCCGGGTGATCAGATGTTCGTGTGAACGCAGTGGCGGAGTGTGCCTGCTTCTAGCGGAAGGCCTGCGCAGTGTCAAGTATTTTTTCCTAGTTCGGAAATTTTCACACCGCCGCCAGGTGCCGGGCGAAGTCATTCGTTGCCATCAGGGTCTTGCAGCGGGTGAAGCGGTTCAAGGCATAGGCGGCGAAATCATCCGCCGGATTCCTGTTGGCGTGCTGGATCAGGCCCCAGAGGGTCCAGAGCAGGTCGCACATGGCCTTGTAGATCACCATGCGGCCATGGTCGGCGGCGGAAGGCTTCACGCCAAAATAGGCGTGCAGCATCTCCATGTCCTGCACTTCGTCAAAGCCGCCTTCCACCGAAAGGTCACCGAGGTCCCACATGGGATCGTTCATGCCGGAGTATTCCCAGTCCACCACCCACATGCGTTCGCCCGTGTCGATGAAGTTTTCGCAGAGGGGATCGCAGTGGCAGGGCACCAGAGGGGCGGGATTGCGGGCCAGTGCCGCACGGATGGTCTCCGCTTCCCGCACCACATCGTGGTAGCCATCCGGCAGGTCTACATCCTTGGTGGAGAGCACCCTCAGGTAGTCGTCGATCATGGCGAAGAGTTCGAAGCGGAAGGGAAACGAGCCGCCGGAGGTGTGCAGCTTGCACAGCACCTGTCCGGCGCGGGCGGGAGAACCCGTCCGTGTACGGAAGTTATCCGGTGACATGGTGACGGCTCCGGGGACGAGAACGGTCACCATCACTCCTGTTCTGGCGTCGGCGAAAATCACCTCCGGGCTCACCCCGGCGTCGGCGGCCACGCGGGCGGAGGCCGCCTCATTGTCGCGGTTGATGTATTCCTCCGTGCCTTCGCCCGGAATGCGCAGCACGTGGTTCCCCACCCGGTAAACCTTGTTGGTGAGGCCCCCCAGCCGTTCCACGGGGCCTCCATATGCGGAAAGTGCGGGGATGGTGCGCAGAACCGCGCGGGCGTGTTTTTCTTCTTCGGGCGTCATGGGCAAAACGCTATCATGACAGAAACAAGTTTGGGAAGAGATGATGACACAGGGTGATGGCGACAAGCACGACGGCTTCCTGGGGGCCGTTTACGACTCCAAGAGCACAGACGATGTGGCGGCGCTTTATGACAAGTGGGCCGAAACCTATGATGCCGAGATGGCGCAGGCGGGCTACCGCCATCCCACCATCTGCCTCGCGCTCCTGTCGCGTCATCTGCCCCAGGGTAGCGCGCCGCTGCTGGATGCGGGGGCGGGCACGGGGCTCATCGGGGAGTGGCTGCAGATCATGGGGTATCCGCAGGTGGAGGCCCTCGACATTTCGGCAGGCATGCTGAAGGTGGCAGAGAAGAAGGGCTGCTACTCGGCCCTTCACGTACTGGCGCTGGGCGGGACCTTGCCTTTTGCCGGGAACAGTTTTGGCGGAGTCATCTCGGCGGGGGTGTTCACCTCCGGCCACGTGGGGGCGGAAGGTCTGGATGAACTGATCCGAATCACGCGTCCTGGCGGCGTCATCGTGCTGACGGTCAAGAACACCCTGTGGGAGGCGGGCTTTGCGGCGCGCATCGCCGAATTGGAATCGCAGGGCCTCGTCGCCCGCGCGGAAGAAACCGCTCCCTATGTGTCGATGCCGGGCGAAACCGGCACGACGCCAAGCCGCGGGCTTGTCCTGCGGGTTTGCTAGACGAGGTCTGCCAGTCCGGCGAGGCTGTCGATCACGCGCGCCGGTTTTCCGGGGATGTTGTCGTCGATCGTGGGTGTGCGGGCAATGCGCACCACCTGAAAACCGAACTGCGCGGCCGCCTGTGCATCCCAGGTGTTGGCGGAGACGAAGCAGACCGAGGGCGCGTCCTGTATCGTGAGCTTCTGCATGGCGAGGCGGTACACCCGGCGGCTCGGCTTGTAGATGCCCACTTCCTCGACCGAGAGCACATGGTCGAAGAGTTTCTCCAGTCCGGCATGGCGCACGATCGAATCGAGCATCGAGGGAGAGCCGTTGGAGAGGATGGCGGTGCGTTTGCCCTTCTTCTTCACGGCCGTGACGCCCTCCAGCGCATCGGGATAGGCGTCGAGCTTGAGATGGAGCGTCATCAGCTCATCGGCAAGGCCAGCTTCGTTGATCTCCAGCTGCTTGAGGGCATAGTCGAGGGCGTCCCGGGTCACGTGCCAGAAGTCGGCATGCACGCCCATGAGGCTGCGGAGCCAGGTGTATTCCAGCTGCTTGCGACGCCAAAGGGGGGCGAGGTCCTTGGCCTTGTCACCGATTTCGCCCGCGAGCTTTTCCACCGGCGAGGCCACGTTGAACAGCGTGCCATAGGCGTCAAAGACGCAGGCCTGGATGCCTTCGAGTTTTCCTGCCGCTGCCATGTGGTCTGTCCTCGCGCCGGACACTACGCCATCAGCCGATGGATGCAAGACCGGGGAACCATTCGATCAACCAGTAGGAGAGGGTTTGCATCGAGCCGGTCAGGAACATGACACCGGTGATGACCAGCAGAAGTCCCATGATGCGCTCGACCATGGGCATGTGGCGGCGGAACTTGCGGAAGAAGCCGAGGAAGGCATCAAGGCTGAAGGCCGCGAGGAGGAACGGAATGCCGAGGCCCAGCGAATAGAGCGCCAGCAGGCTCATGCCCTTGCTCACGCTTTCCGATGAACCGGCAATCGAGAGGATGGCGGCCAGCACCGGTCCGATGCAGGGCGTCCAGCCGAACGCGAAGGCGAGGCCGATGCCATAGGCGCCGATCAGCGTCACGCCTTCGGCCTGGTGGTGATAGCGCTTTTCCTGCGCGAGGAAGCGCAGGCGGAAGAGGCCGAGAAAGTTCAGCCCCATGACGATGATGGCGATGCCGGCAACCTGGGTGAGGATGGGCATGTACTGGCGCAGCATCTGGCCTGCGGCAGAGGCGGTGGCGCCGAGCAGCACGAAGACGGTGGTAAAGCCGAGCACGAAGCACAGGGCCGCCAGCATGACGCGCATGCGGTGGTGGGTCTCGACCTTCACCTCCTCGCCCGCGAGGTCGTCGAGCGACAGGCCGCTGATGTAGCAGAGATAGGGTGGGACCAGCGGCAGCACGCAGGGGCTCAGGAAACTGAGCGCGCCCGCGAAAATCGCCGCACCGACCGAAACATCCAATTCCATGGCCGCTCTCTGGCAGGGCTGGCGCGGTTACGCAACAGATGGGCGCGTCGCAGGCATCACGTTTGGGTGTGCGTGGTGGTTGACGTCAACGTCAATAATGTTATGTTATAACATATCTGAATGGAGATCGCCGATGCATCTGCCGTCCCTTGCCCTGTCCGCAAGCCTTCTGGCCCTTTCCGTTGTGCCCGCACTGGCCGCGCCAAAGGTGGTGGCGTCCATTGTGCCCGTGCACGCATTGGTGGCTGCAGTTATGGAAGGCGTCGGCACGCCCGTGTTGCTCCTGTCCGGCCAGACCAGCGAACATCAGGCCAGCTACTCGCTGCAACAGATCGAAGACCTCGGCAGGGCCGATGCCGTGTTCATTGTGGGGCAGGGGCTGGAACTGAAACTGGGGGAATTGAGCGGGAGCGAGACGGTTGAGGGTAAACGCTTTGTGGCGCTGGCCGATGTGGAGGGCCTGCGCAGGCTGCCGATACGTGAAGGCGGCCGTTTCACGGCGCATGCACACGGCGAAGAGGAAGCCGGTCATGACCATGAGGCGGGCACTGCGGCTTTTGATCCGCATCTCTGGCTTGATCCCGCCAATGCCAAGGTCATGGCCCTGGCCATTGCAGCGGAACTGTCGAAGACAGATCCCGGCGAGGCAGCGCGCTATCAGGCCAATGCCGTGGCGCTGACCGGAGAGCTTGATAGCCTCACGGCCGAGATTGCCTCCGCGCTTTCAGGCGTGAAGGACAAACCCTTCGTCGTCACCCATGATGCCTTCCAGTATTTCGAGCATGCCTTCGGGCTCCGCGCGGCGGGCAGTATCTCGGATTTTTCGGGAACGCCACCATCGGCGCAACGGCTGAAGGAGGTGCGTGACACGCTCAAGGCGACAGGGGCCGTGTGCGTATTCCGCGAACCGCAGTTCTCCGGCAAGGCAGCCAGCATCGTGACCGAGGGAACCTCTGCCCGTGAAGGCGTGCTGGACCCCATCGGCGCAACACTTCCCCCCGGCAAGGGGGCCTATGCCACGCTGCTGCGCACTCTTGCCCGCGACCTCAAGGCCTGTCTGGAGGGATGATCTCGCGGGCTGAATGGCCTTCACTTTCTTGCCGCATTCCCCGATCATTGCGTGAGAGATTCGGGAAGGCAGTTCATGATCCGGCGTTGGCTTTTGGCAGTTGCGTGTCTGGCAGGTTCGGCGGGAGCCGTTATGGCGCATCCGCACGTCTGGACCGACATGCGCTCGAGCCTGATGGTGGACGGGCAGGGGATGATCACCGGCATCCGCGTGGAATGGACCTTTGATGAAGGCTACGCCACCTTTGCGCTCGAAGGCCTCGATACCAATGGCGACGGTTCCTACGGGCCTGACGAAATCAGGCCGCTCACCGACGAGAACATCAAGAGCCTCGCCGAATCCGACTATTTCGGTTTCATGCGCCAGGGTGGAAAGCGGCTGCCACATGGCGCGGTGACGGATTATGCCCAGACCTATGACGGCAGCAGGCTGACGCTGTTCTTCGTCCTGCCGCTGGCAACGCCGGTGGACCCGCGCAAGGGAGTGTTTGACTACAAGGTCTATGATCCGGACTTCTTCATCTCCTTCGATTACATGAAGGATGCGCCGGTTGAACTTGAAGGCACACTGCCGCAGGGCTGCACGTGGGAACTGAAGCCGGTGCTCACCGACGAGGAACTTGAGGCCAAGCGCAACTTCCTCTCCGAAAAGAGCAAGGACTGGGTCAATGAAACGGGCGAGGATTTCGGCTCGCTGTTTGCCCGGCCGGTCGTGGTGACATGCGGGTCGTGATCCGCATTCTCCTGCTGCTGGCGCTGCTGCTGCCTGTGTCGGCGCTGCCGGTTGTGGCGCAGGAGGGCGTTGCGGAGCCTCCGCCCAAGGTGGTGATCGACAAGCGCAAGCTGCTGGTGCCGCCGCGCAATCCTGATGGTTCTTTCGTCGTGACGCCGTTCAGCGAAGACCCGGTGCGCTGGGCGCGTGACAAGCAGCAGAACTTCTACCGCAGCCTTTCGGGTGCGATCCGAGGGCTCGCGTCCGACTCGCCGCTGAAAGCGGGGTGGACGCTGGTGTTCATCAGCTTCCTCTATGGCGTGTTCCATGCGGCGGGGCCGGGGCACGGCAAGGCGGTGATTTCCGGCTGGGTGCTGGCGACAGAAAATGATCTCAGGCGCGGCATCATCATCTCGGCGTTGAGCGCTCTCTTCCAGGCCTTGACGGCCATCGTGATCGTGAGCGGACTGCTTTTGTTTGTGAGCAGTGCCTCTGCCATGGCGCGGGATGTGGCGGGCTTTCTGGAAAGCGCCAGCTACCTGATGATCGCGGGCCTGGGGCTCTATCTGGTGTGGAGCGGCATACGGCCTGCCCATGCGCCTGCGGTTGCAGTGGCTGTGCCGGGTGATGCGGCGCGGCGCGCAACGGAAGGCGTGTCCTTCGAGATCGTCACGCCCCTGCCAGACGCATTGCCTGCCGATCATGTGCACGGGCCGGAGTGCGGTTGTGGCCATGCGCATCTGCCACAGGCCACGCAGGTACGCGGCGACTGGTCGTGGAGCCGGGCCGTGGCGCTGGCCTTTGCCGTGGGCCTGCGGCCCTGCACGGGCGCGCTGCTGGTGCTGATCTTTTCCTGGGGCATGGGGCTTTACTGGGCGGGCATTGTTTCGACGCTGGCGATGGGGCTTGGGGTGTTCATCACCATTTCGCTGATCGCGTCGCTCGCCGTCTTCGCCAAGTCGGCGGCGCTGCGTTATGCGGGGCTGGGAAACCGGATGCTGGATCGGGCCGTAAGTGGATTGCGGCTGGTGGCGGGGCTGGGAATCGCAGGCCTCGGCGGGCTCATGTTCTGGGCCTCGCTTGGAACCGTGAATGCAATGATGTGAGAGGTGTTGTGATGCGGAACGGATTGGCGCTGGCGGGATTTGTGGTGCTCTGCCTTGCGGTGGGGGGGCTGGGAGGCTGGGCCACGGCGCAATCGGTGGCGGAGTGGTACCCCACGCTGGCAAAGCCATCATGGACGCCGCCGCCGTGGCTGTTCGCGCCGGTGTGGACGGTGCTTTACATTCTCATGGGCGTGGCCGCGTGGCTGGTGTGGAAGAAGGGCACGGCGCAAGGTCCGATGGTCCTGTTCGGAGCGCAGTTGCTGCTGAACCTGGCCTGGTCTTTCCTGTTCTTCGGGGCGCGCTCGCCGGGGCTGGCGCTGATCGATATCGCGGTGCTTTGGATTGCCATCGCGGCGATGATCTTCGCCTATGCCTTCAGGAGTCGCCTGGCGGCCTATCTCATGGTGCCCTATCTGGCCTGGGTGAGCTTCGCCATGGCGCTGAACGCGGCGGTCTTCATGCTGAACTGAGGCTGTCATTCCCGTATTAAGAATTAAGGCACACTACGCTCTTGACTCTGGGCAGGGTTCGTGACAGAACAAATGTAGAACATTCTGGACATCCTGTCATGCGTACCAACCCGATGCCCCTTCGGGCGGCGGTCGCGGCTTCGCGCCCGCCTGCCCCTTCGCCATCTGATCCTGCCGCGCCGACCACCCGGCCAGCACTTGCCAAACCTGCCCTTGCCCGTGCCGTGCCGGAGCGGGAGGAGGCGCGGGCGCTCATTGCCCGGCTGCGGGAGCATCTGGCGCGTTCTGGTCCGGAGGAGAGGGGGAGGCAGCCTGTCCCGTCGCGCGCCCAGCGCCGGGAGGTCACCCCTTGGACCTTGGGGCTTGCGGACCTCGACAGGCACCTGCCGGAGGAGGGGCTGGCGGTTGCGGGCCTGCATGACATCTCGCCTGCGGCCTATGGCGACTTTCCGGCGGCCTGCGGTTTTGCCCTGGCGCTGGCCGTGCGGCGGCTGGCGGACAGCCGGGAGCGCCGCCCCGTTTTGTGGTGTCGTCTCGAAACTGAACAGCGGGAGTATGGCCATTGCTATGGCCATGGCGTGGCCGCTCTGGGGGTGCCACGGTCGCGCTTCCTGACCCTCAGCCTGAAGCGCCCGGTGGCCCTGCTCTGGACGGTGGAAGAGGCTTTGAAATCTGGCTGTTTATCAGTGGTTATCGGTGATGTTGCAACGCAACATGCCGATCTCACGGCGACCCGGCGGCTGGCTCTTGCCGGACAGGCGGGAAGGGCATCCGGCATTATTGTATTGACTCGAAACTATATAGATTCAACGACCAGTTTCAGTCGATGGTGCGTTGCAACATCGCGCTCCCCACCCGCAGCATCGGACCCACGCGCTCCCGGCTCTCCGGTCTGGCAGGTCGGGCTCACCCGCATCCGGGGAGGCCGCCCCGGGGAGTGGTTTCTCAACTGGCAGAAAGATCATGCGCCGTCTCGTTTCACTCTGGTTCCCGGCTTTTCCGGTGGAGCGCTTCATCCGGGCGCGGCGGAAGGCCCGCGCTCCCGTGCCGCCACCGAGCCTGCCCTTCGCGCTGGTTGAGCGCGGGGCCAAGGGCCTGCGCCTGGCGGCGGTCAATGCCGCGGCGCGGGAATTCGGCCTGATGCGCGGGCAGCGGCTGGCGGATGCCCGTGCCGCCGTGCCCGACCTTCTGAGCGAGGCGCATGAGCCGGAGCAGGATACGGCGAGTCTCCTCGGCCTGTGCCGCTGGATGGAGCGCTACAGCCCGTGGGTGGCGCCCGACCCGCCGGACGGCCTTCTCATGGAGGTGACCGGCATTCCCCATCTTTTCGGCGGCGAGGCGGCCATGCTGGCGGGCCTGAAGGCGCGGCTGACCGGTTATGGCTTCACGGCGCGCAGCGCCTGCGCCGGAACCATCGGCGCCGCCTGGGCACTGGCGCGCTACGGGCAGGACGGTGACGACAGCCTCAACGCTCTGCCGGTGGAGGCCTTGCGCATTGATGATGCCGCCGCCCGCACCCTGCGGCGACTCGGGCTCAAGAGCATCGGCGCGCTCACCAGCCTGCCACGGGCGAGCCTCGCCCGGCGCTTCCGGGGTGAAAGCATCCACGAGAATGTGCTGTTGCGCCTCGACGAGCTGCTGGGCACGCGGGCCGAGCCGCTCAATGCCATCAACCCGCCGGGGTCGGTGATGGCACACCGGGCCTTCATGGAACCGGTGATCACCCATGAGGGGCTGGTGAGCGTGCTGCGCGGGCTTTCGGGCGAGGTGGCCCGGGCGCTGGAGGCGCGTGGCGAAGGGGCGCTGCGTCTCATCCTCAAGCTGTTCCGCAGCGACGGGGGGCGGGTGCAGGTGCCGGTGGGCCTGACCGCGCCATCACATGAGGGCGGGCATCTCTTCCGCCTGCTCTCGCCCCGGCTTGAGACGCTTGATGCGGGCTTCGGCATTGATGCCATGACGCTGGAGGTGCGCGAGGCGGGGGCCGCCGTGGCGCGGCAGTATGGTTTCATGGAAGAGAGTGCCGACACCAGCCTCTCCCAGCTCAATGACCGGGTGATGAACCGGCAGGGGCAGGAGATCACGCAGCTTGCCCCGGTTGAAAGCCACATTCCGGAACGCTCGGAAGAGGCCCGTGCCATCGGCGCGGTCCTGCCTGCGACTGTGGGCGGCCTGCCGGAGCGGCCGCTGATGATCTTTGCCCCGCCGCAGCCGGCGCGCGTCATTGCCGCTGTTCCCGATGGCCCGCCGATGTCGCTCACCTGGCGGCGGGTGACGCGGCGCATTCTCCGTCATGCCGGGCCGGAGCGCATCGCGCCGGAGTGGTGGCGCGGCGAAACGGGTGAGCGGCCGCGCGACTACTACATGGTGGAGGACGAGCAGGGCCGCCGCTACTGGCTGTTCCGCGAGGGGCTCTACGGCGAGGAGGCAGGCCCGCCGCCAAAATGGTTCGTGCACGGATTATCGGCGTGAGACTGCCATGAGCCGCTATGCCGAACTCGCCACAGCCACGAACTTCTCCTTCCTGCATGGCGGTTCCCATGCCGAGGAACTGGTGTTGCAGGCCAAACACTTGGGGATCGCGGCGCTGGCCGTGACTGACCGCAACAGCTTTGCCGGAATCGTCCGGGCCCACGGGGCGGCGAAGGATGCGGACTTGCGCTTCGTGGTTGGCGTGCGGCTGGTGCTCGAGGACGGATGCGAACTGCTCGCCTGGCCCACGGACCGGCAGGCCTATGGCCGCTTGTGCCGCCTGCTCTCGCTGGGGCAACGGCGGGCGGAAAAGGGCGGCTGCATCCTCGCGCTGGCGGATGTCTGTGAACATGCTGAGGGCACGCTCTTCGCCCTGCCACAGGCGCATGTGGCGCAGCTGGGGGACGTGCGGCGGCTGCTTCCGGCGCCACTCTATCTGGCGCTCTCCTGCCGCTTCGATGGCCGCGACCGCACCCGGCTGGCGGAGGCGGCCGCCGTGGCGCGGGCACAGGGCGCAGGCCTTCTGGCCGTGAATGACGTGCTCTATCACCATCCGGACCGCCGCCCCTTGCAGGACGTGCTCACCTGCATCCGCGAGAAGGTGACGATTGCCGAGGCGGGCTACAGGCTGCAGGCCAATGCCGAGCGGCATCTCAAGACGCCGGATGAAATGGCGCGGCTGTTCCGGGATTATCCCGAAGCGCTCGCCAACACGCTTGTGATCACGGAGGCCTGCCGCTTCTCGCTCGATGAACTGCGCTACGAATATCCGGAAGAGCCGGTGCCACAGGGCCAGGATCCGCAAGGCTATCTGGAACATCTGGCGCGGGAAGGTGCCATGGAGCGCTATCCGCAAGGTGTTCCCGCCAAGGTGCGCCAGAACATCGCCAAGGAACTGGCGCTGATCCGCAAGCTCAACTACGCGCCCTACTTCCTCACCGTTTATGACATCGTGCGCTTTGCCCGCAGCCTTGATCCGCCGATCCTCTGCCAGGGGCGGGGTTCGGCGGCCAATTCCACGGTCTGCTATGTGATCGGCATCACGGCGGTTGATCCCAACCAGATCGATCTCCTGTTCGAGCGCTTCATCTCGGAGGAGCGCAAGGAACCGCCGGACATTGATGTCGATTTCGAGCACGAGCGGCGCGAGGAGGTGATCCAGTATCTCTACCGCCGCTATGGCCGGGAGCGGGCAGGCCTCGCCGCCACGGTGATCACCTATCGCGGGCGCTCGGCACTGCGCGAGGTGGGGAAAGTGATGGGACTTTCGGAAGACGTGACCGGGGCACTCGCCGGCTCGGTCTGGGGCATGATGCCGGAGGAGATGCAGGAGAAGCGGCTGAAGGAGATCGGGCTTGATCCGGATGATCCGCTGCTCGCCCGCGTGCTGGAACTGACGGGCGAGATTGCCGGCTTCCCGCGCCATCTCTCGCAGCATGTGGGCGGCTTCATCCTGACACGCGAGCGGCTGGACGAGACGGTGCCCATCGGCAATGCGGCCATGGAAGACCGCACCTTCATCGAATGGGACAAGGACGACATTGACACGCTGGGCATGCTCAAGGTGGATGTGCTGGCCTTGGGCATGCTCACTTGCATCCGCAAGAGTTTCGAGCTGATCGAGGCCTGGCACGGGCAGCGCTACATGCTCGCCACCGTGCCGCGCGAGGACCGGACTGTGTATGACATGCTGTGCAAGGCCGACTCGGTCGGTGTCTTCCAGGTGGAATCGCGGGCCCAGATGAACATGCTGCCGCGCCTCAAACCGCGTTGCTTCTATGATCTGGTGATCGAGGTGGCGATCGTGCGGCCCGGCCCGATCCAGGGTGACATGGTGCATCCCTATCTCAGGCGGCGCGATGGCATTGAGGCGGAGGATTATCCGGCACCGCATCCGGACTTCGGGCCGCCGGATGAATTGCGGCAGGTGCTGGGCCGCACCAAGGGTGTGCCCTTGTTCCAGGAGCAGGCGATGAAGCTCGCCATGGTGGCGGCGGAGTTCACACCTGGCGAACTGAACGAGTTGCGCAAGGCCATGGCCACCTTCCGGCGGCGCGGCACCATTGGGCGGCTGGAACAGAAAATGGTGAGCCGCATGGTGGAACGCGGCTACGATGCCGGCTTCGCGGCGCGCTGCTTCAACCAGATCAAGGGCTTCGGCGAATACGGCTTCCCGGAAAGCCACGCCGCGAGCTTCGCGCATCTGGTCTATGTCTCGGCCTGGCTGAAGCGCCACCACCCGGCAGTGTTCGCCTGTGCGCTGCTGAATTCACAACCCATGGGCTTCTATGCCCCGGCGCAGATCGTGCGGGACGCGCGCGAGCATGGGGTTGAGGTGCTGCCGGTGGATGTGAGTCATTCGCAGTGGGATTCGGTGCTGGAGGAAAGGCCCCCCTCAGTCCTTCGGACAGCTCCCCCAACAAGTTGGGGGAGCGTGATGAAACGCCCTCCCCCAGCTTTGCTGGGGGAGGTGCCCAACGGGCGGAGGGGGTCCCTTTGCCTGCGCCTCGGCTTTCGTGAGGTGGATGGGGTGCGGGAGGGGGATGTCGTGTCCATTCTCCCCTCCCCGCAAGGGCGAGGGAGGACAACAACACTGGCCGAAATGGCGGCGCTTCTCCCCCACTCCGCCCTCGAAAAACTCGCTGCTGCCGATTGCTTCCGGTCGCTGGGTCTCGACCGCAGGCAGGCGTTGTGGGAGGTGACGGCGCTGGCCAAGGCGCGGACTCCCTTGCCGCTCTTCGCCCATGCTGATGCGAAGGAGCAGGGCATGGAAGCAGCGGTGCAACTGCCGGAGATGCCGCTCGCCGAGCATGTGGTCAACGACTACCAGACGGTGAAGCTGTCGCTGAAGGCGCATCCCATGTCCTTCCTGCGGGGGCGTTGTGCGGCTGAAAAGGTGACGGACAACGGCGTGCTCAAGTCGCTGCGCAATGGCCGCGCCGTGACTGTGGCGGGCGTGGTGCTGGTGCGGCAGCGGCCGGGCTCGGCCAAGGGAGTTGTCTTCCTCACGCTGGAAGACGAGTTCTCCGTCTGCAACGCGGTGATCTGGCCGGATGTGCTGGAGGCGCACCGCGCCACGGTGATGGGCGCGCGGCTGATGCTGATCCGCGGCCGGGTGCAACGCTCGGGCGACATCATCCATGTGGTCGCCAGCCGCATCGAGGACAAGACCTTCTGGCTCACGTCACTCACGGAAGACGGCCTCACCCTGCGTGGCACCGTGGCGCGCGCCGATGAGGTGAAGAAGCCGGGGCCGGACCCGGCGCAGTACCAGCAAAGCTCAACCCGGCACCCCCGCAATGTGCGGGTGTTGCCGAAGAGCCGGGATTTTCATTGAAGTCTACGCTACCCGGCCGACGAAATGGGTTTCGCCGCGGGCGCGTGCGTGGGCGCGCACGGCATCGCCGAAGGTGGTGAAGAGTTTCACCGAATCCGGATTGTTTGCGGCCTTGAACTCCGGGTGCCATTGCGTGCCGAAGGCGAAGGCCTTGGCGTTCTTCACGGAGACGGCCTCGACGATGCCATCCGGTGCCGTGGCTTCAATGTTCAGGCCGTCGCCCAGGCGCTTGATGCCCTGGCGGTGGATGGTGTTGACCATCGTTTCGCTCTTGCCAAGGATGCGGTGCAGGAAACCGTTGGGCGTGACCGAGATGGCGTGGCGGGGGGCATAGCGGACGTCCACATCATCGGATTTCGGCGCGCGATGGTCGAGGCGGCCCTCGCCGCGCTGCAACTCCGTTTCCAGCGTGCCACCCATGGCAACGTTCAGTTCCTGGAAGCCGCGGCAGATGCAGAACAGCGGCATGCCACGGGCGATCACGGCCTTGATCAGTTGCAAGGTGGTGGCGTCGCGGCGGTGGTCATAGGGCTCGTGGTCGGCGGTGGCCTCCTCGCCATAGTGCGGGGGATGCACGTTGGAGACGGCACCCGTCATCAGGATGCCGTCGAAATGGGCGAGCATGCCGTCGAGGTTGTCGTGATCAAGCTGCGAGGGGATCATCACGGCGTCGACATTGGCGACATCCGTCAGTGCACGGACATATTTGTCGCCAAGCGAATGGAAGAGGAAACCGTCTTTTTCATAGGTATCGGCGGGAAGGCCGACGAGGGGGCGGGACTTGGACATGATCTCCGGCGCGTCAGTTGAGAACAAGCCGCCATATTAGCCCTGCCAAGGCAGACAAGGCCAGCGTTTTGGGAATGCCCAGCTTCGCCCCAAGCAGGGCAAGGGCGGCGGCACAGGCCAGCACCAGCGCTGCCGGATCGAAGCCCTGGATATCCGGCCACCAGACGGGCACGGTGCCGGGCAGGCGTTTCACCCCGGCAAAAACCACATGCAGGCCAAACCACAGGCTGAGATTGAGGATGACGCCGACCACGGCAGCGGTGATGCGGGCCAGCGCCGCGGCCAGCCGGGGCCGGGATTGCAGGTAGTCGATCCAGGGTGCGCCTGCAAAAATCCAGAGGAAGCAGGGCGTGAAGGTCATCCAGAGAAAGACGAGGCTTGCTGCGAGGCCCGCCCAGAGCGAGCCGTCCTGTTTCGCGGCGGCGAGGAAGGCCACGAACTGACCCACGAGAATGAGCGGCCCGGGCGTGGTTTCGGCCAGCGCCAGTGCGTCGATCATCTCGCGCGCCGTGAGCCAGCCGGTCTGTTCCACCATGGTCTGGCCGAGCGACACGAGAACCGCATAGGCACCGCCAAAGGTGACGACCGCCAGCACGGAGAACATGCGGCCGAGTCTGGCGAGGATGTGTTCGGTGCCGGGGACCAGATGCAGCGCCGCAAGGGGAATGAGCCAGATGGCGGCCCATTGCAGAGTGGTCAGTACAGTGGCGCGCCAGGAAGGGCGAATGATGGCGCTTTCTCCATCGCCCGTGACCGGAGGCATGAGCATGCCTGAGAGTGCTGCCACCAGAATGACCAGCGGAAAGGGCAGGGCAAACACGAAGAGGGCCAGAAACGCCAAAGACGCCGTGATCCAGTCTGCCGTCGTGCGCAGCGCGCGCCGCGCCACCTTGAACAATGCTTCAAGAACAATGGCAAGCACGGCTGCCTTGAGACCCCAGAAGACTGCGGTGAGGGCAGGAAGGTTTCCAAAACTGGCGTAGAGCAATGAAAGTGCGAGGATGAGCAACGCGCCTGGAAGGACAAAGAGCACCCCGGCCATCAGACCACCTGTCATGCCGTGGCGTTTCCATCCCGCATAGGTGGCGAGTTGCATCGCTTCCGGCCCCGGCAGCAGCATGCAGAAATTCAATGCCGAGAGGAACTCCTTCTCGCTGAGCCACTGGCGTTGTTCCACCAGTTCCCGGTGCAGCAGCGCGATCTGCCCTGCTGGCCCGCCGAAGGAGAGAAGTCCGATGCGCAGGAAGACGGAGAAGGTTTCGCGTAGACTCACGCCTTCACCGCTTGCCGTGCCACATGGTGCAGCACATGCATGGCGATGCGGCCTGCTGTCATGGCGGCGGTGCCGTCACGGTCCTTCTTCGGCACGAACTCCACCATGGCCAGTCCGCCGATGCGGGCCTTGGCGGCGATGTCGCCGATCAGACGGGTGATCTGCAGGAAGTCCAGACCGCCGGGCGAGGGGTAGGCGACGGCGGGCATGACGGAGGAATCCAGCACGTCCAGATCAAGGCAGATGACGCAGGTCGACTCGGGCTCGATGTGTTGCAGAACACTTGCCGTGCCGTCCCGGTGGAAGGTGTTGCCGGGTACAAGGCGTGCGCCCCATTGCAGGGCGGCTTCCACCTCGCCTTGCCGGGCGCTGCCGATGCCGCGCGCGCCGACCTGAACGATGCGCCAGACGTGGGACATTTCGGAGGCGCGGCGCATGGTCGAGGAGAAGCCCATGGGTTCGCCTTCACGCTCCTCGCGCCAGTCAATGTGGGCGTCGATCTGCACCACCGTGATGGGCGGGCCACCGGCGAAACCGGCGAGGAAGGGAATGGGCACGCTGTCGTCACCGCCGAACATGATGGGCACGGCACCCGCATCGAGGATGGATTTCGTCTGTGCTTCGATCTTGCGGCGGTTGCCCTTGCCGTCTTTGGGTTTGGTGGCGAGGTCACCGAGGTCCACGGCGGCAAAGCCTTCGTCCGGCAGAAGCCTGCTGCCGAAATCAAAATCCCAATGGTCGATCCATTCCGCGTCCCAGGACAGCGCCTTGCGGAAGGCCTTGGCTGCGTCGGCATGAATGTGGTTGTCGATGGTCTTGTAGGGTGTGCCGTGTGGCGCACCGAAGAAAGCGGCCTGCGCGCCCTTGGGCGTGGCGGCGTGGCTGGCGCCCATGATGGCCGGTCCGCGGCGGCGCGGGGGTACCGTTTTTGCACGGGGTCTGGAGCGGGGTTTGGGGCGCTTTGCTGTCTTGGCCATGCGCAGACTGTGGCGCAGAACAGCCTGTCAGGCAACGTGCGCGGCAGCAACAGTGGGCGAATATTCGTGCGCCGCCTGCCAGTTCACACGTGCGGACGGGAACGTGAGGCGTACCTCGGTTCCGCTGCCCGGTGCAGTGGCAAGTGTCACATCCCCGTCATGCAGGCGCAGGATGCCCCGGGCGATGTAAAGGCCAAGGCCGAGACCGGCGTGGTGGCGGGCCGCCCCTTCGTCCAACTGGCGGAAGGGTTCAAAGGCCCGTTCGGCATTTTCGCTGGTGATGCCAGGACCTGCGTCCGTCACGGTCACGACAAGGTCACCAGAGGCGCCACGCAGCATGTTGATGTTGACGATGCCGTCGGGCGGCGAGAAGGCGACGGCATTGTCGACCACGCAGGCCAGCGCCTGACGCATGCGGTTGGCGTCACCAAGGCAGGTGATGCCGCCAGCGATGCGGGCGACAATGGAGACGTTGCGCGCGGCGGCGGCATCGTGGCGGTCCCGGCTCACGACCTCAATGATTTCAGCGATGTCGACCGGGTAGCCCGCGACCTTCAAGGACCCGCTGGCGATACGGTTGGCATCCAGCACATCGTCGAGCCGCTGCTTGAGGTGATGGGCATTCTCAAGGATGGCGGTGGCAAATTCCTCGCGTTGCTTGCGGGCGGTGCCCGTTTTCTCGGCATCGCGCAGCAGTTCCGAGAAGCCGATGATGGCATTGAGGGGGGTGCGCAATTCATGGGTGGTTGCCGCAAGGATCACCTGCGGGGGCGGAACGGGAGCCGCCGCCACGGGCCTCACGTCCCGGTCCGCTGCTGTTTCCACGAGTGTTGCTGCGGCGGGTGGCCGTGCGGCAAGGGCGAGGCTTGCCAGTGCGACGAGCGCCAGCCAGAGCCAGTCCGGCAGTGTCACCGCGTGGAACCATGCGACGGTGGCGAACAGAGTTCCGGTCAAGAACAGCAGCGCAGCCGCCAGCATGTGATGCCAGCGGTGCCGCGCAGTTCCTTCCTGCCGTGCCCCGTGAACCGTCCCGTCCGTCATTGTCCCTGCCTGCGCGCCGGCCCCGGAGCGGCGCGAATCAAAGGCAGTGTACTCTTCCAGCGTGGGCTTTGCGCTGGTTTGATGACGGGGTTTCCTCTGTGGCACGGCTGCATTATGGGAATGGGCAATCCGGCCATGCGCCCGGGCCGTTTCAAGCGATCATGACAGACACAGCCAATCCCCACCTGCCGCCCGGCCATCCGCCCATCCCCACCGCCAAGACCGGGCTGCTGCTTCTCAACCTCGGCACGCCGGAGGCGACCGACTACTGGTCCATGCGGCGGTACCTGAAGGAATTCCTCTCCGACCGGCGGGTCATCGAGGTGAACCGTGCCCTGTGGTGGGTGATCCTCAACGGCATCATCCTCACGACGCGGCCGAAACGGTCCGGCCACGCTTATGAACAGATCTGGAATCGTGACAGGAACGAATCACCGCTCAAGACCTTCACGCGCTCGCAATCCGAGAAACTGGCGGTGGCGCTGGGGCGCACTGTGGGCCGGACGGGCAAGCTGCTTGTGGACTGGGCCATGCGCTACGGCCTGCCGCCCGTCGCCGAGAGACTTCAGGCGCTCAAGGACCAAGGCTGTGACCGGATCGTGCTGTTTCCACTCTATCCGCAATATTCCGCCGCGACCACGGCGACGGCGCTGGACAAGGCCTATGAAAAACTCCTGACCATGCGCTGGCAGCCGATGATCCGTGTGGTGCCCCCCTATTTCGCCCATCCTGCACACATTGCCGCCATCGCCGACAGCCTGAAGGAGCACATGGGGCAGCTCACCTGGAAGCCGGACCGCATCCTCGTCGCCTTCCACGGCCTGCCGAAGGAGTATCTCGACAAGGGCGACCCCTATCACTGCCAGTGCCAGAAGACAGCGCGCCTGCTGCGTGAGCGGCTGGGCATGGACCGGGACTATCTGCAGGTCGTGTTCCAGTCGCGCTTCGGCAAGGCGGAATGGCTGAAGCCCTATGCCCAGGATACGGTGGAGGAACTGCCGTCACAGGGGGTGAAGAAGCTGCTGATCATCTCGCCCGGCTTTGCCTCGGACTGCGTGGAGACGCTGGAGGAACTGGCCATCGGCCTCAAGGAGACGTTCCTTGAGAAGGGTGGCGAGCAGTTTTCCGTGGTGCCCTGCCTGAACGATTCCCCGCGCTCCATTCAGATGCTGCAAACCATCGCCGAAGAGGAACTCGCCGGCTGGGTCTGACGCGCTTGTGCGATTCACCGTGAAGCCCCATATTGTCAGGGATTTTGAGCGGAGACTCCCATGTTCGACGGCCTTGGCATTTTTGTCATCATCCTGCTTGCGGTGGTGGTGTTCTACCTCCTCCGGGCCATTCGCATGGTGCCGCAGGGCTACAACTACACGGTCGAACGTTTCGGCAAATATGTCCACACGCTGGAACCCGGCCTTGGCCTGATCGTTCCGTTCATTGACCGCGTCGGCCACAAGATCAACATGATGGAGCGCGTGATGCCGGTGCCCTCGCAAGAGGTGATCACCCGCGACAATGCCATGGTGACCGTCGATGGCGTGGCCTTCTTCCAGGTCTTGAACGCGGCGCGCGCGGCCTATGAGGTGCATGACGTGGAGAACGCCATCGTCAACATGGTGATGACCAACATCCGAACGGTCATGGGTTCCATGGAACTGGACAGCCTGCTGTCGCAGCGCGACCAGATCAACCATGCCCTGCTCGGTGTCGTGGACCAGGCGACGCAGCCCTGGGGCGTGAAGATGACGCGCATCGAGATCAAGGACATCAATCCGCCGCGCGACCTCGTGGACTCCATGGCCCGCCAGATGAAGGCCGAGCGCGACAAGCGCGCCGCCATCCTGGAAGCCGAAGGCCTGCGCAACGCCGCCATTCTCAAGGCGGAAGGCGAGAAGCAGTCGGTGGTTCTGGAAGCCGAAGGCCGCAAGGAAGCGGCCTTCCGCGAGGCCGAAGCGCGCGAACGCGCCGCCGAAGCGGAAGCCAAGGCCACGACCATGGTGAGCCAGGCCATTGCCAGCGGCAATGTGCAGGCAATCAACTACTTCGTCGCCAACAACTACGTGAAGGCGCTGGAGTCGCTCGCCAAGTCACCGAACCAGAAGGTGCTGATGATGCCGGTGGATACCTCGTCCATCGTGGGCACCATCGGTGGCATTGCCGAAATCGCCAAGGAGGCGTTTGCCTCGCAGCCGGTGTCCGAACCGCCGCGCCGCCCGCGCACAACGCCGTAACGAAATGCCATGAGAGGGCCTAGGGATGGGTGACATTTTTCCGATCTTCGGTGATGTGTGGTTCTGGTACATCATCGGACTTGTGCTGCTGATCGGCGAGTTGCTGGCGCCGGGCATTTTCCTGCTGTGGCTGGCGCTCGCGGCGGGACTCACCGGTGGCATCAATTCCATTTTCGGATTGGGCTGGCAGGCCGAGCTTGCGGTCTTCGCCGTACTCTCGGTGCTTCTGGTGCTGGCCTCATGGAACTATGTGATGAAGCAGCGCCGCCCGAAGAGCGACCAGCCCGACCTGAACCAGCGCCAGACCGGCTATGTGGGCCGCCGCACCACGCTGCTGCAGGCGATCAGCAATGGCCGCGGCAAGGTGAAGATCGACGACACGGTGTGGGATGTCTCCGGACCCGACATGGCGCAGGGCACGGCAGTTGTGGTCACGGGTGTGACAGGCGCCACGCTTGAGGTGAAGGCGGCGGGTTGAGGGGGAAGAAACCCCCTCCGGCCTGTCGGCCACCTCCCCCAACGAGTTGGGGGAGGGCATTTGACCAGCACCACGCTATGGCAATGAGACAACGCATACAATCACGCTCCCTCAACTTGTTGGAGGAGCTGTCCGAAGGACTGAGGGGGTTCCTCTACCCCACCCATTCGCCCTTGCGCATGAGGGCTTCGGCTTTTCCGTCCTTTGCGATGCCATCCACATCCAGTTCACCCGAGCCGATCATCCAGTCCACGTGGATGAGGGAGGTGTTCATGCCGGCCGCGAGCTTCTGTTCGGCTGACAGGGTGGCCGTGCCTTCCATGTTCTGGGCATAGGCCTGGCCCACGGCGATGTGGCTTGCGGCGTTCTCGTCGTAGAGGGTTTCGCTGAAGATGATGCCGGAGGCCGAGATGGGCGAGGAGTGCGGCACGAGGGCCACTTCGCCGAGGCGGGCGGCGCCGTCGTCGGTCTCGATCATCTTGCGGAACACGTCGCCGCCTTTCTCCGCCGTGCCCTCGACGATGCGGCCCTTCTCGAAGCGCACGGAGATGCCGTCGATCAGCGAGCCCTGATAGGACAGCGGTTTTGTTGAACGCACGATGCCATCCACCCGCTCGCGGTGCGGCATGGTGAAGACCTCTTCCGAGGGGATGTTGGGATTGCAGAGGATGCCGTTGCGCGCCGTCGAAGCGCCGCCGGCCCAGACGTGGTTGTCCACGAGGCCGAGGGTGAAGTCGGTGCCGGGGCCTTTGTACTTCAACGCGGCATAGCGTTTTTCATTCAGCATCTTCACGCGGGCATGCAGCGTGGCGTTGTGGTGCTTCCATGCCGCCACCGGATCGGGTTGGTCGGCACGGGTGCATTTGAAGATGGCGGCCCAGAGGGCGGCGAGTGCCTGTTCCGGTGGCAGGTTCGGGAAGACCGACCTGGCATGGGAGGGGGTTGCAGCCGAGACCACGCACCAGTTGGTGGCAAATGCGGTGATCTGCTCGATCACCGGCTTGTAGGCCCTGGAGCGGGCGCGATTGGCACGGGAGACGTGTTCCGGGTTTTCGTTGGAGAGCAGCGAGGGGTCTTCGCCGATGATGGCAAGGCGCGCCGTCGAACCATCGCGGAAGGCTTCGGCCATGCCGTTGAAGAGCCATGCGGGTGCTGCATCAAAGGCTGCCTCGTGGCCGAGGCGGTAGCGCATGAGCGCGGTCTGCTCGTCGCTGTAGAGCGTGGTGACGAGAGAGGCTCCGGCGGCATAGGCGTGGTGGGTGACGCGGCGCACGAGGTCAACAGCTTCCAGCGGCGCCGTCACCAGAACCTGTTGCCCGGCACGGATGTTGAGGCCGGAGCGGATGATGAGTTCGGCGTAGCGGTCGAGAAGCTGATCGTGGGATGTCATGGTGTGCTTTCAATGCAATGCAGGTCTTCGCCTGATTTATCGCCGCTGTTGCCGTGTCGCGCAATGACTGTGTTAGGGTGGACCCATCTCAGGAGAGTCAGTCATGCGCGCAGTCGGATATTTCTCATCGCGTCCCGTCACGGATGCAAGGGCACTTGAGGATGTGACACTGCCCGAGCCAGAGGCGCTGGGGCATGACATCGTGGTTGATGTGAAGGCCGTTTCGGTGAACCCGGTGGACACCAAGGTGCGCAGGCGCTCGGGGCCGGAGGGGGACGGCCCCAAGGTCGTCGGCTTTGATGCGGCCGGCATCGTGCGTGCGGTAGGGCCGCTGGTGCAAGGGCGTTTCAAGCCAGGTGACGAGGTGTTCTATTCGGGGGCCATCAACCGGCCGGGCACAAATGCCGAGCGCCATGCAGTCGATGCGCGGATTGTGGGCCACAAGCCCAAAACGCTGGACTGGTCGGAAGCCGCAGCCTTGCCGCTCACCAGCATCACGGCGTGGGAAATGCTTTTTGACCGGCTTCAGGTGGGGCGGCCGGTGGCGGGTGCGGGCAACAGCATCCTGATCATCGGCGGGGCAGGGGGTGTCGGTTCCATCGCCATCCAGCTGGCGCGGCAATTGACGGGGCTCACGGTGATCGCCACGGCGTCGCGGCCCGAAACGGTGGCCTGGTGCAGGGAGTTGGGTGCGCATCATGTTGTCGACCACGGCAAGCCTCTGGCGCCGCAGGTCGAGGCGCTGAACACGGGCAAACCGGGATTTGTCTTCTGCACCAGCAACGCCCAGCCCTATGGGCAGGACATTGCCTCACTGATCGCGCCACAGGGGCGCCTGGGGCTCATTGCCGACGCCATGGACATGACGCCGTTCAAGACCAAGAGCATTTCCATCCACTGGGAGTTCATGTTCACGCGGCCCGTGGAGCAGACAGCTGACATTGCCGAGCAGGCCAGACTTCTCAACGAAGTGGCGCGTCTTGTTGATGCAGGCACGCTGCGCACCACGCTGACCCGGCGGATCGGCAGGATCAACGCGCCGAACCTCCTCGCCGCCCACAAGCTGCTGGAAGAGGGCCGGATGATCGGCAAGCTGGCGCTGGAGGGCTGGTGATCAGCCCTTCGCCAGATCTTCCGGGCGCGGCATGGAGATGATGTTGTAGCCCGAATCCACGTAGTGGATTTCGCCTGTGACGCCGCCTGACAGGGGCGAGAGCAGATAGACGGCGGCACCGCCCACTTCGTCCAGCGTTACGGTGCGGCGGAGCGGCGCGTGAGCCTGCTGGTAGTTGAACATGGCGCGGGCATCGCCGACACCCGCACCTGCCAGCGTGCGCATGGGGCCTGCCGAAATGGCGTTCACCCGCACCCCTTGCGGGCCAAAGTCGGCGGCGAGGTAGCGCACGCTTGCTTCCAGCGCTGCCTTGGCCACGCCCATGACATTGTAGTTGGGCATGACGCGCTGCGAGCCGCCATAGGTGAGGGTAAGGATGGAGCCGCCATTGGGCATGAGCTCTGCGGCGCGCTTGGTGATTTCGGTGAAGGAGAAGGCCGAGATCACCATGGTGCGCGAGAAGTTGGCGCGGCTTGTGTCGGCGTATTTGCCCTTCAACTCGTTCTTGTCGGAAAAGCCGATGGAATGGACGAGGAAGTCGATGGTGCCCCATTTCGCCTTCAGTTCGGCGAAGGTGGCATCCACCGAAGCGATGTCCTCTACGTCACAGTTGATGAGGATGTTCGATCCGACGCTTTCCGCCAGCGGTGCGAGCCGCTTGCCGAAGGCCTCACCCTGATAGGTGAAGGCGAGTTCGGCGCCATGCTTCGCGAGGTTCGAAGCAATGCCCCAGGCAATCGAATGATCGTTGGCCACACCCATCACGAGGCCGCGGCGGCCCTTCATCAATCCATCGGTCATGGTTTTGCTTATCCGTTGTGGCGTTGGAAGACGAGGGTGGCGTTGGTGCCGCCGAAGCCGAAGGAGTTCGACATCACGGTATCAACCTTGGCATTGTCCACACGCTTGCGCAGGATGGGCACGCCTTCAAAGGCGGGATCGAGTTCCTCGATGTTGGCGCTTTCGCAGAGGAAGCCGTTCTTCATCATGAGAAGGGAATAGATCGCCTCCTGCACGCCGGTGGCGCCCAGGGAATGGCCGGTCAGGGATTTGGTCGAGGAGATGGGCGGGATCTTGTCGCCGAAGACCTCGCGGATCGCTTCGATCTCCTTGGCATCGCCCACGGGCGTCGAGGTGCCATGCGGGTTGATGTAGTCGATGGCGCCCTTCACGTCCTTCATGGCCATGCGCATGCAGCGCACCGCACCCTCGCCCGAGGGGGCGACCATGTCATAGCCATCGCTGGTGGCACCATAGCCCACGAGTTCGCCGTAGATCCTGGCGCCGCGCGCCTTGGCGTGTTGCAGTTCTTCCAGCACGACGACACCGGCGCCGCCGGCGATGACGAAGCCGTCGCGGTTCTTGTCATAGGCACGCGACGCCGTGGCGGGGCGGTCATTGTATTTGGAGGACATGGCGCCCATGGCGTCGAAGAGCACCGAGAGCGTCCAGTCCAGTTCCTCGCCGCCGCCGGCGAAGACGATGTCCTGCTTGCCCCACTGGATCAGTTCCGCGCCATTGCCGATGCAATGGGCGGAGGTGGCGCAGGCCGACGAGATGGAATAGTTGACGCCGCGGATGCCGAAGGGTGTCGCCAGCGTCGCGGAGTTGGTGGACGACATGGTGGCGGGGACGGCAAAGGGGCCGACGCGCTTGGGGCCCTTTTCGCGGGTGGTGTCGGCAGCGGCCACGAGGGTGCGGGTCGACGGCCCGCCCGAGCCCATGATGATGCCGGTGCGGTCGTTCTTCTGGTCCTTTTCCTCAAGGCCGGAGTCGGCAATGGCCTGCTGCATGGCCACGTAGTTCCAGGCGGCGCCATCGCCCATGAAGCGGCGCACGCGGCGGTCCACGGTGTCGAGGTCGTAGGTCGGCGCGCCATGGACCTGGCAGCGGAAGCCCAGTTCCCTGTACTTGTCGGCTGATACGATGCCGGATTTGGCCTCGCGCAGGGAGGCGGTCACCTCCTGCACATTGTTGCCGATGGAGGAGACAATCCCCATGCCTGTGACGACGACTCGCCGCATTCTCTCGATACTCCGTGGAACGTTGGTCCGGTCTCTTAGCAGGTGCGGGCGGGCCGTTCCATGCGTCAAAAACCGGGTGGGGACTACTTGGCTTCCGGCTGGAACAGGCCGACCTTCATGTCGGTGACCTGATAGATCGGCTCGCCATCGGCCTTCATCACGCCGTTGGCGACGGCGAGTTTCAGCTTGCGCAGGATGAGGCGCGTCACATCCACCTCATAGGTCACGGTCTTGACCTTGGGGGTGACCATGCCGGTGAATTTCACCTCGCCCACGCCCAGCGCACGGCCCTTGCCGGGTTCGCCCAGCCAGCCGAGGAAGAAGCCGGTGAGCTGCCAGAGGGCGTCAAGGCCGAGGCAGCCGGGCATCACGGGGTCGCCGTGGAAATGGCAGGGGAAGAACCAGAGGTCCGGCTTGATGTCGAATTCGGCGACGACAGAACCAAGCCCCGCCGAACCGCCATCCTTGCTGATCTGGGTGATGCGGTCGAACATCAGCATGGGGGGCAGCGGCAGCTGGGCGTTGCCCGGCCCAAACAATTCGCCGCGCCCGCAGGCGAGAAGTTCTTCGTAGGAATAGGATGGTTGTCCGATCGGCATGGTCTGTGTGAGCCCCTGTTTTTTCCTTGGTTAGCATGCCGCCGCCCGGAAAGGCAAAGCAACAGCGTTGACAGTCTGGCGGACTACAACCTTCTCAAGAACACACTCCGCACCTTGTGGTCTGTGCCCTTTCTCAGCACCAGGTCGGCGCGGGGGCGGGTGGGGAGGATGTTTTCGCGCAAGTTCACCAGGTTGATGGTGTTCCAGATGCGGGTAGCGGTTTCACTGGCCTCGGCGTCGGTGAGCGAGGCGTAGCGGTGGAAGTAGGATTGCGGGTTTTGGAAGGCACCGTTACGGAGCGAGAAGAAGCGCTCAATGTACCAGGTCTTGAGGTCGGTTTCCTCGGCATCAATGAAGATGGAGAAGTCGAAGAAGTCGGAGGTGTTTGGAATGCCGCGGCCATCACGCGGCGGGCGGCCGGTCTGCAACACGTTGATGCCCTCGACGATCAGGATGTCGGGCTGGTCCACGACCTGGGTCTGGCCGGGGATCACGTCATAGGTGAGGTGCGAATAGACCGGCGCTTCCACGTCGCGCTCGCCCGACTTGATGTCGGACATGAAGCGGAGGATGCGCTGCAGGTCGTAGGATTCGGGGAAGCCCTTGCGCTGCATCAGGCCTTCGCGTTCCAGCACGGCGTTGGGCAGGAGGAAGCCGTCGGTGGTGACGAGATCGACCTTCGGGTGCGAGGGCCAGCGCGAGAGCAGGCGGCGCAGGATGCGCGCCGTGGTGCTCTTGCCGCTCGATACGCTGCCGCCGATGCCGATGACATAGGGCACCTTTAGGTCGGTGATGTGGAGGAACTGGTTGGAAGCGTGGAAGAGCTTCTGGCTTGCCTGCACATAGAGGTTCAGCAGGCGCGACATGGGCAGGTAGATCGCCTCCACTTCTGCGAGGTCGATGCGGTCGTTGAGCGAGCGTACCTCGTCGAGGTCGGCATCGGTCAGCGTCATCGCTGTGTCGGCGCGCAGATCAGCCCATTCATTGCGGGAGAAACGGCGGAAGGGAGAGACTTCGCGGGCGAAGTCCTCGGCAAGGTCAATCATGCGGGCGGCCCGCTTTTTCCACGAGGCCGGAGGTGCCTTCGCGGCGCCTGAGTTCCTCCATCACGGCAGTGGGCGAAACGCCTGCGGCCTGCAACAGCACGAGCAGGTGATACAGCACGTCGGCGGCTTCCTTCGTGACTTCGGTTTTGTTCTTTTCGACAGCGGCGATGACGAGTTCAACCGCTTCTTCACCCAGCTTCTTGGCGCATTTGTCCACGCCCTTTGCGAGGAGCTTCGCGGTGTAGGAGGAGTCAGGCGAGGCGGAGGCCCTGGCTTCGATGTCCTTGGCGAGTGTTTCCAGTTGGCTGAACATGGCTGTCACGTCCCCTTCGTCATACGCACCGGTATCCCCGCCTTTGCCATGGCGTCCTTGGCCTGCGCGATCGTAAAGGTTCCGAAGTGGAAAATCGAGGCGGCGAGCACCGCTGTGGCGTGGCCGTCCCTGATACCTTCGGCCAAGTGGTCGAGCGTGCCGACACCGCCCGAGGCGATGACGGGGATGTTCACGGCGTCGGCGATGGCGCGGGTGAGGGCGATATTGAAGCCCTTGCCCGTACCATCACGATCCATTGACGTGAGCAGGATTTCGCCTGCGCCCAGGGCTTCCACCGCGCGGGCAAACTGCACGGCGTCGATACCGGTTTCCTTGCGCCCGCCGTGGGTGAAGATTTCATACTTGCCCGGTGCCACTTCCTTTGCGTCGATGGCGACGACGATGCACTGGCTACCGAATTTCTCCGCCGCCTCCCTGACGAACTGGCGGTTGGCGACGGCAGCGGAATTGATCGAAACCTTGTCGGCACCGGCGAGAAGAAGGGCGCGGATATCGTCCAGCGTGCGCACGCCGCCACCGACGGTCAGCGGCATGAAGCAGGCCTCCGCCGTGCGGCGCACCACATCCAGCATGGTGCCGCGACCTTCGTGGGTGGCGGTGATGTCGAGGAAGCAAAGTTCATCGGCGCCGGCCTTGTCATAGGCCTTGGCGGCTTCCACAGGATCGCCCGCATCCACGAGGTTCACGAAGTTGACGCCCTTGACGACGCGGCCGTCCTTGACGTCGAGGCAGGGAATGACGCGCATCTTCAGCATCAGCGGCCTCCGGCGACACGCAAGGTCGTGCCCGTGATGTAGCTTGCGGCATCGCTCGCCATGAAGAGAATGGCCTCGGCGATTTCCTCCGGCTCGCCGATCCTCTGCATGGGGATGGTCGGGCGGATGCGTTCCACGCGCGCCACGTCTCCGGTGGAGCGTTCGTGGATGTCGGTCAGCGTCATGCCGGGGGTGACGGAGACGACACGGATGCCTTCCATGGCGACTTCCTTGGCAAGACCGGTGGTGAGGGAATCGATGGCGCCCTTGCTGGCGGCATACCAGACATATTCACCGGGACTGCCGAGCAGGGCGGCGGCAGAGGAAATGTTGACGATGACGCCGCCCTTGCCGCCGTTGCGGGTGGACATGTGCTTCACCGCCTCGCGGGCCACGTAGATGGCGCCCGTGGTGTTGATGGCAATGGTGTCGGCGATCACCTGCGGATCGGCTTCATCCAGGCGGCTGGACTTGCCAGTGATGCCAGCGTTGTTCACCACCACATCGATGCTTCCGAAACTCAAGGCGGTCTGGCGGAAGAGGCGCTCGATGTCGTCGAGCTTCGCCATGTCGCCCTGGAAAGCCAGCGCCATGCCGCCATCCGTGCGGATGTCCTCGCAGAGACCTTCCGCTGCGGCGCGGTCAGCCACATAGTTCACGACCACCCTGTAGCCGCGCTGGGCGGCGAGGCGGGCAGCCGCGGCACCGATGCCGCGGCTGCCGCCAGTGATGAGCATGACCTTGTTCATGCGGCCTCCGCGATCAGTTTCAGGGCTTCGCCTGCATCAACGCGGCCATCATAGAGGGCGCGGCCGGTGATGGCCCCCTCCAGCTTGCGCGCGTCGGGCTGCAACATGCGGCGGATATCGGCCAGCGAGGCCAGTCCGCCCGAGGCGATGACGGGAATGGACACGGCATCAGACAACGCGATGGTCGCATCCCAGTTGATGCCTGTCAGCACCCCGTCGCGGTCGATGTCGGTGTAGATGATGGCGGCAACACCGGCACCCTCAAACTTCTGCGCCATCTCGATGACGCCGAGAGACGAGGCTTCGGCCCAGCCTTCGACCGCAACCTTGCCGCCCTTGGCGTCAATGCCGACGGCGACCTTGCCGGGGAAGAGCCTGCAGGCCTCCTTCACGAGGCCCGGATCGCGCACGGCGACTGTGCCGAGAATAACACGGGCGAGGCCCTTGGACAGCCAGCTTTCAATGTGGGCCAGGGTGCGGATGCCGCCGCCCAGTTGCACCGGATTTTTCGTCGCCTTGAGGATGGCCTCGACAGCGGCACCATTCACCGATTGTCCGGCGAAGGCGCCGTTCAGGTCAACGACATGCAGCCACGTGAAGCCCTGCTGCTCGAAGGCCAGCGCCTGTGCCGCAGGATCATCATTGTAAATAGTGGCCTCACGCATATCGCCCAGCTTGAGGCGCACGCACTTGCCGTCCTTCAGGTCGATGGCGGGGAAGAGGATCATGTGGAAGGGCCCCCTCCGGCCTTCGGCCACCTCCCCCAGCAAAGCTGAGGGAGGGTGAAACCCCGCGCGCTCCCCCAACTTGTTGGGGGAGCTGTCCGAAGGACTGAGGGGGGCAATTGGTTCATGGCTTCCACCTGAGGAAATTGGCGATGAGGCGCAGGCCCAGCTCCTGGCTCTTTTCGGGGTGAAATTGCGTGCCCACGAGGTTTTCATAGCCCACCATGGCGGTGACGGCGCCGCCGTAGTCGGTGGTGGCGATCAGGTCTTCGGGCAGGGTGGGTTCGAGGTGATAGGAGTGCACGAAATAAGCGTGCAGGCCGTTCTCGCCGGTGGGAATGTCCTGCAACACGGGATGGTCGGAATGGAGCTTCAGCGTGTTCCAGCCCATGTGCGGAATCTTGAGTGACGGATCATTTGGCGTGATGCGCACGACATCGCCCGCGACCCAGCCCAGGCCCTGGGTGGTTTCATGTTCAAGGCCGCGCGTCGCCATCAATTGCATGCCGACACAAATGCCGAGGAAGGGACGGCCGAGGCCGATCACCTGCTGCTGCAGGACCTCGCGCATGCCATCAACGGCGTTGAGGCCGTCGCGGCAATCCCTGAAGGCACCGACGCCCGGCAGGACGATGCGGTCTGCCTTCGCCACCTCGTCGGCCTTGCTGGTGACGATGATCTTGCCCTTGATGCCATGGTCTGCGGCGGCGCGTTCAAAAGCCTTGTGGGCGGAATGCAGGTTGCCGGAGCCGTAGTCGATGATGACGGTCTTCATCATCCCTTCAGCGAACCTTTCGTCGAGGGAATGCGGTCCTTTTGGCGCGGGTCGATTTCCAGCGCGTCACGCAAGGACCGGGCCAGTGCCTTGAAGCTGCTCTCGGCGATGTGGTGGGCGTTGCCGCCGGCGGTGTTTTCCAGATGCAGGGTGATCCCGGCATTCATGGCGAAGGCCTGGAACCATTCGCGCACCAGTTCGGTGTCGAAGTTGCCGATCTTGTCGCGCGGGTATTCGCAGTTGAAGACCAGGAAGGGACGGCCCGAAACGTCGATGGCGACGCGGGTCAAGGTCTCGTCCATGGGCAGGTCACAGGAGGCGTAGCGGCGGATGCCCTTGCGGTCGCCCAGTGCCTTGGCCACGGCCTGGCCGAGCGCAATGCCGCAATCCTCCACCGTGTGGTGGTCGTCGATGTGCAGGTCGCCCCTGGCGGCAAGGGTGATGTCCATCAGCGAATGCCGGGCCAGCTGTTCCATCATGTGGTCGAAGAAGCCGACGCCGGTCTTGACGTCGTAGCCTCCGGACCCATCGAGGTTCACCGTGCAGGTGACTTCGGTTTCGGTTGTCTTGCGGCTGATGGTGGCTGTGCGCATGGGATGTCCCGCTGTTTTGCGGCTGCGAGATAGCAGAAGCCCCGGCCCCCGTCACCCCTTCCGAAGGACCCTCGTTAACGCTTCTTCCGGGGGGCGGGAGTGGCAGTGATGACGTTGTCGGTATCCGTCAGAAGCGCCAGCATGGCGTCGCGGGCGGCCGGCCCGTCGGCCGTGGCGACGGCACGGACAATGTTCTGGTGCAGCTTGAGCGCCCGGGAATAATGCGGGTTCTTGTGGGTGGTGTAGTCGAAGAGGTTGGTGAGTGCCTGTTCGATGATGATGGAGAAGGGCACCAGCAATTCGTTGTTGGCGCAGGCGAGCAGGGCGTCGTGAAATTCGACATCGGACGCCACCATGTCCTTTGTCGCGGTGGCGCCGGCCATCGCATGATAGGCTGCGACCAAACGTTCCAGTTGGGCGGGTGAATGCTTGCGGGCGGCCAGTTCGGCGATTCCGGGTTCCACGAGGCGGCGGGCCTCCTGGGTCGAGGCAAGGAAGGCCTTGCGGTCCATGGCGGCGCGGTGCCACTCCAGCACATCGCGGTCCAGCATGTTCCAGCGCGCGCGCGGTTCAACCCGTGAGCCGATCTTCGGGCGCGACTGGATCAGGCCCTTGGCGGTGAGGCTCTTGATCGCCTCGCGCACGGCCGTGCGGCTGGCGCCATAGGTCTTGCCCCAGTCCGCTTCATTGGGGAGAAGGGCACCCGGCACAAATTCGCCCGAGAGAATGCGCTCGCCGATGGCGCGCTCGATCTTGGCGTGGATGTTGCCTTTCGCCGATCTTGTCTTTCCGCGTCCGGTCATGTTGCGCTGCCGCAAAGTTCGCTGGGCATTTGTCATACAAGGCGGCGCCTATTTGTCATACAAAATTCTTGATCACTTCCCGGCCCCACACTATGGTCCGCGGCCATGACAGCGCAAGTCCGGCATGGGGCCGGAGGCGCAGTCTGGTTTTCAGGGAGGATACCTCGTGATCAATCGCAGAATTTTCATGGCATCCACGGTCGCCGCTGCCGTCGCCATCACCACGGGCATTGCACATGCCGAAGGCAAGGGCCTTGTCGGCCTCGCCATGCCGAACAAGTCGTCCACGCGCTGGATCTCGGACGGCGAATCCATGTCCAAGGAATTCTCGGCGCTCGGCTATGAAGTTGACCTGCAGTTCGCCGAAGACGACATCCCGACGCAGCTCTCGCAGATCGAAAACATGCTGACCAAGGGTGCCAAGGTCCTGGTCATCGCCTCGATCGACGGCACCACGCTGACAGACGTGCTCAAGAAGGCCCACGAAGCTGGTGCCAAGGTCATCGCCTATGACCGCCTCATCCGCAACTCCGGCGACGTGGACTATTATGCCACGTTCGACAACTTCAAGGTTGGCGTGCTGCAGGCTGACAGTCTCGTGGCCGGCCTGAAGGAGCGCTTTGCCTCGGTGAAGCCGTGGAACGTTGAACTCTTCGGCGGTTCGCCGGACGACAACAACGCCTTCTTCTTCTATGATGGCGCCATGTCGGTGCTGCAGCCGATGATCGATGCCGGCGAGATCGCCGTTGTCTCCGGCCAGATGGGCATGGACAAGGTCGGCACGCTGCGCTGGGACGGCGCCGTGGCCCAGGCCCGCATGGACAACCTGCTCTCCGCCAACTACACGGACAAGAAGGTGCACGGCGTGCTGTCGCCCTACGACGGCCTGTCGCGCGGCATCATCTCGTCGCTCAAGGGTGTTGGCTATGCGGCCGGCGCCGAAATGCCGATCGTCACCGGCCAGGACGCCGAAGTGGCTTCGGTCAAGGGCATGATGGCTGGCGAGCAGTACTCCACGGTGTTCAAGGACACCCGCGACCTCGCCAAGAAGACCGCCGCCATGGTCGATGCCGTGATGCAGGGCAAGGAACCCGAAGTCAACGACACCAAGACCTACGACAACGGCGTCAAGGTCGTGCCGTCCAACCTGCTCGTGCCGTATTCGGTGGGCAAGGGTGACATCGAAAAGCTGCTGATCGGTTCCGGCTACATCAAGGCCGAAGAACTGCAGTAAGCCACATCTGCCGACAGGGCCCCGCAGGGAGACTTGCGGGGCCCTTCTTTTCAAGACATCATGACGAACGAGAGCGGGAGAACCCGCCGGAGACCTCATGGGAGCAGTGCGGACGGCGATGCAGCAGGCAGTCGGGCCCATCCTCGAGATGAAGGGCATCACCAAGACGTTTCCGGGCGTCAAGGCGCTGACAGACGTGAACATTTCCGTCATGCCCGCCGAAATCCACGCCGTCGTGGGCGAGAATGGCGCCGGCAAATCCACCCTGATGAAGGTGCTGTCCGGCGTCTATCCGCACGGCAGCTATGACGGCACGATCCTCTATGAGGGCAAGGAACGGCAGTTCCGCAAGATTTCCGATTCCGAAGACATCGGCATCATCATCATCCACCAGGAGCTGGCGCTGGTGCCGCTGCTCTCCATCGCCGAGAACATTTTTCTCGGCCACGAGACGGCAAGGAACGGCATCATCAACTGGTTCGAGGCCTTCACGCGCACGCGCGAGCTTCTCAAGAAGGTCGGCCTCAGCGAGCATCCCAACACACTGATCACCAACATCGGCACCGGCAAGCAGCAGCTTGTGGAAATCGCCAAGGCGCTGAACAAGAAGGTGAAGCTGCTGATCCTCGACGAGCCGACCTCATCGCTCAACGAAAAGGATTCGAACGCGCTTCTCGAATTGCTGAAAGGCTTCAAGGCGCAGGGCATTGCCTCCATCCTGATCACCCACAAGCTGAACGAGGTGATGAAGGTCGCCGACCGCATCACCGTCATCCGGGATGGCAAGACGGTCGACACCATGGACGTTCACACCGGCGAGGTGAACGAGGACCGCATCATCAAGGCGATGGTGGGCCGCGACCTGTCGGAGCGCTACCCGCCGCGCATCCCGCACATCGGCGACACGCTGCTCGAGGTGAAGAACTGGAGTGTGCATCACCCGCAACATGCGGACCGGCAGGTGATCAAGGGCGTCAACCTCACGGTAAAAGCGGGCGAAGTCGTAGGCATCGCCGGACTGATGGGGGCGGGCCGCACGGAATTTGCCATGTCGCTGTTCGGCAAGGCCTATGGCACGAAGATCAGCGGCGACGTGTTCATGCGCGGCAAGCCGGTTGACGTGTCGAGCATTCCAAAGGCGATGGAGGCGGGGCTGGCCTATGTCACTGAAGACCGCAAGACCTACGGCCTCGTGCTCATCGACCACATCAAGCACAACGTGACGCTGGCCAACCTGAAGGGCGTGTCGGAGCGCGGTGTCGTCAACGACGTGAGCGAGATCGGGGTTGCCACCAAGTACCGCAAGGACCTGGGCATCCGGTCATCCAGCATCTACCAGACCACGGTCAACCTGTCGGGCGGAAACCAGCAGAAGGTGGTGCTGTCGAAGTGGCTGTTCTCTGGCCCGGACGTGCTGATCCTTGACGAACCCACGCGCGGCATCGATGTGGGCGCCAAGTTCGAAATCTACGGCATCATCAACCAGCTGGCGGGCGAGGGAAAGGCAGTGATCGTCATTTCATCCGAAATGCCGGAACTGCTCGGCATCTCGGACCGCATCTATGTGATGAACGAAGGAAAATTCGTGGCTGAAATGCCAGCCAAAGAAGCGTCGCAGGAAAAGATCATGCGCGCCATCATGAAATCATGGGGTACCTGACATGACCGATATCGCCGCCAAGGCCGAGCGCCCGTCCATCATGAGCTTCGTGAAGGCGAACATCCGCGATTACGCGCTGCTGCTGTCGCTGGCGGCCATCATGGTGTTCTTCCAGTTCACCACCAAGGGCATCCTGTTCACGCCGCTGAACATGACCAACATCATCCTGCAGAACAGCTACATCGTCATCATGGCGCTGGGCATGCTGCTGATCATCGTGGCCGGGCACATTGACCTCTCCGTCGGCTTCCTGTCCGGCTTTGTCGGTGCCATCGCGGGCGTGCTGATGGTGACCAACCCGTTCTGGCCTGTGGAATGGAAGCTGGGCACGGTGCCGGCCATTGCCGTCTGCCTGTTGGCGGGAACGCTGATCGGGGCCCTGCAGGGATGGTTCGTGGCGCGCTTCCGCATTCCCGCCTTCATCGTGACGCTGGCGGGGATGCTCATCTTCCGCGGCCTGATGATTGCCATGCTCTCCGGCCGCAACCTTGGACCCTTCCCGGAATCCTTCCAGGCGATTTCCAACGGCTATGTGCCGGACCTGCTGGCCTTCATGGCGCCCGCAGGCATCAACATGTTTGCCCTTGTCGTGGGCGCTGTGGTGACGCTGCTCATCCTGTGGTCCAACTGGAAGGCGCGCATGCTGGAGCAGGCGCATGGCATGGCGGAAGAGCCGATCGAGCTGTTCTATGGACGCAACGCGCTCATCGCCGCGGCCTTCCTTGCCTTCTCGTGGATCATGGCCAACCACAGGGGCCTGCCCAATGTGCTGATCACCATGTTCGCCCTGGTGGCGCTGTTCATGTTCATCACCACGCGTACCACCTTTGGCCGCCGGGTCTATGCCATGGGCGGCAACGAGAAGGCGGCGCGTCTTTCCGGCCTCAACACCGAGAAGATCACCATTGCGATCTTCGCTATCATGGGGGGGCTGTCGGCGCTGGCAGGCCTGGTCTATGCGGCCCGCCTCAATTCGGCCCAGCCCAAGGCCGGTGCCGGGCTTGAACTGGACGTGATCGCCGCCTGTTTCATCGGCGGGGCGGCTGTGACCGGGGGCGTCGGCAAGATCACGGGGGTGGTGATCGGGGCCTTCATCATGGGCGTCATGAACAACGGCATGGGCATCATGGGCATCGGCATCGACTGGCAGCAGGTGATCAAGGGGGCCGTGCTTCTGCTTGCCGTGTTCCTTGACGTCTATTTCAAGAACAAGTCGTAGCTGGAACGCGTTTCACCTGCTGATTGCGCGGCCGGATTGGCTGATTTCGCCATGTTGCCCGAGGATTAGGCCTATTGGACCACCACCCATGGCTGGCTGGGGCCAGCCTGCAAGACCCCATTGCCGGACGGTCATATCCCCGTCATAGTGTATGTCCTAACTCAGCCAGAAGCCGGGCCAACCGGACTTTATGGGAGTTTCGGGGAGGCATTGTGCCGGCCCCACTTTGGAGGAAATAAGAATGAGCAAATCCAAATCGACGATGGACCTGCTGAAGGCCGCCCGCCTGTCTCGCCGCTCGGTGATGAAGGCCGCCGCCGCAACCGGTGCCGTCGGATTCACCGTGCCGCTGGTCACGCGCAATGCCCTGTCTTCGTCTGGCGAACTGAATCTCCTGATGTGGTCGGACGAATTCCCGGGCGACGTGATCCCGAACTTCGAAAAGGCCACCGGCATCAAGATCAACCAGACGCCGTTCTCGCAGAACGAAGAGCAGATCAACAAGCTGCAGGCGACCGGCGGCGAAGGCTTCGACCTGTGCCAGCCCACCGTGAGCCGCGCCCCGCAGTTCAAGGATCTCGCCGTCACGACGCCTTTCGATCTCGGCAAGCTCAAGAACCTCGGCAACGTGCTGCCCGCCATGATGTCCAGCTCAGAAGCCCTGTGGAAGTGGGAAGACGGCCTGCACCACCTGCCGCATTGCTGGGGTTCGGAAGCGCTCTCCTTCCGCACCGACCTGTACAAGGGTGACCTGAGCAAGCTGTCCTACGGCTCGCTCTGGCAGGAAGACGTCAAGGGCCACACCCAGGGCCGCGGCCACTCCTTCATTCTCGGCATCGGCCTGTGGTGGGACGCGGAAGGCAAGCAGCCGTCCAACCGCATGCTCGACAGCTACAAGGATGAAGACAACTTCAAGCGCCTGTGGGATCCGATCCTGAAGTTCGCCATCGACAACAAGGCCTGGGTGAAGCAGTTCTGGGATTCCGCCGACAACACCAAGTCGGGCCTGATGGAAAACGACGTGTGGCTCGGCCAGACGTGGGACGGCCCGGCGCTGTCGCTCAAGAAGGAAGGCAAGCCCGTGGGCTACCAGGCCCCGAAGGAAGGCGCCATCGTCTGGATGGACGGCCTCACCATGCTGAAGGCCTCCAAGAACCAGGAACAGGTCTATGCCTTCATCGACTACCTGCACACGCCGGAAGTCTCGGGCATGGTTGCGGACGGTTCGGGCTACAACCCGATCATCACCGGCGCCGATGCCTTCACCTCGGAAGTCTTCAAGAAGAACTTCCAGGAAGCCTATCCGGGCGACGCGCTCAAGAACCTCTGGCCGTGGCCGGCGGAACCCTCCTGGTTCGCCGAACTGCGCAGCCAGTACGAAGCCAAGTTCAAGGCTGCCTGATTGCGGGCAGAAGTTGCAGCGCGCTTCGGCAGGCTGCACGGAGAATGGAGCCAGCCCCTTTGGGGGCTGGCTTTTTTTGACCCATTGACCGCCGCGAATTGGTTCTACTTGATCTTGGGGGCCAATCCGTAGAAAGTGCCCTGGCAAGAACGATAATAATTAATGCTCAGGGGAAATGTTATGAGTGCAGGCGTTGAGCTTGACCACGTCACGGTGAAATTCGGAAATTTCACGGCCGTGAATGACGCCACGCTCGACATCAGGAGCGGCGAGTTCTTTTCCTTCCTCGGGCCATCCGGCTGCGGCAAGACGACGATCCTGCGGACCGTTTCCGGCTTCCTCGACCCCACGGCAGGCAGTGTGCGCATCGGCGGTCAGGACATGCAGGGCATCGGGGCCAACAAGCGTCCGACGGCCCTGATCTTCCAGAACCTGGCGCTTTTCCCGCTGATGACGGTTGCGGAAAACATTGCCTATGGCCTGCGCGTGCGTGGCGTGGACAAGATGGCCCGACGCAAGAAGGCAGATGAACTGCTCGACCTGATCGCGCTGAAGGGCCAGGGCGACAAGCTGGTGAGCGAACTCTCCGGCGGCCAGAAGCAGCGCGTGGCCATTGCCCGAGCCCTCGCCGTGGAACCCAAGGTGCTGCTGCTTGATGAACCGCTCTCGGCGCTGGACCTGAAGCTGCGCCAGCACATGCGCAACGAATTGCGCGCCATCCAGCAGCGCGTCGGCATCACGTTCATCTACATCACCCACGACCAGGGCGAAGCCCTGACCATGTCGGACCGCATCGCGGTGATGAGCGATGGCGTCATTGAACAGGTGGCGGATGGCAAGATGGTCTATGACAAGCCGCAGACGCCCTTTGTTGCCTCCTTCGTGGGCGAGAACAATCCGTTCCCGGGCACGGTGAGCAAGGCCACCGCCACGGGCGCTGTCGTGGATACGGCCTTCGGCCCCCTCGCCGGCCTCAATCCCAATGGCCTGAAGGTTGGCGACAAGGCCATCCTGTTCGTGCGCCCCGAAACACTCAAGCTCGGCAAGGGTGCTGCCGCCACGAGCTTCACGACAGAGGTCGAAAGCGTGGCCTTCGAAGGCAACATGACCCATGTGTTCCTCAAAGGGGCAGCCAAGAAGAACATCACTGTCACGGTGGGCCGCCATGGCGGCGTGAAGATGCCTGCGCAGGGCGACAGGGCGAACGTGCACTATGACGAGGCCTATGGCCTCGTGCTGCCGGAAGGGAAGATGGCCCGTGAGTAGCCGCGCCCTCGTCCTGCTGGTGCCCTTTCTGGTCATCACCGCCTTCTGGCTGATGGCCCGCTATGAATCCAAACTGGGCCATGACCCCACCCACAAAAGCTACTGGGAACGCAACGGCACTGTGCTGGGCATTGCCTTCATCGCGCTGGTGGCGTTCTGGACGCTGTTCCTCGTCACGCTGCCCTATCTCTACATGGTGGTGGAGAGCTTCCACCCGCGGCTGCCGCCGGCACAACGCGGCGGCCCCAATGACTTCCTGACGATTGCCCAATACAAGTCGTTCATCGTGTCGCCGACGGATGGCGAGTGGAACTGGATCCACATGGGCAATTTCACCTACACCATCGTGGTGTCGGCGGCGGTGACCTTCCTCAACCTCTGCATCTGCTATCCGCTGGCCTATTACATGGCGCAGTCCGGCTCGGCGCAGAAGGTGCGCCTGCTGATGCTGGCGCTGATCGTGCCCTACTGGATCAACGAGATCCTGCGCGCCTTCGCGGTGCGCCTGCTGATCGCCTCGAAAGGCCTGATCAACCAGGCCCTGATGGGCAGCGGCATCACCGATGTGCCGATCGACTTCCTTGGCAGCAATACCGGCATGTGGATCGGCCTCAGCTACGCCAACCTGCTGATTATGATCTTCCCGCTCTACAATGCCATTGAAAGCCTCGACAAGAACCAGATCGAGGCGGCGCGCGACCTTGGCGCGCCATGGTGGAAGATCCACCGCGACGTGGTGATTCCCTATGCCAAGCCCGGCATCGCCTCGGGCTGCACCATGGTGTTCATGCTGGCGGCAGGTTCGCTGGCGGCGCCCCTGTTCCTCTCCGGGCCGCAGCAGCGCTGGTTCACCATGACGGTCTATGACTTCTTCTTCCAGGCCTTCAACTGGCCGCGTGGGTCGGCCTACGCCTTCATCCTGCTGGCGGCCTGCATCACCTTCGTCATGCTGGTGCTCAAACTCTTCAAGGTCAAACTCGGCGAGGCCATCCGATGAAATCCAGCGCCGTCATGAAGGGAATGCTGGGGTTCTACATCGTCCTCTTCTTCCTCTATCTCTTTGGCCCGCTCATGGTGATGAGCGTCACGGCCTTCAACACGCCGTCCTATCCGCAGGCCTTGCCCTTTGAAGGCTTCACGCTGCAATGGTTTGAAAAGCTGTGGAACCACCGCCTGATGATGGAGGGCCTGTTGAACTCGATCATCATCGGGCTTGGCGTGGTGACGATCTCCGTGCCCATCGGGCTCGCAGCCTCGATCATCATGAACCAGATCTATCACCGGGCTCGCAGCCTGTTCTATCTGGTGACGATTTCGCCGCTGCTCACGCCGGGCGTCATCATCGGCATTTCCACCGTGATCTTCTGGAAGGACGCCTTCGGTCTCACGGACTGGAGCAAGGCCACCTTCTACAAGGGGATTGTGCTGTCGATCCTTGGCCAGGCCAGCTTTGTTTCAGCCTACTGCCTGCTGATCATCATGGCACGCCTCACGCGCTTTGACCGGGCGCAGGAAGAGGCGGCACTCGATCTTGGTGCGTCCTACCCGCAGGTGTTCTGGCATGTGCTGCTGCCGTTCCTGAAACCGGCGATGCTGTCTGCGTCCGTGATCGCCTTCCTCTCGTCTTTCGAGAACTTCAACACCACGACCTTCGCCATCCTTGCCGACAAGACGCTGGTGACTGTGCTCGCGGGCGAAACTCGGCAGGGCACGACACCGGCGCTTTCGGCACTGGCCGTGATCATCATCGCCATCTCGCTGGTGGGAGCCATCACCTATGAACTGCTCAAGCGCCGCGAAGAGGCGGCTGCCGAGCGGATGAAGGAACGGGCGCGGCTCGCCGAACGGGGCGAACTGGAGCAAGCCTAGTTCCTGGCCTTGACCTTCAGGCGTGCCGCGTGCAGCAGCGGTTCAGTGTAGCCGTTGGGCTGTTCGCGGCCCTTGAAGACGAGATCGCAGGCTGCCTGGAAAGCGGTTGAGAGTTCGAAGTCCGGGGCCATGGGCCTGTAGGCGGGATCGCCTGCATTCTGCTTGTCCACAACCGCGGCCATGCGCTTCATCACCTCCATGACCTGGGCGCGGGTGCAGACCTTGTGATGCAGCCAGTTGGCGATGTGCTGCGATGAGATGCGCAGCGTGGCACGGTCTTCCATCAGGCCAACGTTGTTGATGTCCGGCACCTTGGAGCAGCCGATGCCCTGATCAATCCAGCGGACGACATAGCCGAGGATGCCTTGCGCGTTGTTTTCGATCTCGCGGATGACCTGCGCTTCGCTCCATTTGCGGAAGGCGGCGACGGGAATGTCGAGCACGGCCTCCACATGGGCGCGGCGGCCGCCTGCAGCCAGCTTCTTCTGCGCGGCGAACACGTCGATGCGGTGATAGTGCAGGGCATGCAGCGTGGCGGCGGTGGGCGAGGGCACCCATGCGCAGTTGGCACCGGATTTCGGGTGATCGACCTTCTGTTCCAGCATGGCCGCCATCATGTCGGGGGCCGCCCACATGCCCTTGCCAATCTGTGCCTTGCCGGACAGGCCGCATTCGAGGCCGATGTCCACGTTCAGGTTCTCGTAGGCCGTGATCCAGCCCTTGCGCTTGATGAAATCCTTGCGGCTGAAGGGTCCTGCTTCCATCGAGGTGTGGATTTCGTCTCCGGTGCGGTCCAGGAACCCGGTGTTGATGAAAGCAACACGGTGTCTTGCGGCGCGGATGCATTCCTTCAGGTTCACCGTGGTGCGGCGCTCCTCGTCCATGATGCCGATCTTCACGGTGTTGGCGGGCAGGCCCAGCATTTTCTCGACGCGGGTGAAGACCGTGTCAGCGAAGGCCACTTCCTCCGGCCCGTGCATCTTGGGTTTCACCACATAGACTGATCCGTGCAGAGAATTGCGCGTGCCGTCCTTCTTTTTCAGGTCGTGGAGTGCACACGTTGCTGTGACCACGGCGTCCATCAGTCCTTCGGGGATTTCGGCGCCCGACCGGTCAAGGATGGCAGGCGTCGTCATCAGGTGGCCGACATTGCGGACCCAGAGAAGGGCCTGGCCTTTCAGCATGAACGGCTTGTTGTCGGGGCCGGTGAACTCCCGGTCGGCATTGAGATGGCGGGTGAAGGCCTTGCCGCCCTTTTCCATCTTCGCCTCAAGGTCGCCCTTCATCAGGCCGAGCCAGTTGGCATAGGCCTGCACCTTGTCTTCGGCATCAACGCAAGCGACCGAGTCCTCGCAGTCCATAATGGCAGAGAGGGCGCTTTCGATCACCACGTCGGCGAGCAGGGCCTGGTCGTGACGGCCGATGAAATGGGCGCGGTCGAAGACCAGTTCGACGTGCAGTCCGTTGTTGCGCAGGAGAACCGAATCCGGCGCTTTGGGGTTGCCCCGGTAGCCCACGAATTTCTCCGGCTGGAGCAATGGCAGGTCATCCACCAGCAGCGCGCCATCCTTCACGTGATAGCGGCGGACATCGGCGTGGCTGGTGCCCTGGATGGGAAAGGCCTCGTCGAGAAAGACGCGCACGCGCGCCACCACGCGGGCCCCGCGGCCGCGTTCATAGCCACCGGCTGGTGGCGGGCTGCCCATGGCGTCAGTGCCATAGAGGCAATCATAGAGCGAACCCCAGCGGGCATTGGCGGCATTGAGGGCATAGCGGGCATTGGTCACGGGCACCACCAGCTGCGGCCCGGCGATGCTGGCGATCTCGGGATCGACATTGATGGTGTCGATCTTGAAGTCAGGGCCTTCCGGCAACAGGTAGCCGATCTTCTCCAGGAAGGCCTTCTGGGCCGGAATGCCTGCGCCCTGATTGCCGCGGTGCCAGTCATCGATCAGGGCCTGAAGCTCATCTCGTCTGGCGAGAAGAGCCCGGTTCTTCGGGGCGAGGTCGTGGACGAGCGATGAGAAATCCCGCCAGAACGCGTCGCTGGCAAGGCCCGTTCCGGGCAGTACCCGGGTGTCGATGAAGTCCGCAAGAAGTGCGTCAACCTTGAGACCGTGTTTGTCAGTGCGCATGCGCGTTCATTCCATCCAGTTTGGCAGGCCGGGGGCCGCCATAGGCCCAGTCCAGCAATTCTACGGTGTGTACTACAGGAACTCCCGTCCCAGGAAAACCTGTGCCGGAGCCAAGCTGGGTCATGCAACCGATGTTGCCTGTGGCAATCACGTCCGGGTTGGTTGTGGCGATGTTGGCCAGTTTGCGATCACGCAAGCGGCCCGAAAGTTCCGGTTGCAGGATGCTGTAGGTGCCTGCCGAGCCGCAGCAGAGATGGCCTTCGGGGATTTCGGCCACGTCAAATCCGGCATGGCGCAGCAGGGCTTGTGGCTCAGTCTTCAGTTTCTGGCCATGTTGCAGCGAGCAGGCGGAATGATAGGCCACGCGGAGTTTCATGTCTGCCTGGGGCAGGTCAAGCCGGGTGAGCAATTCGCTGATGTCACAGGCTTTGGCGCTGATGGCGGCGGCCTTCGCGGCATAGGCGGGGTCAAGGCGGAGCATGTGGCCGTAATCCTTGATGGTGGTACCGCAGCCGGATGTGGTGATGACGATGTGATCCGGATTCTCCTCCGTCCACTGATCAATTACCCGGCGGGCGCGGGCAAGCGCATCTGCTTCCTTCCCCATGTGGTGGGTGAGGGAGCCGCAGCAGCTTTCGCCGCCAGTGACGGTCACGTCGTAGCCGAAGCGGTTGAGCAGGCGGATGGTGGCCGCATTGATGGCGGGATCAAGCACCGGCTGTACGCAGCCGCGCAGCAGCGCCACCTTGCCCTTGCGGGTGGCCGATGCCGGGTAGAAACCGGGCGCACCTGTGTCTTCGCGCGGCAGTGAGGATGGCAACAGGGCGAGACCCGCGGCCATGCGCGCCATTCCCAAACGCCGCAGGAGCGGAGCGAAGGGTTTCGCCAATCCTGCTGCTGCAAGCGCATGGCGGAACAGTCCGGGGCGCGGCATGACGAAGGCGAGCAGATTGCGGAGCAGCGTTTCGCCTGCGGGCCTGCGGAAAGTCTCTTCCACATGGATGCGCGCGGTATCCACGAGGTGCATATAGTTCACGCCGGAGGGGCAGGTGGTCATGCAGGAGAGGCAGGAGAGGCAGCGGTCGATGTGGCGGGCATCGCTGACGGTCGCAGGGCGGTCTTCCTCCAGCATCTGCTTGATCAGGTAGATGCGGCCGCGCGGGCTGTCGAGTTCATCGCCCAAGAGCACATAGGTCGGGCAGGTGGCGGTGCAGAAACCGCAATGCACGCAAGACCGCAGGATGCCATTGGCGTCGGCCAGCACCGGGTCTTGCAGTTGCGCGGTCGTGAAATGCGTCTGCATGGCTCAGCCCTTCACCATGATGCCGGGGTTGAAGAGATTGCGGGGATCGAAGGACTGCTTCACCCGCGTCGAAAGCGCGGCCAGAGCCGGCGGTTGCGGCATGAAGGCCGAGACCCTTGCCCGTACTGCTTCCGGCGCGCGCACCAGCGTGGCATGGCCTGTCGGCAGGGAGGAACGGATGACAGACTGACCGCCATCATCCGCACCTGCAACCGCCAGCCAGAGCAATCCGCCGGCCCAATCAAAGAAGTGTGACGCTTCGAGGTTCGCCGCAATCGCTGCCGCAACTTTCGCGCCGTCGGTCGGCGTGGTGCTGACGCGCCAGACAGCGTGCTCCCTCAGGCCCCAGAAAGGTTTCACATCGCGCAGGCCCGCCCACAGCCGGGCTGAGTCCTTCTGGCCGAGAATGCCTGCATCGCGGCCCAGCAGCTTCACCAGCCGGTCGCGGCGGGCGACGACGGACGGGGCGATGCCTTCAAGGCGCAGCCATGTCGCTTCGCCGGGCACATGGGCGGCGGCGGAGACATCGGCGGGCGACTGCATGGCATCGGCCATGAGGCGAACGGCCGTTTCATCATCCAGATGGCGCAGCACGATCGTCTCTTCTGTCTCAGGCAGTGGCAGCACCTTGACGATGATCGAGGTCATGGCGGCGAGAGAGCCATATGAGCCGGTGGCCAGCTTGGCGAGATCATAGCCTGTCACGTTCTTCACCACGCGGGCTCCGGCGCGGATGCGCTGGCCCGATCCGGTGACAGCGGAGAAGCCCAGCACGTGGTCGCGTGCCGCCCCGGCGCGAATGCGGCGCGGACCGGACAGGCCGCAAGCCACGATGCCGCCAAGGCTGCCGGATGACGGGCTGCCGAGAAGACTGCTGAGGTCCGGCGGTTCAAAGGCCAGCATCTGGCCATGCTTGCGCAGGAGTTTTTCAATGTCGGCAAGTGGTGTTGTGGCACCGGCTTCGAGGATCAGCTCTTCCGGCTCATAGACGGCAATGCCAGCGAAATGTTTCAGCGACAGCACAGTCGTGGTGTCGACCGGATTGCCCAGCGCCATCTTTGTACCGAGACCCTGAATGCGCAGCGGCGCTTGCGCCGCCGCCACCAGTTCTGCGAGTTCATCCTCGGTCCTTGGGGCCATGGTCCGGGTCATCAGAAGCGCGGCAGGTCTGGGTGGGGCAGGTTGCCCTTGCTCACATGCATGCGGCCCAGTTCGGCACAGCGGTGCAGCACGGGGAAGACCTTGCCGGGATTGAGCAGGCCTTTCTCGTCGAAGGCGCATTTCACCCGTTGCTGCTGGGCCAGGTCGGCATCAGAAAACATTTCGGGCATGAGGTCGCGCTTTTCGATGCCGACGCCATGTTCACCGGTGAGCACGCCGCCCACCTTCACGCAGAGGCGCAGGATGTCGGCGCCAAAGGCTTCGGCGCGGTCGAACTCGTTGTCGGTGTTGGCATCGAAGAGAATGAGCGGGTGCAGGTTGCCGTCCCCGGCGTGGAAGACGTTGGCGACTCGAAGGCCATGCTTGCGGGACAATTCCTCCATGCCGCGCAGCACCTGCGGCAGGGCCTTGCGGGGAATGGTGCCATCCATGCAGATGTAGTCGGGCGAAATGCGGCCCACCGCCGGGAAGGCGGATTTTCGCCCGGCCCAGAAGGCGAGGCGTTCGGCCTCGCTGGTCGAGACCTTCACGGTCTGCGCCTTGTTTTTCTCGGCAATGGCCTTCACCCGGTCCATCAGATGGTCAACCTCAACCTGCGGCCCGTCCAGCTCAATGATGAGCAGCGCTTCGGCATCGCGGGGGTAGCCGCAATGGGCAAAGTCTTCTGCCGCGTGAATGGCCGGACGGTCCATCATTTCCATGCCGCCGGGAATGATCCCCGCCGCAATCACGTCCGCCACGCATTGCCCGCCGTCTTCGCTGGAGGCAAAGCCCACAAGCAAGGCGCGCGCCGTCTCCGGCTTCTGCAGGATGCGGACTGTCACTTCGGTGACAACGCCGAGCAGGCCCTCCGAGCCTGTCATCAGACCCAGCAAATCGTAGCCTTCGCTGTCGAGATGCTTGCCGCCCAGCCGGATCACTTCACCCGTGACCAGCACCATTTCGAGGCCGAGGATGTTGTTGGTGGTGAGGCCGTACTTCAGGCAATGCACGCCACCGGAATTTTCCGCCACATTGCCGCCGATGGTGCAGGCGATCTGCGAGGAGGGATCGGGGGCATAATAGAAGCCCTTGTGCTCGACGGCCTTGGTGATGGCGAGGTTGGTGACACCGGGCTGCACCACGGCAGAGCGGTTGGCGAAGTCCACCTCCAGCACGCGGTTGAATTTCGCCATGCCGAGCAGGATGCCGTCAGCGAGGGGCAGCGCGCCGCCCGAGAGCGATGTGCCGGCACCGCGCGGCACCACCTTGACGCCGTTGTCGTGGGCGTAGCGCAGCACCTGCGAGACCTGTTCGGTCGTCTCCGGCAAGGCCACGACGAGCGGCGGCTGGCGGTAGGCGGCAAGGCCATCGGATTCATAGGCGCGGAGGGCCGGGGCGGCGTCAATCACATGCGATGCCAGCAGAATGCGGCGCAAGGCGGTGACGATCTCGCCACGGCGCGCCATCACTTCCGCATCCGGGATCGGCATCGCCACCATGGTTCAGCCGTTCACTGCCAGATAAACCGAATAAAGCGAGGTGCAGCCGCAGATGAACAGGCGGTTGCGCTTCAGGCCGCCGAAGCAGACGTTGGCCACAAGTTCGGGGATGTGGATTTTGCCGATCAGCGTTCCGTCCGGCAGGTAGCAGTGCACGCCATCCCCGGCGCTGGTCCAGATGCGGCCGTCCGTATCCACGCGAAAACCATCGAACAGGCCCGCCGTGCAGTCGGCAAACACCCGGGAAGCGCCCAGCGTCTTGCCATCCGGTTTCACCGTGAGGGCGCGGATGTGTTTGGGGCCATTTTCCTTATGGGAAATGCCGGTGTCCGCCACATAGAGAATGCTCTCGTCGCGGGAGAAGGCGAGGCCGTTGGGCTTCTCGAAGTCGTCGGCCACCAGCGCGACGTCGCCCGAGGGATCGATGCGATAGACATGACATGCGCCGATTTCGCTTTCGGCCCTGCCGCCCTCATAGTCGGCGAGAATGCCGTAGCTGGGATCGGTGAACCAGATGGAGCCATCTGATTTCACCACGACGTCATTTGGCGAGTTGAAGCGCTTGCCCTTGTAGCGGTCAGCCAGCACGTTGACGGTGCCGTCATGCTCGGTGCGGGTGACACGGCGCGCACCGTGTTCGCAGGTGACGAGGCGGCCTTCGCGGTCAGTGGTGTTGCCGTTGGAATAGTTGGAGGGCGTGCGGAACACGGCCATGTGGCCGTCACATTCGTCGTAACGCAGCATGCAGTTGTTGGGGATGTCGGAGAAGACGAGATAGCGCCCGCCGCCGAACCAGGCGGGGCCTTCCGCCCAGCGCGCGCCCGTCCACAGCCGTTCGACGCGGGCATGGCCGATCAGCGTCTGGCTGAAGCGCTTGTCCAGCACCTCGAAGCCCGTGCCTTCCGGCTCGCCGTAATACGTCGTCTGGTACATGGTTGATCCTCCGGTGCCGATTTAAGCGCAAGCTGCCGTGCGCGTCATGTGGAAATCGCGGAAAAGAGCGAAACGGAATGGGGCGGGCAGTCTCCACCGCTGCCCGTGGTGAAGATCCGCCGCCACTGCCCGGTGCCGCCGGACAGTGGCAGGGCAAGGCTTTTGCCGCCACCATTGCAGGCGATGGCCAGGCGCTCCGTCTCGCCCGACAGGACGATGCCGAGGAAACGCAGGTCCGGGCTGTCCCAGTCCGGTGTTTCGCCATCCGAGCCGAACCATGCCGCGTCACCGTCGCCATTGAGGAAGCGGTCCTCCGTGAGCAGGGGATGTGACGCGCGGATGGCGACGAGGCGCGCGGCGCAGTCGATGAGAGCCTGGTCGGCATCTTCCCAGTCCAGCCAGGTGGTGCCGTTGTCCTGGGCATAGGCGTTGTTGTTGCCGCCCTGGCTGCGGCCGAACTCGTCACCCGCCGTCAACATGGGGGTGCCGCGGGCGAAGAACAGGGTGGCGAGAAGGGCCCGCACATTGCCGCCGGGCCATGTCACCTCGTGGGACTTGCCGTCGCGGTTGCCTTCGCCATTGGCGAGGTTGTCCTTGTGGGAAAAGCGTGTCAGGTCGGCCAGCGTGAAGCCATCGTGGGCCGCCACGAAATTGATGCTGTTGGATGGCTGCTTGCGGGGCTTGAACACGTCAGACGATCCGGCAAGCCTTGTGGCCAGCGCATTGACCGAAAAGCTGTCACCGCGCCAGAAACGGCGGACGTCATCGCGGAACTTGTCGTTCCATTCCAGCCAGCGGGGCGGGAAGTTGCCGAGCTGATAACCGCCGGGCCCCACGTCCCAGGGTTCGGCAATGAGCAGGCAGCGGGACAGCACGGGATCGGCCGAGATGGCGCGGATCAGCGGGGCGTCGTGGTGAAAGCCGTCGCTGCCGCGCCCCATCACCGTTGCGAGATCGAAGCGGAAACCGTCGAGGCCCGTCACATCGATCCAGTGGCGCAAAGCGGCCACGGTGTAATCCACAACGGCCGGATGATCGAGCGCCACGGTGTTGCCGCAGCCCGTGTCATTGACGGGATGGCCATGGATGTGGCGGTACCACACGGTGTTGTCGAGGCCGCGAAACGAAAGCGTTGGACCCGCCGCATCGCTTTCGCCCGTGTGGTTCAGCACCACGTCCAGCACCACCTGAAAGCCGTGGGCGTGCAGTTTGGCCACTGTATCGGCGATCTCCGCAAAGCCGCCAGGGGCAAGGCGCGGGTCGGGGGCGAAGAAGGTGACGGGGTTGTAGCCCCAGGCATTGGCGAGGCCGAGGGCGTGCAGGTGGCGTTCGTCGATCCAGGCCATGAGCGGCATCAGTTCGATGGTGTCCACGCCCAGCCGCCTGAAATGCTCCAGTGCGGCCGGTTCCGCGAGGGCCGCCATGGTTCCGCGCTTCGATGCGGGTATGCCGGGGTGGCGCATGGAGAAGGCCTTGACCGGGACTTCGTAGATCCAGCACGGCACATGCGGCGTTGCGCGCGTCACCTTGTGCAAGGGCGGCGTGACCACGCCCTTGGGCACCAGGTCCTTGGTTTCGCGGGCGTGCTCGCACAATCCGGGATGGAAGGAGTAAGGGCGGTCCAGCGCCGTGGCATGCGGGTCCACCAGCAGCTTGTGGACATCGAAGCGCAGGCCGTCATGGGGGTTCCACGGGCCTTCGGCGCGAAGCCCGTAGTGGGCACCTGCCTTGACGTTTGCCGCAAATCCATAGTGCACGTCGCCGTCGCGCTGGCCGAGTTCCAGCCTGTGCAACTCGCGCTTTCCATGGCTGTCGAACAGGCAGAAGAACACCCGCTTGGCATGGGCCGAGCGCACGGCCACGTTCACTCCGCCGTCCATCAACGTGACGCCAAGCGGGACAGGCGATCCGCGGTGTTCGAGACGGACGGGTGTCAGGTGATCACCGTCGGTTCAGTGCGGGCCGTGTGGCCGGGAATGTCGGCGATGGAGCGGGACAGGGCGATGAGGTCCTGCAATGCGGCTTGCGTCTCCATGCCGTGAAGGGCCGGGTCAGCGATGTAGCGTTCGAGGTAGACACGCAGTGTCGCGCCCGCCGTGCCGGTGCCGGAGAGGCGGTAGATGATGCGCGCGCCATCGGCAAAGACAAGCCGGATGCCCTGGCTGGAGGTGTGCGACTTGTCCACGGGGTCGTCGTAGGCAAAGTCGTCTGCCGTGGTGAGGCCGTGGGCGGCCTTGATGGCAGGGAGGTTGGCGCGCAAGCCGTCCATCAGCCGGTTGGCGCTCTCGGACTCAACTTCCTCGTAGTCATGGCGGGAGTAGAAGTTGCGGCCATATTCCGCCCAATGGGCCGTCACGATGTCGGCAACACTCTTGCGTGTGCTGGCGAGAATGTTGAGCCACATGAGCACCGCCCAGAGGCCATCTTTCTCGCGCACATGGTTGGAGCCGGTGCCGAAGCTTTCCTCGCCGCAGACCGTGGCAAGTCCTGCGTCCAGCAGGTTGCCGAAGAACTTCCAGCCCGTCGGCGTTTCATAGCAGGCAATGCCGAGCTTCTTTGCCACGCGGTCTGGCGCGCAGCTGGTGGGCATGGAGCGGGCGATGCCGGCAATTCCGGTTCTGTAGCCGGAGGCGCAGGCGGCATTGGCGGCGATGATGGCGAGTGAATCCGAAGGCGTCACATAGATGCCGCGCCCGACGATGAGGTTGCGGTCGCCATCGCCATCGGAGGCGGCGCCGAAATCGAAGTCCGAACCCAGCATCACGGTGTCGCAGAGTTCCTTGGCATGCACGAGGTTGGGGTCCGGGTGATGGCCGCCAAAATCCGGCAGGGGCGTACCGTTGATGACGGTGCCTTGCGGGGCGCCAAGCATGCCTTCAAGGATGACCTTGGCATAGGGTCCGGTGATGGCACCCATGCCGTCAAATTTCATCCGGAAACCGGATTTGAAGAGGGCGCGTATGGCGTCGAAATCGAAGAGCTGCTGCATCAGCTGGGCATAGTCGGCGACGGGATCGATCACCTCGGCGGTCATGCCTTCGATCATGGTCTTGCCGGTCCGGGTCAGGTCGATGTCCGGCGTGGTGGTGGTCTTGTAGGCGGTGATCACCTTGCTGCGCGCGAAGACCGCATCGGTCACCTTTTCCGGGGCAGGGCCGCCATTGCCCATGTTGTACTTGATACCGAAGTCGCCATCCGGTCCGCCGGGATTGTGGCTGGCGGAAAGGATGAGGCCGCCATAGGCCTTGTGGTGGCGGATGACGTGGGATGCGGCGGGTGTGGAGAGCAGGCCGTTCTGCCCCACGATGACACGGCCAAAGCCGTTGGCGGCGGCCATGCGGATGGCGGTCTGGATCACATCGGTGTTGTAGAAGCGGCCATCGCCGCCCACCACCAGCGTCTTGCCGGCAAAGCCCTCAAGGCTGTCGAAAATCGATTGGATGTAGTTTTCGGCGTAGTGTGGCTGCTGATAGACCTTCACCTTCTTGCGCAGGCCGGATGTTCCGGGCTTCTGGCCGTCGAATGGCCGTGTGGCGACAGTCACGCTCATGCGTCAGCCCTTCAGTTGCTTGTAGAGGTCGGCGTAATGCTTGGCGCTGCGATCCCATGATACGTCTGCCGCCATGCCGTTCACCTGCATCTTCGTCCATTGCGGGGCGTCGGCAAACATGTTGCCTGCCCGCTGCAGGGCATTCTGCAGTGAGGGTTCATCGACGGGCGAGAACTGGAAACCCGTGGCGACGCCCGCGGCAAGTGCCGCTTCGTTGGCGTCAATCACCGTGTCGGCAAGTCCGCCGGTGCGCGCCACCACCGGCACGCAGCCATAGCGCAGGCCATAGAGCTGGGTGAGGCCGCAGGGCTCGAAGCGTGATGGCACCAGCATGGTGTCGGCGCCGCCCTGCACCAGATGGGAAAGCGCCTCATCATATTTCATGACGATGGCCACGCGGCCCTTGTGGCGCTGGGCGGCGGTGGCGAAGGCACCTTCGATACCGGGTTCGCCGGTGCCGACGATGGCCAGCCGCGCGCCGGAAGCCACCAGCCAATCCAGCTGGCTGGCCAGAATGTCGAGGCCCTTCTGCCAGGTCAGGCGGCTGACCACGCCGTGGAGAATGCCGTCATCCTTCTCAAGGCCGAAACGCTTCTCCATCTCGCGCTTGTTGTCGCGGCGTTTGGCGAGTGTCCTGGCGGTGAAGGATGAAACAAGCGCCTTGTCATCAGCGGGATTCCAGATCGCCGTATCAATGCCGTTGACGATGCCGTGGGTGTTGTGGCGGCGGGCGCGCAGCAGCCCGTCCAGCCCCATGCCGAATTCCGGCGTGCAGATTTCGCGGGCATAGGTGGGCGAAACCGTGGTGATGGCATCGGCGGCGGCAAGGCCGCCCTTGAGGAAACCGACATTGCCGTAGTACTCCAGCCCTTCGATGGAATAGGCAGCGGCGGGAAGCCCGAGACGCGGGAATACCGAAGCCGGGAACTGGCCCTGAAAGGCAATGTTGTGCACGGTCACCACGGTTCGTGGGCCGCCACGGTGGCGCACATCCACGGCAGCCAATGCCGCCTGCCAGTCATGAAGGTGCAGGATGTCCGGCGTCCAGGTTTTCAAGGCGCCGCGGCCGATGTCGGCGGCGACTGTGGAAAGCGCGGCAAAACGGATGGCGTTGTCCGGCCAGTCCCTCCCGTCTGGCCCCACATAGGGGTTGCCGGGCCGGTCATAGAGATGGGCCGCCTCCAGCGCCATGATCTCCATGCCATGCACCACGCCCAGCAGGATGCGGGCGGCACCTCCAAAGAGGTCCGCATAGCCGTGCACCTGCCTGCCCTTGGCAAGTGCCGCCATCACGGCAGGATAACCCGGCACCAGCACCCGCATGGCAATGCCATGGGGCTTCAGGGCAGCCGGGAGCGCGCCCACGACATCGGCGAGACCGCCGGTCTTGACCAGCGGAAACACCTCAGAAGCAACAGACAGGACGTTCATCTGGCCTGGCATCATCCCAGCCGGTCAATCATCGGTTTGGTGATGAGGCACACGCCGTTGTCGGTGCGGCGGAAGCGCTTGCCGTCCAGTTCGGGGTCTTCGCCCACCACGAGGCCTTCGGGGATCACCACGTCGCTGTCGATCACCACGCGCTTCAGCGAGGCGTTGCGTCCGATCATGGCGCGCGGCAGCACCACGGCCTCCTCCAGCGTTGTGAAGGAATTGACGCGCACGTTGGTGAAGAGCAGCGAGCGGCGGATGGCGGCGCCCGAGACGACGCAGCCACCGGAAACCAGCGAAGCGACGGCGAGGCCGCGGCGCCCTTCGAGATCATGCACGAACTTTGCGGGCGGTGTCACCTCGCCATAGGTCCAGATCGGCCAGTTGTGGTCATAGAGATCGAGTTCCGGCACCGTGTCGGTGAGATCGACATTGGCGGCCCAATAGGCGTCGACCGTACCGACGTCGCGCCAGTAGGAGCCCGCCTCCAGGTCAGAGCGCACGCAGGAACGGGCAAAACGGTGGGCCACGGCCTTTCCGTTCTTCACCACGTAGGGGATGATGTCCTTGCCGAAATCGCGGCTGGACTTCTTGTCGGCGGCGTCGCGGCGCAGGAGGCCGGCGAGGAAGTCCGTCTCGAAGACATAGATGCCCATGGAGGCCAGCGCCATGTCGGGGTTGTCGGGAATGCCGGGCGGGTCTTTCGGCTTTTCAACAAAGGCGGTGATGCGGTCCTTGGTATCCACATGCATGACGCCGAAGCCTGACGCTTCCTCGCGCGGCACTTCGAGGCAGCCGATGGTGACGTCGGCGTTGGTGTCCACATGCTGCTGCAGCATCAGCTCGTAGTCCATCTTGTAGATGTGGTCGCCCGCAAGGATGACGATGTATTTGGGCCGATAGGAGAGAATGATGTCGAGGTTCTGGTACACGGCGTCGGCCGTGCCGGCATACCACTGGTCTTCCGAGACGCGCTGCGAGGCGGGCAGGATGTCAAAGCCTTCGTTGCGTTCCGGCCTGAGGAAGTTCCAGCCGCGCTGTAGATGGCGGATCAGGCTGTGGGCCTTGTACTGGGTGGCGACGCCGATGCGGCGGATGCCGGAGTTGACGGCGTTGGACAGCGCGAAATCGATGATGCGTGACTTGCCGCCAAAGGGCACGGCGGGTTTGGCGCGCTTGTCGGTCAGCTCCATCAGGCGGCTGCCGCGCCCCCCGGCGAGGACATAAGCCATTGCGTCGCGCGCAAGCGGTGCGCTTTTGTGCCTGACTCCCACTGGTCTCTCCCACGTCGTTTCTGTCGTTACCCGTCAGCGACGAAGTACACCGTGGCAAGCGGCGGAAGGGTGACCTTCGCCGACGCTGGCTTCCCGTGGGAGGGGGTGGTCTGCGCCACGAAACCTCCCAGGTTGCCGCGCCCCGTGCCCCAGTAGGCTTCGGCATCTGTATTCAGGACTTCACGCCACTTCCCTGATTTTGGCAAGGGCAGAGTGTAGTTCTCGCGCGCGATGGGGGTGAAATTGCTCACACACACAACCATGGGGCTCATGCCGTCCCCGGCGTGGCGTGCCCAGGCAAAAACCGAATTCTCGCTGTCGTCGGCGAGCAGCCATTCAAAGCCTTCCGGCTCGCAGTCCCGGGCGTGCAGTGCGGGCTCGTTCGCATAGGCGTGGTTGAGGTCACGCACGAGGGCCTGCATGCCCTGGTGCGGGGCACCGGACAGCAGGTGCCAGTCCAGCCCGCGTGCCTCGCTCCACTCCAGCCAGGGGGCCCATTCCTGCCCCATGAACAGCAGCTTCTTGCCGGGATAGGCCCACATGAAGGCGTAGTAGGCGCGCAGTGTCGCAAATTTCTGCCAGTCGTCGCCGGACATCTTGGCCAGCAGCGAGCCTTTGCCGTGCACCACTTCATCGTGGGACAGTGGCAGCACGAAGTTTTCCGAGAAGGCGTAGAGCAGGCCGAAGGTGAGATCGTTGTGGTGGTACTTCCGGTGCGCCGGGTCACGCTTCAGGTAGGCCAGCGTGTCGTGCATGAAACCCATGTTCCACTTGAAGCCGAAGCCGAGGCCGCCGGTGCTGGTGGGCTTGGAGACACCGGGGAAGGCGGTTGATTCCTCCGCGATGGTCATTACACCGGGGTGCTGGCCGTAAACCTCGTGGTTCATGCGCTGCAGGAAGGCGATGGCCTCGAGGTTCTCGCGTCCGCCATGGCGGTTGGGAATCCACTCGCCTTCCTTGCGGGAGTAGTCGAGGTAGAGCATGGAGGCGACGGCGTCCACGCGCAGGCCATCGATGTGGTACTTGCCGCACCAGAAGAGCGCGTTGTTGAGCAGGAAGCTTGCCACCTCGCGGCGGCCGAAATTGTAGATCGCGGTGTTCCAGTCGGGATGATAACCTTGGCGCGGGTCCTCATGCTCGTAGAGTGCCGTGCCATCGAAACGGGCAAGGCCGAATTCGTCGGTGGGGAAGTGGGCGGGCACCCAGTCGAGGATGATGCCGATGCCTTCGGCGTGGGCGCGGTTCACAAAGCGGGCAAAACCATCGGGCGAACCAAAGCGCGAGGTGGGGGCGAACAGCCCGGTCGGCTGGTATCCCCATGACGGATCGAAGGGGTGCTCCGAGACAGGCAGCAACTCGATGTGGGTGAAGCCCATGTCCTTGACATAGGAAATGAGCTGTTCGGCCAGTTCATCATAGGTGAGGAAGCGGTTGTCGGGCCCGCGCCGCCATGAACCGGCATGCACTTCATAGATGGACATGGGGACGCGGCGCTGGTCGCGCTGGCGGCGGGCGAGATAGTCGCCGTCACTCCAGGCGAAACCATCGATGCGGGCGACCTTGGAGGCGGTGTTGGGGCGCAGTTCGGCGGCAAAGCCGAAGGGATCGGCCTTCAGCGGCAGACGGTTGCCGGACGAGTCGAGCAGTTCGAACTTGTAACCCTGTCCCTCGCAGGCACCGGGCACGAAGGTTTCCCAGATGCCGGTGTCGAGGCGCTTGCGCATCACATGCAGGCGGCCATCCCAGGCGTTGAAGTCGCCGATCACCGAGACGCGCTGCGCATTGGGTGCCCAGACGGCGAAGTGCACGCCATCGGCCCCTTCATGGTGCATGGGGTGCGCACCGAGTTTGTCATGCAGGCGGAGATGGTTTCCCTCTCCGATGTAGTAGTCGTCCATGGGCCCCAGCACCGGACCAAACGAATAGGCATCGGTCACGGACCAGACGCCGCCTTCGTTGGAGCAGCTGAAACGCAGGGGCTGGCGGCCCGCGAGCTTGACGGTGCTTTCGAAGAAACCGGCGGAGTGGCGCTGTTCCAGCGCGCCGATGCGGGTGCCATCAAGGGCGTGAACCTCAACGCCCAGCGCACCCGGCACGAAGCAGCGGACCACCCAGTTCTTGCCGTGCTGATGCAGGCCCAGGACGTCGAAGGGATTGCCGTGGCGGCCCTGGACGATTGCCTCGACTGCCGTGGCAGACAATCTCCATTTTGGCTCGGCCATGCACGCCCTCCCGGCACTTCTGGTGCCTTATTTGACTGGCACCTTCCAGATGTCTCGGGCGTATTCGCTGATCGTCCTGTCGGAGGAGAACCAGCCCATGCGCACCGTATTCAGGATTGCAGAGTGCGTCCAATCATCCGGCTTTGTCCAGAGGGATGAGACTTTTTCCTGAGACGCGGCGTAGGCCGCGAAATCGCTGCCGACCATGAACCAGTCGCCGTTGAGGATGGAATCGACAATCGGGCGGTAGCGCATGGTGTCGCCGTCGGAATAATGGCCGGAGAGCAGGGCCTCGCAGACGCGCCTGAGGGCGGGTGTTTCCCCGATCAGCCTGCGGCCATCAACGCCTGCTCGGCGGCGGGCCTCCACTTCGTGGGCTTCGAGGCCGAACAGGAAGAAGTGGTCTTCGCCCACCTGTTCGCGGATTTCCACATTGGCGCCATCGAGCGTGCCGATGGTCAGCGCGCCATTGAGGGCGAATTTCATGTTGCCCGTGCCCGAGGCTTCCATGCCGGCTGTTGAAATCTGCTCGGAAAGATCGGTGGCCGGCACGATCACTTCCGCAAGGCTGACATTGTAGTTGGGGATGAAGGCCACCTTCAGGCGGCCCTTCAGGCTGTGGTCAGCGTTCACCACGGCGGCGACGTCGTTGACGAGCTTGATGATCAGCTTGGCCTGGGCATAGCTGGCGGCAGCCTTGCCCGCGAAAATCCGGACGCGCGGCGTCCAGTCCTTGGACGGCTCGTCGCGCATGGCTTCATAGAGGGCAACCGTCTCCAGGATATTCAGGAGCTGGCGCTTGTATTCATGGATGCGCTTGATCTGCACGTCAAACAGCGCCGAGGGATCGGTTGCAATGCCCATGCGCGCGGCGATGAGATTGGACAGTTCCGCCTTGTTGGCGCGTTTCACCGCGGCAAATTTCTGGCGGAAGGCCTTGTCCCCGGCGAAGGGTTCGGCCTTTTTCAGTTCGCTGGCATCGCTCAGGAAGCCGTCGCCGATCACGGATTTCAGCAGGTCGGCCAGGCCGTTGTTGGCGCCCTTGAGCCAGCGCCGCGGCGTGATGCCGTTGGTCTTGTTGTTGATGCGGTCGGGAAACAGCGTGTGCAGGTTCTTGAACACCGTCTCCTTCATCAGGCCGGTGTGCAGTGCCGAGACGCCGTTGATGCTGTGCGAGCCGACGAAAGCGAGTTGCCCCATGCGCACGCGGCGGCCGGCATGTTCGTCGATCAGCGAGATGGAGGAGATGAACTCCGCCGTCACGCCGGGGCGGGCGCGGGCCACCTTCAACAGGTCTTCGTTGATGGCGTAGATGATCTGCATGTGGCGCGGCAGCATGCGTTCCATCAGGCCGACAGGCCAGCTTTCCAGCGCTTCGGGCAGCAGGGTGTGGTTGGTATAGGAGGTGACCGCCTGGGTGATCTTCCAGGCCTCAGTCCAGATGACACCGTGCATGTCAACGAGCAGGCGCATGAGTTCAGCGACGGCGATGGCCGGGTGGGTGTCGTTGAGCTGGATCGCCACCTTGTCGGGGAGCGAGGTGAGATCAGGGTTGCTTTGCAGGTGGCGGCGCAGGATGTCCTGCAGCGAGGCGGACGTGAAGAAGAACTCCTGGCGCAGGCGCAGTTCCTGTCCCTGCGGGGTGGAATCCGCCGGGTAAAGGACGCGGGTGATGATTTCCGCGCGGTTGTGGTCGGCGAGCGCCCCGGCGTAGTCGCCGACATTGAAGGCATCGAGGTGGATGGGATCGAGGGCGCGCGCCGACCAGAGACGCAGCGTGTTCACGCGCCGTCCGCGCCAGCCCACCATGGGCGTGTCGTAGGCAGTGGCGAGCAGGGCTTCGCCGTGGTGCCAGTAGTGGCGCTGGCGCACATCGGCCAGCGCTTCGCCCGCCACATGGCCGAAGAAGCCGACACGGTAGGCGGCTTCGCGGCGCGGGAATTCCCAGGGGTTGCCGCCTTCCAGCCAGTCTTCCGGGCGCTCGGTCTGCCAGCCGTCGGTGATCATCTGGCGGAACAGGCCATGGGAATAGCGGATGCCGTAGCCGTAGGCGGGGATGTCGAGGCTGGCGAGGCTCTCCATGAAGCAGGCAGCAAGACGGCCGAGACCGCCATTGCCCAGCGCTGCGTCCGGTTCCATTTCCTCCACCAGCGAGAGGTCCACCTCCAGCGAGCGCAGTGCCGCCTCGAAGGGCTCGGTCAATTCGAGATTGGAGAGCGCGTCGCGCAGCAGGCGGCCAATGAGGAATTCCAGCGAGAGATAATAGACGCGCTTGGCTCCCGCCTTGTAGGCGCGGCGGGTGGACTCCATCCAGCGGTCGATGATGCGGTCACGCAGCGCCAGGATCGTCGCATGCAGCCAGTCGTGGCGCTTGGCCACCACGGGGTCCTTGCCGATGGCATAGGTCAGCTTGGCGAGAATCTCAGATCTCGCCTTCTCGGCATGGGCGTTCATCACCGCTGGCTTCATTCCGTGTGCGCTCCTCAAAATCGGGCGCTCCGTTTACGGGGCAGGCGCGGGAAGGGCAAGCGGAAAGGGCCTTGCTGTGAATGAAGAACGTGCCCAGGAATGGGGCAGTTCTGGCGCTCACGTGCCACAAAAGGTCACGTGCCGCAGAAGGTTTGGCGCACTTCTTCTTCGTCGGTGGGGGGCTGTTCGAGGTCGTCACAGCCATCCTGTGCGCTGAAGGGAGTGGCGAGCGCGGCGAGCAGACGGTGGGTGGGTGCCAGATCACCTGCGTTCGCGGCGGCAAGGGCTTCCTCGACGCGGTGGTTGCGCGCGATATAGACGGGGTTGGCCCGGCGCATGGCGTTGACATCCGGAGCCGGTCCAGCACGCTCGCGCCAGTGGGCGAGGAAGGCTGCGGCCTCTTCCTGTGTCGCAAAGAGTGGTGTCAGCATGGCTTCATCGGCGCCGCCCGCCACTTGCGTGAGCCTGCGGAAGATCAGGGTGAAGTCGGCGTTGCCCCGCATCATGTGCGTGAAGACCGTGGCGATGCGCTCGCCGTCATCCGCGTTTGCGCCCCGCCAGCCCAACTTGGCCCGCATGCCCTCCTCGAAATGCTGCTCGAAGGCCGGCATGAAGAGGGCAAGTTCCTCCCTGGCGATGGTGATGGCCTTGTCCTGTTCGTCATCCAGCAGTGTCAGCAGGCTCTCGGCGAGACGGGTCAGATTCCACAATGCGATTGCGGGCTGCTTATCCCAGGCATAGCGGCCGTACTGGTCGATCGAGGAAAAGACCTTCTGGGGGTGGAAGCGGTCCATGAAGGCGCAGGGGCCGAAGTCGATGGTTTCGCCCGCCACCTGCATGTTGTCGGTGTTCATCACGCCATGGATGAAACCGACGCACATCCATTGGGCGATGAGGCTGGCCTGGCGGGCGATGACGCTGCGCAGGAAATGGCGCGGAGGTGCAAGGCCTGCAGGCGGGGACACGAAGTTGCGCGCCAGTTCGCGCTGCAGCAGTGCTTCAAGGGCGTCGCGGTCGCGGTTGGCGGCGGCCAGCTGGAAGGTGCCGACGCGCACATGGGTCCGGGCGATGCGAGTGAGAACGGCACCCGGCTCCTTCTTCTGGCGGTAGACAGGGTCGCCCGTCGCCACGACGGCAAGTGAACGGGTCGAAGGGATGCCCAGTCCGGCAAAGGCTTCGCTCACGATGTATTCCCGCAGCATGGCGGAGAGCGTGGCGCGGCCATCGCCATTGCGGGCGAAGACGGTGGCGCCAGATCCTTTGAGGTGGAGATCGTGGAGCGTGCCATCGGGGGCGCGCCATTCACCCGCAAGCTGGGCGCGGCCATCGCCCAAGAGAGGCGAGAAGCCTCCGAACTGGTGGCCGCTGTAGGCCATGGCGAGCGGCGTGGCACCGGGCAGCGGCGTATTCCCCGCCAGCGCCTGCAGCGCCGCAGGCGAGCGCAGCCAGTCCACATCAAGGCCGAGTTGCGACGCCAGCGCCTCATTGCGCAAGACCCAGGACGGATTGGACGCGGCATCCTGCGTCACAGTGTGATGCAGCAGGGCAGGCAGTTGCGCGTAGGTGGTGGTGAAAGCGGGAGCCGCTGCCATCACTTCTCGCCGGATGGCCTGAGCCAGCCGAGATCCGGATAGGCCAGCGGCTCCTTGGCCTTGAAGAAGTAGCGGCGGAAAATCTCGCTGTAGCCCTTCATGGTGTAGCCGTTGTTGCGGGTGATCATCTCGTCCCGGTCGGCGGCGTAGTAATCCGGAATCCTGTACCAGGGCAGGGCAGGCTTGCTGTGGTGCGCCACATGCAGGTTGTTGAAGAGGAAGAGCAGCGACCAGAAGGGATGGGCTTCCACGATGATGGTGCGGTGCTGGGCATCGGCGGCGGCCTGATGCTCGCAATAGGATCGGACCAGCGCCAGAGACAGGCCGGGATAGGCGATCAGCAGGTAATATTTCCAGAAGGGCATTCCGGCCACCACCGTGACCAGCGTGAAGGAGACGGCACAGGCGACGGCAAAGAGCGCCCATTCCTTGCGGCGGTAGGCGTCGCCCTTGAGGATCAGCGCCCATTCGGATGACCAGAAGCGCACGATGCTGACGGCGGGCCCGATCAGCATGCGGCCTGCGAGCGTGTGGTTGATGGAAAAGAAGAAGCGTTTCACGGCACCTGCCGTGGCCCATTCATCGGGCAGCAGATAGTAGGATTCGGGGTCACGCACCGGATCGGTGAGGTCGATGTCGTGGTGGTGCTGCAGGTGGGTGTCGCGGTAGCGGCCATAGGGCAGCCAGAAGGTGGGTGTCACGAACACCAGCGCCTCGTTGAACCAGCGCTTGCGCGTGGGATGTCCGTGCAGCGCCTCGTGCTGCAGCGAGGCGTGCAGCGCCGCGAAATAGGCACCGATGGGCAAGACCCACCAGGGCAGCACGGCATGGTTCCAGACCAGGGTGCCGAGAACGGCATAGACGAGCGCGATGAGGCCGATGGTCGGCCATTCGATGCGGGCGGTGCGGGTTTCAACGTAAGCCATGGCGGCATGTTAGCGGGCTCCGGCACAGTGCAGCAACGCAACAAAAATTCACCTGTTGTCGCAGGGGCGGAAATCGGGCCAAGTCGCGGGCATGTTGATGACGCTGCCCATGTATGATTTTCCGGAGGTGCGGGACGCGACCGGTGCCTGGGCCTCCGCCATTGCCCGCGCGGCGGGGGTGGATGTGCCGCTGTCCCGGTCTGAGGACTATGCGGGGGCCTGGCGGCGGGACGATCTGGCCTTCAGCCAGACCTGTGGCTATCCCTTCACGCATGATTTCCGCGGCCAACTTTCGCTTGTCGGCACGCCACATTATGCCGTGCCGGGCTGCGAAGGTTTGCGCTATTGCAGCTTCGTCTTCGCCCGGGAGAAGCGTGACGTGGCGGACTATGCAGGCGTGACAGCGGCAGTGAACACGCCCGACTCCATGTCCGGCATGTTGGCGCTCAAGGCCTTCTTTGTGGATCATGCTCGTGACGGACTCTTCTTTGGCAAGGCTGTGCTGTCGGGCGGCCATTTGAAGTCGCTGGCGCTGCTGCAAGGGGGCGCGGCGGATGTCTGTGCCATCGACGCCATCTGTGTGGAATATGCCCGGCGTCACCAGCCGCAGCTCCTGGCTGACCTGCATGAAGTGGGCCGCACGCCGCTGGTGCCGGGGCTTCCCTATGTCACGCGCGACGCGCATGTGAAGCGCTGGCAGGAGGCGGTTGCGGCCTGCTGCGCTGATGCCCGGCTGGCGGATGTGCGCGCTGCCCTGATGATCGGCGGCTTTACGGCAACGCTGCCGTCTGACTACGATGCCATTCTGGCGCTGGAGGCGGATGTGCAGCGGCGCGGCGGCCTTGCCCTTCTCTGATCATGGCCTCACCACAATTTTCGTGTTAGGCGGGGGCATGCGTCCGGGGCGTCTCATCTTCTTTCTCGTGGGCCTGCTGTTTGGTGCCGCCATGGCACAGGCCACCGATCCGCTGTCGGCAACCGAGACGGCGCGTCTCATCCGCCGCGCCGAAAAGAACGTGCAGGACAGCGAGGGCTGGGCGCTGGACCTTCTGGATGTATTGCAGGCCCACCAGCTTGAACAATCCCGCGAGAATGTCTGCGCCGCCATCGCCGTCGTCGACCAGGAATCCGGCTTCGTGGCCGATCCCGCCGTGCCGGGTCTGGGCAAGCTGTCGGAACAGGCCTTGCGGGACAAGCTGGGGAAAATCCCGGTCGCGGGTGGCGTGGCCCTGCGCTGGCTGGAGCGCAATCCCAGCCCGCAGGCGAGTTTCATGGCGCGCATCCGGGCGGCGCGGACGGAGCGGGACCTTGACCTCGCCTACCGGGCGCTGGTGGATCATGCCGGCGAGAAATCCGGCTTCTCTGAGGTGGTGCAGCTTGGCCTCCTCAACCGCATCATCGAGGAGCGCAATGAAATCGACACAGCCGGTTCCATGCAGGTCTCGGTCAAGTTCGCACTCGAGATGGCGAAGCGGCGACGCTGGCTGCCGATGATGCTGGACGACGTCTATGCGGTGCGCGACCAGCTCTACACCCGCCATGGCGGCATGTACTACGGTGTACCACAGTTGCTCGGCTACGAGACCGGCTATGCCCGCAAGGTGTTCCGCTTTGCCGACTTCAACGCCGGGCGCTTTGCCAGCCGCAACGCCGCGTTCCAGCAGGCGGTGGCCGCGCTCACGGGTGAAAAGCTGGCGCTGGATGGCGATCTCCTGAGCTATGCCAAGTCCGGCAAGGCCAACGCAACTGTCACGTCAACCGAGCGCGCGGTGCGGAAAGCCAACGGGTCGTTGGCGCTGGGCCTCACGGAGCCGCTGATCCGCGCCGACCTGCTGAAGGAGAAGTCGGCAGAATTTGTCAGTACACGGACGTTCATGGCGCTCCGTGACGCCTATGCCCGCAAGACCGGCAAGCAGCCTGCTTTCGCCATTGTCCCGGAGATCCGTCTCGCAAGCCCCAAGATCCGGCGGATGATGACGACGCGCATCTTCGCCGAAACGGTGGACAAGCGCTATCAGGCCTGCATGGCGGTGAAGTGATATCAGCCAAATCCCGGTGAGCAGCGTCTCTGCAGATTTCCCTCCCCACAAGGGGGAGGGAGAAGATTGTGCCGGGAGATGACCTTATCCCTTGATGCGGGCGTTCTCCGGATCAACCAGGGGCGCCAGATGCGGCACGGCTTTCACGGTTTCCTTGGCGACCACCAGTTCATAGCTGCCGGACATGATGTAGTCTGCCGTCACACCTTCAGTGTTCCGCACATAGCCATAGCCCACCGGGCGGCCGATGCTGTAGCCATAGCCGCCGCTGGTGAGGTACCCCGCAAACCTGCCATCACGCAGGATGGTCTCGCGGCCCACCAGCACAATGTCCTCGCGCTCCGTGGTGAAGCCTGCAAGCAGCTTCTTCAGGGGCTGCCCCGCCTTTGCCCCCAGCGCCTTGCGGCCGAGGAAGTCCGTGTTGCCTTTCAGCTTCACGGCCCAACCCAGACCCGCTTCGAATGGCGTGTCATTGGGCGTGATATCCGACGACCAGGCGCGGTAGCCTTTTTCGAGGCGCAGGGATTCGAGCGCGCGGTAGCCCGCCAGCGCCAAGCCAAGCGGCTCGCCTGCCGCCATCAGCGCATCGTAGACCTCGCCAATGCCCCTGATCGGGACATGCAATTCCCAGCCCAGTTCACCGACATAGGTGACGCGCAAGGCCCGCACGCGCTGCCCGGCAATGGCAATCTCCCGCGCCTGTGCGAAGGGGAAGGCGGTGTTGCCCACATCATCCTTTGTCAGGCGCGCAAGAATGGCGCGGGCCTGCGGACCCATCAGCACAAGTGTACCCCACTCTTCCGTCACATCCGTTAGCGTGCAGGCCGCGCCGTGCGGGAGGTGGTCCCTGATCCAGTGGAAGTCATGGGTGCGGAAGCCCGTGCCGGTGACGATGTAGTAGTGGTCCTCGGCAAGGCGTGTCACCGTGAGATCGCACTCGATGCCGCCGCGGCTGTTCAGCATCTGGGTGTAGACGACGCTGCCCACAGGTTTTGCAATGCGGTTGGCACAGATCCATTCCAGGGCAGCCGTGGCATCCTTGCCCGTCATTTCATATTTGGCGAAGGAGGACTGGTCGAACAGTCCGGCGCGTTCGCGCACCGCCGTGTGCTCCTCGCCTGCATTGGCGAACCAGTTCTGCCGACCCATGGCGTATTGGTCGCGCGGTTCCTGTCCGGGCCTTGCAAACCAGTTGGGGCGTTCCCATCCGAGTTTGGACCCGAAGCAGCCGCCCTTGGCCTTGAGGCGCTCATAGAGCGGCGAGACGAGGCGGGGGCGTCCGCTTTCGTATTCCTCATGGGGATAGCCGATGGTGTAGTGCTTGCCATAGGCTTCGAGCGTGCGGTCGCAGACGAAGCGGCGGTCGGCGTGCATGGTGGCGAAGCGGCGAATGTCCACCGTCCACAGGTCCATGGGGGCTTCGCCGCGTGCCACCCAGTCGGCCAGCACCCAGCCCGCACCACCGCCAGAGGCGATGCCAAAGGCGTTGAAGCCCGCGCCCACGAACATGTTGGCGCATTCGGGCGCCTGTCCAAGGATGAAGTTGCCGTCGGGCGTGAAGCTTTCCGGCCCGTTGATCATCTGCTTGATGCCAACCTGGGCCAGCGCGGGCACGCGCCTGAGGGCCGCCTCCATGTGCTGTTCAAAGTGCTCGAAATCATCCTCGAACAGCTGGAACTCGAAGGTGGAAGGCACGTCGCCCTCGGTCCAGGCAATGGGGTCCGGCTCATAGCCGCCAAAAACGAGGCCTCCCACTTCCTCCTTGAAATAGGTGAGGAGGTCGGGATCGCGGATGGTGGCGGCATCGGCGGCAAGGCCGGGGATTTTCTCCGTCACCACATACTGGTGCTTCACCGGCTGCAGCGGCACGTTGACGCCCGCCATCATGCCGATCTGGCGGGCCCACATGCCGCCGCAGTTGACGACCTTTTCCGTCGCAATGGTGCCAATGCCGGTGCGCACGGCGGTGATGCGGTTCCCTGCCATCTCGAAGCCTTCGACGCGCGCCCCTTCCACGATGGTGGCGCCATGCATGCGCGCGCCCCTGGCCAGGGCCTGGGTGATGTCGGAGGGCGAGGCCTGTCCGTCGGTGGGCAGGAAGCTTGCGCCGACAAGGTCATCCACCTGCATCAGCGGCCACATCTTTTTCACTTCGGCGGGCGAGAGCAGGTGCATCTCCATGCCGAAGCTCTGGGCCGTGGTGGCAAGGCGCTTGAACTCGGTCCAGCGGTCGGCATTGGTGGCAAGCCGGAGGCAGCCGGTCATCTTCCAACCGGTCTGCAATCCCGTCTCGGCTTCCAGCTTCTTGTAGAGATCGACGGAGTATTTCAGCACCTGGGTGATCGAGGCAGACGAACGCAGTTGGCCCACCAGGCCTGCGGCATGCCAGGTGGAACCTGAGGTCAGGCGGTTCTGTTCCAGCAGCACCACTTTCAGCTTGTGATCGCGGGCAAGATGATAGGCCGTCGAACAGCCGATAATGCCGCCGCCGATCACAACGACGTCGGCGTGGGTGGGAAGCTGTGCCGTCATGTCAGGAGAAGTCCCTCAGGTAAGCGGTGTGGATGGCTTCGAAGCGGCCGATGTATTCGGCGGCATAGGCGACATAGTCGACACCCGGAGCCGCAAGGAAAAGTTCGGAGATCATGCCCCACATGGCTTCGCGCAATGCTGCCGCCACCTTCATGGCGTAGTAGGCGCGGGTGAGTGCGGCGTCCGGTGCCTTGCCAAAATAGGCCCGCAGCATCTGGTCTTCGAGCTTTTCGTCAAAACTGTTGGCGGCGGCGATATTGGCAAGATCGAACATGGCTGTGCCGAAGGCACCATATTCCCAGTCTATGAGCCAAAGGCGCTTGCCGTCGTCCATGAAGTTGGTGGGCAGGAGGTCATGGTGGCCGAAGATCACCGGCAGTGGCACCTGTGTCTTTTCCAGTTCCGCGGTGATCGCCATCCACTGCGCCAGTTGCGGTGTCGCGCGGTGATTGGCGATGCGCAGCGTTTCGGCGTAGTCGCGCAGGATCTGGAAGACCCAGAAGATGGCGCCCTGACCGCGGATGCGGTGGCCGACGTCGCGGTGGGTGCGCATCACAAGGTCGAGGCAGCGTTGCCAATCCTGGCGCACGTCCGGCTCGCCGAAGGTCCTGGCATCAATGTAACGCACGACCATCACGCCATCGCGGGCGAAGATCAGTTCGGGCGACAGGCCCGCCTCGAAGGCGGCGCGGTGGGCGTGGGCCTCGCGGGCGCGGGAGACCTGGTGGAAATCGTAGTCGGCCCCGACACGGGCAACGAAGCGCCCCGACGCATCATCCACCACGAAAGCGGCATTGCTGACGCCACCCTTGAGCGGGGCCATGGCGCGGATGCCCTGCCAAAGCGGCAGGGCGCGCACGGCCTCCGCGACATCGGCCATGTCACGGGAAGGCAATTCAGACATGCCGGGAAACCGGAGTCACAGGAGATGACAGCATGGGAGGAAAGGTGCCCCCTTCTTTGCAGGTTGACGCGTTCGGGAGGTGGGCGGGACACCACCGCTGGATTTCTCCAGCCACCTCAACCATCCAACCGGGGGCGTGCTCGGATGTGTGAGGTGCCCCCGGAGGAGGGTGGCGCCCAGAATGCCCAAACTCACAAGGAGCCCGGGCACAGATGCGACGCTACTCTTTTCGTTTGCGGCGTCAATTCCAATGTTGATAGTATGAATTTTTTTGTTGATTTTCGGCCAATATGCGTGTTCATCTGTTGCAATGACTGGCAATAATCAACAATTTCGGTCAAAAATGCGATGAAAAACCACAAGATATCGGTACGACTCGGGCAAATCATGGGGCTGATCGCCCAGCAGGGCACCATGACGGTGGCCGAACTGGCGCGTGCGATGGCGGTCTCGGAGGAAACCATCCGCCGGGACGCGCGCCTGCTGGAGGAGCGTGGCGATGTCCTGAAGCTGCACGGCTCGCTGGCCTTGCCGCATCACGTGGGGGAGGCGCCCTATGAGCGGCGCATGCGCGAGAACGCCGAAGCCAAGCGCGCCATCGCGCGGGCTGCCGTTGGCCTGGTCGAGGACGGTGACAGCCTGATCATCGACACCGGAACGACCACCAGCATTTTTGCCCAGGAGCTGCGCAGCCGCCGCGGCCTGACCGTTGTCACCAACTCGTCAGACATCGCGCGCACCCTCGCCACGGTGAACGGCAACCGGGTCTACATGGCAGGTGGCGAACTCAAGGCCGACAATGGCGCCGCCTTCGGGCCGCCGGCGGTGGAATTCATCTCGCGTTTCCGGGTGCGGCACTCATTCATTTCCATCGCGGCGCTGCATGCTGTTGATGGCCCCATGGACATGGCCTTCGAGGAGGCGGAACTGGCGCGCATGGCATTGTCCCGTTCCGACAGCCGGATCATTCTCTCTGACGCCGGCAAGTTCGGCAGGACAGCGCTGGTCAAGCTCTGCGCTTTTTCCGAGATCAACCAGCTCTTCACCGACGAGATGCCGCCTGCGGATCTTGCGGTTGCCCTCGGCAAGGCGGGTGTCAGGCTGCATGTGGCGCGCCCGCCGGTCCAGGGCTGAGACCGATCCGGGTGGTGAAATGCGTTGACGTGCCATGTGTCGCAGGAGGTTGACCAAACCCCTCCGCATGGACCAAGGTGGCGGCCCCAATCCAAACAGGTGAATGATGCGATACGAATCTCCGGCAACGACCAAAGAGGCCTGTGCCCTTTTGGCCAAGGAAAAAGGCAGTGCCTTTGTCCTTGCAGGCGGAACCGACCTTCTGGTCAAAATGAAAGCGGGCATGCTTGAGCCCGACCTTGTGGTCGATATCAAGCGCATCAAGGGCATGCGCGAGATCAGGAAGTCGGCAAGCGGCTTTGTGATCGGAGCCGCGACACCGAATGCCGCGCTCTCGGAAAACGCCGCGCTGCTGAAAGCCTGGCCGGGCGTTGTCGAAGCCGCCCAGCTGATCGGCTCGAAGCAGGTGCAGGGCCGCTGCACCATGGCGGGCAACCTGTGCAACGCGTCTCCCGCCGCTGATTCGGTCCCGGCGCTGGTCGCCGCGGGTGCCAAGGTCGTGGTGGCCGGCACGAAGGGCAAGCGCAAGCTTGCTGTTGAAGACGTGCCCGCCGGCGTGGGCCGCACCGTCCTCAAGAGGGGCGAAATCATTGAAGCAATCGAACTTCCGGCCAAGAAGGCCAAGTCCGGCGATGCTTACCTGCGCTTTATTCCGCGCACCGAGATGGACATCGCGGTCGTCTCCTGCGCCGTCAATCTCAGCATTGATGGCAAGGGCGTGATCACGGCGGCGCGTGTGGCGCTGGGTGCCGTCGCTCCCACCGTGCTGCTGGTCAAGGAAGCCGCCAAGGCGCTCATCGGCTCGAAGCTCGATGATGCCGCCAAGGCCAAGCTTGCGGCAGCAGCCTCTGCCGCTTGCCGTCCGATCGATGACAAGCGTGGCACCGTGGAATTCAGAACTGATGTGGCGGGCGTGCTGGCGCGCCGTGCCGCGGAAATTGCCTACGCCCGCGCAGGAGGGAAATGATGTCCGCCGTTCTCGTCAAAACAACCATCAACGGCGACACAGTCGAATATGCCTGCCAGCCGGATGAACCGCTGCTCGATGTGCTGCGCAACCGGCTTGGCCTCACGGGTGCCAAGGAAGGCTGCGGCACTGGCGACTGCGGCGCCTGCTCGGTCATCGTCGATGGCCGCCTCGTTTGCTCCTGCCTCGTGCTCGGGGCTGAAATGGACGGCAAGACGCTCGAGACCATCGAGGGCATGGCCGATGGCGACAAGCTGCATCCGCTGCAGCAGCAGTTCATCGACCACGCGGCCCTGCAATGTGGCATCTGCACGCCCGGCTTCCTGATTGCCGCCAAGGCGCTGCTGGCCAAGAACCCGGACCCTTCGGAAGAAGAGATCCGCTTCGGCCTCGCCGGAAACCTGTGCCGCTGCACGGGCTATGACAAGATCGTGCGCGCCGTGCAGGCCGCCGCCAAGGAAATGAGGGGAGCATAAGAGATGCCACTCGATACATCACTCGTCCGCAAGCCCTTCAAGGTCATCGGCACGCGCGTGCGCCGTCCCGATGGCATCGACAAGGTCACGGGCCGCGCCAAGTACGGTGCTGACGCGTTTGCGCCGGGGCAACTCGTCGGCCTCGTGCTGCGCAGCCCCCATGCCCATGCCAAGATCAGGAAGATCGACACCTCCAAGGCTGAAAAGCTGCCGGGCGTGAAGGCCATCATCACCTCGGCCGACCTGCCCGATCTCACGGGCGGCGACCGCTCCATGCGGGACATCCTCGAGAACTGCATGGCACGCTCCAAGGCGCTCTATGATGGCCATGCGGTTGCCGCGGTTGCCGCTGTTGACATGCACACGGCCAAGCAGGCACTCAAGCTCATCAAGGTGGACTACCAGGTCCTGCCGCACGTCACCGACGTGGATGAAGCGCTGAAGCCCAATGCGCCGCTGCTGCATGATGACATCTTCACCGAAGGCATCGAGCCCAAGCCCACCAAGCCGTCCAACTTCATCAAGATTGCCGAATACGGCCATGGCGATGTGGAGGCAGGCTTCAAGGAGGCCGATGTCATCATCGAGAAGTCCTACAAGACCGAGCAGACGCACCAGGGCTACATCGAGCCGCATGCCTGTCTCGCCAATGTCTCGCCTGATGGCACGGGTGAACTCTGGGTGACGACGCAGGGTCCGTTCGTGTACCGCAACCAGTGCGCCGCGCTGCTGGGCATGGACATCAACAAGCTGCGCGTCACCTCGTCGGAAATCGGCGGCGGCTTCGGTGGCAAGACCCACGTCTGGGGCGAGCCGGTGGCGCTGGCCCTGTCGCGCAAGGCCAACCGCCCGGTGAAGCTGGTCATGACGCGCGACGAAGTGTTCCGCGCCACAGGCCCCACCTCATCGTCGTCGATCGACATCAAGATCGGCGTCAGGAAGGACGGCACCATCACCGCCGCTTTCGCGGAACTGCGCTACCAGAACGGGGCCTTCCCCTTCACCTGGGCGGAATTCGGCGCCATGACCTGCTGGGCCTGCTACGACTTCAAGAACGTGAAGTCGGTGTCCAAGGACGTGGTCCTCAACCGTCCGAAGTGCGCGGCCTACCGCGCGCCGTCGGCTCCGATCGCGGCCTTCGCGGTGGAAAGCACCATGGACCTGGTGGCAGCCGCCATCGGCATGGACCCGGTTGATCTCCGCATCAAGAACGCCGCCAAGGAAGGCACCAAGTCGTCCTACGGTCCGGTCTATGGTCCGATCGGCATCGGCCCGACGCTGGAAGCCGCCAAGAACCATCCGCACATGAAGGCGAAGCTGGGCAAGAACCAGGGTCGCGGCATGGCCTGCGGCTTCTGGTTCAACTTCGGCGGCCAGACCTGCGTTGACGTCAACGTCACGCCGGATGGCTCGGTCACGGTTGCCGTCGGCACGGTTGACGTCGGCGGTTCACGCGCCTCGCTGGCGCTGGCCGTAGCGGAAGAACTGGGCGTTCCCTACGAACAGGTCCGTGTCATCGTCGCCGACACCTCGTCGCTCGGCCACAATGACATGACCGACGGCTCGCGCGGCACCTTCTCGTCGTCCATGGCGGCGGTTGATGCCACCCGCAAGGCGATCCAGACGCTGCGTGAACGCGCCGCCAAGATCTGGGAAATCCCCGTGGACGAAGTGGAATGGATGGACGGCACGGCGCGCGCCGTGGGCGAGAAGCATGGCAACAAGGCCCCGCTCTCGGTCAAGGACATCTCCGCCCAGGCCGCCAACACCGGAGGCCCCATCGCGGGGCACTCGGAGATCGTGGCGGATGGCGCGGGCGTGTCCTTCGCCACCCACATCTGCGATGCCGAGGTCGATCCGGAAACGGGCCGCACCTCGATCAAGCGCTACACGGTCATCCAGGATGCGGGCAAGGCCATGCATCCCTCCTACGTGGAAGGCCAGTACCAGGGCGGTGCCGCACAGGGCATCGGCTGGGCGCTGAATGAAGAGTACATCTACGGCAAGGATGGCCGCCTGCAGAACGCGGGCTTCCTCGACTACCGCATCCCGGTGTGCTCCGACCTGCCGATGATCGACACGCAGATCCTGGAAATCCCCACCCCGAACCACCCCTCTGGTGTGCGCGGTGTGGGCGAAACCTCGATCGTGCCGCCGCTTGGAGCGATTGCCAACGCGATTTCGAATGCGGCAGGCGTGCGCCTCAACCACATCCCGATGTCGCCGCCGCGCGTGCTGAAGGCGATCAAGGCCGCGAAGAAGAAGTAAGCTTCTCACCAGATTGCGCTGAAGCGCCGGAAGGGAAACCTTCCGGCGTTTTTTGTTTTTCTCAGTTGTCGTGCTAAGCGATGGCAGAACGAACTCCCCGCTCCGTCATCCCGGCGCAGGCCGGGAGAGGGCTCCTGTGGCGGACAAAGCCCCGCCCCGGCCTGCGCCGGGGTGACGGGTCACTTGGTGAGCCACGCCAACCTGATCATGTGGACCTGCACTCATGACACAGTTTCCAGCGACCGAAGGTGACCACATCCACACCGTCCATCTCTGGGGAGCGCTGCGGCCTTTGGTCGGGGGCCGGGAGACGGTGGAGTCCTCCGCCCGCACCATCCGCGAGCTGTTCCGGCTCCTGAGCGAGGCCTATCCCGGCGTCGAAGCGCACATCAAGCGCGGTGTGGCTGTGTCCATCGACGGCAAGATCTATCGCGACCAGTGGGACACCGAACTGCCGCCGGGTGCCGAAATCTACCTGATGCCGCGCATTCCCGGCGGCTGAGGCTGCGGTTCACTGCTTCACGCCCCGCAAATAAACGGAGATGATGGTTTCATCTCCCGGCCAATGCGGTTCGGCAACGGGTGAAATCTGCGCCTGAAGGCACGTCCATGCGCCGTGGCGGTATTGATAGATGTCGGTGTAGGTCCACATGGCAGCGTGCTCGCGGCCATTCAGCAGGCTCACCTCCTTGTTGGTGGCGCGCACCAGGGCCAGGTCTCCTGCCTGCGTGATCAATTCGTCGCGCACGTCCCAGTAGACAATGACGGCTGGATCAAAGCCCGTGGCCCAGTTCTTCAGGTAGCTGGCCCGGTCCACCCGCTGCCCGCTGGCGCCGACATAGAGGAAGTCCGGGTGCAGCAGGGCATCGTGGGCGGCAACGTCGTTGCGGACATAGTTTTCAATGAAGGCGGCATTCAGCTGCCGCAGGTCATCGACTGCTTGCGGGGATGCGAGATAGCGGGGGGTGTCCCTGTTGCACATGCTCTGCCGCCTCCTGTGCGGCGTGGCCAGACTCGCATGTGCGGCGTTTCCCCTGCTTGGGAGAAATTGCTATTGTCGCCGCCATGCCAGCACCTGAAGCCGCCCCGCTCGCACCCGTCGCCACGCCGCTTGCCTCCGGCGAAGGCTGGCGCCTGTCCGATATCCGCTGCCAGGCCGGTCCCGGAGACCGTGCCTTTGAGGAACGCCATGAGGGCTTTTCCATCGCTGCCGTGGCCGAGGGATCGTTTGTCTATCATGGCGAGGCCGGGCGCGCGGTGCTGCTGCCGGGCTCCCTGCTGCTGGGCAATCTAGGGGCCTGCTACCAATGCGGCCATGACCACAGCCGGGGCGACCGCTGCGTGTCCCTCAACGTCAGCGCAGACCTGTTTGGCGAGGTCGCGGCCAGCCAGTCGGGCTCGGGCCGGTACCGCTTTCCGACTTCGGCCGCCGTTGCGACGGGTACACTGCTGCCCGCCTTCCTGCGCCTGCAAAGCTTTGCATCCATGGCACAGGCTGGCTGCGATGACGGCACAGTTCTGGCGCTGCTGGAGGGTGTGCTGGCGCCTCTTTCCGCTGTTACTCCCCGGCGGCAATTGCTTTCGGCGCGGGATGTCAACAGGGCCCGCGATGCTGCCGCCCTTATTGAAGCGCAGTGCGCGACGCCGCTGGACCTTGCCTCACTCGCCAGCGCGGCAGGCATGAGCCGCTATCACTTCCTGCGCGTCTTCCGCGCCGTTATGGGTGTGACACCGCATCAATACATCCTCACCGCGCGGCTGCGGCGGGCGGCAGAGGCACTTGCGGCAACCGACGCTCCGGTGACGCAGATTGCCTATGCTTCCGGTTTTGGTGATCTCTCCACCTTCAACGGACGCTTCCGCGCGGCCTTCGGCACCACGCCCAGCGGCTGGCGTGCGCGCCACTGACAGGCGTCACTCCTCCAGCACGGCCTCGCCCTCGATTTCACACAGTAACTCCGGTGCAGCGAGGCCTGCGATTTCGAGGTAGGTGGAGGCGCTGAGGTGGCCCTCCATGGCCTCGTCGCGCAGGCGGCGGGAGAGGGCGATCTGGCCCGGTTTCGTCACATAGATCACCGACTTCACCAGATGGCGTTTATCGAAGCCCGCCGCCTTCATCACGGCAAAGAGGTTGATCCAGCACTGGCGCAGCTGCGCCTCCATGCCGTCGAGCAGCTTGCCCTCCGCCGTGATGCCGACCTGGCCTGAGATCACCAGCCGCCTGGCTCCGGCGGAATGCAGCACGGCCTGCACATAGGCGGAAGCCGGTTTGGGAACAGTGTCGGGGTTCAGGCGCTCAATCATGGGGAACGTCCTCAGGAATTGCTTTGTCGTGCCTCATAGCATTTCCCTCCCCCCTGTGGGGAGGGATCAAGGGTGGGGGTCGCTCCGAACTTCAGCCACGACCCGAAGCTCCATTCTGCAATATCACCCGACCCCCACCCCAACCCTCCCCACAAGGGGGAGGGAGAACCCGGGCCGGGAAAGGTGGTCAATTTTTCTGACCTGCGCCACATCGCGTATCCTCTATAAGGTGCACGGAGATTCCCATGAGCCACGTCCTCGCCTCACTCACGACCGAACTCGACGCCATCCGGGCGGCTTCCCTCTGGAAGGCCGAACGGGAGATCGTCTCGCCCCAGTCGGCGCACATCCGTGTCGGCGGCGGACGCGAGGTTCTGAACTTCTGCGCCAACAACTACCTGGGCCTCGCCGACAATCTCGCCATCATCGCCGCCGCCAAAGCGGCACTGGACAGTCACGGCTTCGGCATGGCGAGCGTGCGCTTCATCTGCGGCACGACCGACCTGCACCGGGCGCTGGAGCGGCGCATCGCGGATTATGTCGGCATGGATGATGCCATTCTCTTTGCCGCCTGCTTTGATGCCAATGGTGCCGTGTTCGAGCCGCTGTTCGGCGAGCAGGATGCAATCATCTCGGATTCCCTCAATCACGCCTCGATCATTGATGGCGTGCGACTGTCCAAGGCAAAGCGCTACCGTTTCGCCAATGGCGACATGAACGATCTTGAGGCGCAGTTGAAGGCCGCAAAATCTGGCAATGCGCGGCGCATCATCATCGTCACCGATGGGGTGTTCTCCATGGATGGCTATTTCGCCGATCTCGCGGCCATCCGGACACTGGCCGACCGGCATGACGCGCTGGTGATGGTGGATGATTGCCACGCCACGGGCTTCGTCGGGCCGCAGGGTCGCGGCACCCCGGCGCGGGCGGGTGTGAGGGTGGACATTCTCACCGGCACCTTCGGCAAGGCGCTGGGTGGTTCGGCGGGGGGCTACATCGCGGCATCGCAGCCCATTGTTGACCTGATGCGGCAGCGGGCCAGACCCTATCTGTTTTCCAACGCGCTGCCGCCAGCCATCGTCGCGGGCAGCCATGTGGCTGTTGATCTTGCCGAGAAGGGCGATGACCTGCGGGACCGGCTTGCCGCCAACGCCAAACGTTTCCGTGCCGGTCTTGCGGCGGCGGGCTTCAATCTCCTGCCCGGTGAGCATCCGATCATTCCCGTCATGCTGGGTGAAGCGAAGGCAGCACAGGAGATGGCGGCGGCCCTCTACGATGAGGGTGTCTATGTCACGGGCTTCTTCTACCCCGTGGTGCCGCAGGGGCGGGCGCGCATCCGCACGCAAATGTCGGCGGCCCACGCCACACAGGATATTGACGCCGCCATCGCCGCGTTCACGCGCGTCGGCAAAACGCTGAAGGTGATTTCATGAGGGCACTTGTAAAGGCCAAGCCGGAAGAAGGCCTCGTGTTGCGGGACGAGCCCGTGCCGCAGATCGGGCCTGATGACATCCTGATCAAGGTTGCAAAAACAGGGATTTGCGGCACGGACCTGCACATCTGGAAATGGGACGAATGGGCCCGCAAGACCATCCCAGTGCCGATGGTGGTGGGGCATGAGTTCGCGGGCACCGTGGTCGAGGTCGGCAGCCATGTGCGCACCGTCAAGGTGGGCGAGCGTGTCTCGGGCGAGGGCCATCTCATCGGCATGAAGAGTCGCATGGCGCGGGCAGGCCACTTCCATCTCGATCCGGAGACCAGGGGCATTGGCGTCAATGTACCGGGTGCCTTTGCGGAATACCTGAAACTTCCCGCCTTCAACGCCATCCACCTGCCGCCGGAGGTGGACGACGAGATCGGCGCCATTCTCGATCCGCTCGGCAATGCTGTTCATACCGCGCTGTCGTTTGATCTGATCGGCGAGGACGTCCTGATCACGGGGGCCGGGCCCATCGGCATCATGGCGGCGAGTGTCTGCCGTCATGTCGGCGCGCGCCATGTGGTGATCACCGACGTCAATGACTACCGGCTGGAGCTGTGCAACCAGGTCAATGATGCCGTCACCGTCAATGTCTCCAAGCAGGACCTGCGTGACGTCATGCACAAGCTCGGCATGCAGGAGGGCTTCGACATCGGCCTTGAAATGTCAGGGGCGCCCAATGCCTTCGACCAGATGGTCGATCACATGATCATGGGCGGCAAGATCGCCATCCTTGGCATTCCTTCCGTGCCCACACCGGTGGACTGGAACCGCATCATCTTCAAGTCGCTCACCCTCAAGGGCATCTATGGCCGCGAGATGTTCGAGACCTGGTACAAGATGATCGCCATGCTGCAATCCGGCCTCGACGTGCGCAAGGTCATCACCCACCGCTTCAAGGCAGCAGACTATGCGCAGGGCTTCGCACTGATGAAACAGGGCGCCAGCGGCAAGGTGGTGCTGGACTGGGGGTGAGGGTTACCCCTCAATACCCCTGACCATCATTTAGGCGCATCATGCCTTTCACCAGCCGGTAGCCGAGCCAGAGCAGGAAGAGCACGTAGAGCGGCCAGGTGATGAGGATGCCGATGCCCAGCGTCACGATGGTGAAGGCGAGCAGCAGCACGGCCACCACGAGGGCAATGGTCATCACCGAACTGATGTTGGCGAGATGGCTGCCATAGATCGTGGAGGCGGCGTCGTCCTTGCGGGTACGGGCGAGGAGGATGACAACGATGCAGCCCACCAGCAGCAGGGTGCCGGAAATCTCGCCCAGCGTCGCCAGCGCAATGGCGCCGGAACAGATGTAAAGCACCCAGGTGAGCGCCTGATAGCCTTCCGGGTTGCGTTCGAAGGTCTTGGAGATGTCAAAGGACGCCATGCTGTTAGCCTCGCGAAATGTTGTTGATAACCCTATCAGAACGGTTGGCCAGGAACCAGCTTGCAGAGATGCGGAAACGCCGGGGAAATTGCATGTCCTCACGGGCCGTTCGTCCAATTCTGTCAGCACGGTGATTCCAGGTCGTTTGCGTGAGGGGTGGATTGTACTTATCTGCTCATAAAATTGAGTAGATTCGGAATCAGAAAACCATTACCGGGAATTGCATGCCAAGGGATCGCATACCGCACAAAGAGAACAAGGGAATCACCATTGTCGCCAAACCCGCGACAAAGGTGCTGGTGTTCCTGCTGGCCGTTCTGGCGGTGGTTGTCATCATGCTTGCGGTCAACGTCGTGGTGGCTGCAGGTTAGACTCCGGCGTCGGCTGTTCAATTTTTAGTTGCAATTGTTTATCATTGCTCGTTAGGCTATTCTCAATCAGGTGATTCGGGAGTGGCAGATTTTGCCTCTCCCGCCGCTGAAAGATCGGTTCAGTTGTGTGGGAGAAGATGCCTCGTGCAGCACCGTCTCATCTGAATCTTAATTGTAGCCAGATCGGGGGATCTATGCCTGGCAGGCGTGTGCATGAAGAAAACAAGGGCCTCACCATTGTGGCGAAGCCCGGGTTTCAGTTGCTGGTGTTCACGGTGGCGGTGACCACCGTCGCCTTGCTGCTCATCGGCATCAACATGGTGATCGCCTCTACCGGCTGACCCGCCGCCTTTCAGCGTCCGTCGATCTGCTTGCCCATGATGGCGATCGCCTGCTGATAGACGCTGGCCGCGTTCCAGCCCTGGATGGCACCGAAGTTCGCCTGCCCCCGCTGGTAGCCTTCGCCGCGCTGCCAGCCATGGCCGACGAGGAAGTTTGCGGTGGAGGCGAGCGCCCCTTCCTTGCCGTTCAGATTGCCCACGCCAAAGCGCAGCACGTTCTTGGGCATGAATTGCGTCTGCCCCAGTTCGCCATGCATGGCCCCCTTGGCCGAGGGCGAGACCTTGCCCGAGCCCACAAGCTTCAGCATGGCGTAGAGCTGTTCGGTGAAGAACTCGGTGCGGCGGCAGTCATAGGCCAGCGTGGCTGTGGCCGAGAGCACGTTCTGGCTGCCGGTGAAGTTGCCGAACGCCGTTTCCATGCCCCAGATGGCGATGAGGGGGCCGGCGGGCACGCCGTATTTCGCTTCAATGCGGTCAAAAAGGGCCTTGTTGGCAGCCTTCAGGCGGCGGCCCTGGGAGACGATGGCCGGTGCGCCGCGCTTGGCCATGAACTGCTTGAGCGAGAGCTTGAAGGAATGCTGGTTGCGGTCGGCCCGGATGGTGGCGGTGGCATAGCTTGAGCCCATCAGGGCCTTGATCGCCTTACCGTTCACGCCGTTGGCCTTCGCTTCCTCGGCGAAGGACTTCTTCCAGGACTCGAAGCCCGCGCCCGTATTGCCGCATTTGGCGGCCAGCGCCGGGGCTGCCAGAACGGCCAGCGACAGCAGTGAACCAAGAAGTGCCTTCCGCATCATCATCTCCAAAGAAAAACCGCCCGGCGGCAAGTGTTGCCACCGGACGGTGCAGTTGTCACCAGTTTGGTTAACGGGACCTTACTTCATCGTCGGCATGACGAATTCGGCGCCGGCGCGGATGCCGGTGGGCCAGCGGGCGGTCACGGTCTTGAGCTTGGTGTAGAAGCGGATGCCTTCGGGACCATGCATGTGGTGGTCGCCGAAAAGCGAGGCCTTCCAGCCGCCGAAGGAGTGGAACGCCATCGGCACGGGGATCGGAACGTTGATGCCGACCATGCCGACCTGGATCGACTGCGCGAACTCGCGGGCCGCGTCACCGTCGCGGGTGAAGATCGCGGTGCCGTTGCCGTATTCGTGCTTGTTGATCATGTCGGCGGCCTCGTCATAGGACTTGGCGCGCACGAAGGAGAGCACGGGGCCGAAGATCTCTTCCTTGTAGATGGTCATGTCAGTCGTCACATGATCGAAGATCGAGCCGCCAAGGAAGTAGCCGTTCTCGTAGCCCTGCATCTTGAAGCCGCGGCCATCCACCAACAGCTTGGCGCCTTCCTTGACGCCGGTGTCGATGTAGCCCTTCACCTTCTCGTAGTGCTGCTTGGTGACGAGCGGGCCCATTTCAGCGTCGGCGTCGGTGCCGGGGCCGATCTTCAGGGCGCGGACCTTAGGCTCCAGCTTGGCCAGAACCTTTTCCGCGGTGCCTTCACCCACCGCAACGGCAACCGAGATCGCCATGCAGCGTTCGCCGGCCGAGCCGTAGCCGGCGCCCATCAGC
>CALMZX010000145.1 GCA_937870685.1 uncultured Alphaproteobacteria bacterium
ACCATGCCGCAATGGGCGCAGGGCAAGGAGAACTTCAAGGACTACATCCTCGGCACCTATGACGGCCAGCCCAAGACCCCGGAATGGGCCGAACCCATCTGCGGCGTGAAGGCGGCCGACATCATCAAGCTCGCCCACATGTATGCCACGACCAAGCCCGCGGCGCTCAAGGCCTCGTGGTCGCCCGGCCGCAACGCCTATGGCGAACAGTACAACCGCATGGCCGCTGCATTGCAGGCCATGACCGGCAACATCGGTGTCCTTGGCGGCTGTTCGGAAGGCATCGGCAAGGGCTGGCACTCGGAAGCGGTGGCCTACCCCTACGACCAGTTCGCCAACGTCTGGTACTCCTCCATCAAGTCGGACCGCTGGGCCCACGCGGTGCTCAACTACCCGAACTTGAAACGCGAGGACCTCGGCCTCTGGCCGCGCGATGACCAGTTTGACGGGCTGATCCCCAATATCCGCGGCATCTTCTGGCAGGGTTCGGACTGGCTGAACCAGCTCACCAACATCAACAAGGAAATCCAGGCGATCCGCAAGCTGGACTCCTACGGTGAAGGCGAAAGCCTGCTGGTGTGCATGGACTCAACCATCACCCCCACCGGCATCTGGGCCGATTACCTGCTGCCCATCGCCACGCATTTCGAGCGCCACGACGTGGCCCTGCCCTGGTACAAGGGCCACTACTACATCCACCGCCCCAAGGTGATCGAACCCATGGGCGAGTCGAAGTCGGACTTCCAGGTCTTCACCGAACTGGCCTACCGGCTGGGCTTCGGCCCCGGCTACAACCCGAAAGCCTCGCGCGAATACTTCGACTATCCGGACGCGGTGGATGAGGCCTATCTCTCGGACTGGTGGAACTTCAAGGTCATTCCCCACCAGGGTGCGACCATCGATTGGGAGACCTTCAAGAAGCGCGGCATCTACAAGTTCATCCTGCCGGAACCCCACGTGGCCTTCCGCAAGCAGATACGCGACGGCGTTCCCTTCGAGACAGCCTCAGGCAAGATCGAAATCCTCTCGACCGAACTGGCCCAGATCACCGATTGGACCCGGACACGCTACGGTTCCGAGATTCCCTACATTCCGAAATGGATCGAACCGTGGGAATCCCTCAACAGCGACAAGACGAAGAAACACCCCTTCCATCTCATCTCGCCGCATCCACGCTGGCGCACCCATTCAATCTTCAACAACATTGGCTGGCTGCGGGAAACCTTCACGCAGGAAGTCACCATGTATACCGGAGATGCGAAGAAGATCGGCGTTGTGACCGGCGACACCGTCGAGGTCTTCAATGACCGGGGCAAGGTTGTCCTGCCGGTCTTCGTCACCGAACGCTGCATGCCGGGAGTTGCGGTCATGCACGAAGGGGCATGGATGGACATTGCCGAAGACGGCTCGGACCGTTCCGGCAACCCCGATTTCCTGACGCTCGACGAGCCGAGTCCGGCAGGCGCCTTCGCCTACAACACGGTGCTGTGTGACATCCGGAAAACAGACCTGCAACACAGGCCAGGATGGGACGAGTTGGCAACAGCCCGCAGCCACATCTTCCGGCGCGACCAGTAAGGCGGGGAGCAGACCATCATGGCCCAAGTACTCGACAAGAAAAAAATCCGCGAAGCCGCCGCCAAGGTGAAGGCCGAAGGCTACGCACCGGTGACGCCGGATGTGCAGTGGGGCTTCATCCACAACAACGTGGACTGCATCGGCTGCCGCGCTTGTGAAATCGCCTGCAAGGACAAGAACGGACTGGCTCCCGGGCCGCGCTTCCGCCGCGTTCAGTACATCGAGGGCGGCACCTATCCGGAAGTGTATGCCTTCAAGGTCAACATGTCGTGCAACCATTGTGCGCAGCCGGCCTGCCTGCCCACATGCCCGACGGGTGCGATCTTCAAGCGCCAGAAGGACGGCATCGTCGACATCGACTCCACGCTCTGCATCGGCTGCCGCCGCTGCGAGGCGGCCTGCCCCTTCGGTGCGCCGCAGTACGACCCCGCGGAAAACGTGGTCAAGAAGTGCAACATGTGCGTCGATGAAATGGATGCCGGACGCAAACCCTATTGCGTCATGGCCTGCATGATGCGCGTGCTTGACGTCGGCCCCATCGAGGAGCTGCGCGCTGGCACCTACGAAACCAAGGCCCGTGGCCCCAATGAGGAAGTGGTGCGCCAGGTGAAGACCATGGCGGACCCCAACCTCACCAATCCGTCCATCGTCTTCGTGCCCCACTCCAAGGGCAAGGTGGAAGGCTGACATGGACGCACCCGCCCACACCCCTTCCCCGGAGGAAATGCAGGTCCTTGCCGCCGTCGCGGAAGACCTCCTGCTGCTGGCCCGGCTGCACGACAGCGAGCCGGACATGGACATGCTGCAAAGCCTCGCTGCCACGCCAGCGCGGGACTGGTTCTCGCTGCAAGCCAGGGGTGACGGCATGGAACAGGGCCTCAAACTGCTCGATGAGGGCCTGTCCGATCTCTCGGCCACTCGCGTTGACGAGTTGTGGGTGGACTATGCCGATCTCTACCTCACCTTCGGCAAGCGCATCGCACCCAATGAGTCCTACTGGCTCACCGATGACCATATCGAACGGCAGGACCCGATGTTCGCTGTCCGGGACTGGTATGCGCATTACGCACTGCAGGCCCCGGACTGGCGCAAGCGCGCCGATGACCACCTTGTGCACGAACTGCATTTTGTGGCGTCACTGCTCAACTCGGGCGAAGGCCACGCCGTGCGCGACGCTGGCCGTTTTCTGGACCAGCACCTGATGCTCTGGTCGCAGGACTTTCTCGGCGGCGCGGCGCAACGGGCAAATACCGCCTTTTACGCGGGTCTGGCGCTCGTGACTGGCGCTGCTCTGCAGTCGGTCCGTTCACTGCTCGAAGGCATCACCGGGGAAGCAAGGACGGAACGCGCGCCTCCCGGCGCGGCGGTGGCGCTGGCATCAGCGGAACACCCCTTCGTGCCCGGGGTGGAGCCAAGCTGGTAGTCACCCGCATCCTGCCTGCCGGACGGGTCATTGACCCCAATCAAAGACATGGCTTTCCGCCAGCCGCACACTTGACGCCTTGCAAGAGGGACCGAATATGACAACGCACACGGCATGTGCCGCGTGGATTCAACCTGTTCTGAACTGGCTTGAGACTTTGCCGGTGTCCTGCGCCTGCGCTGTCATATTTCCGTCCTACCGCCCCGATCTTGTGCAGGCCATGGCAGCGGCACTGGACGCGCGGTTTGTGGATTTCCGCAAACTCAAGATGGCCCCCCTCGGCTGGCAGGCCGCGCAACTCGCATCTGAGGTGTTGAGTGCGACGGCACGCGAAGAGATGGCCGCAGGGCAGGATGTGGTGCTGCACAATGCCGAAGCGCTCTTGTCCCTTTTCCAGCGGGAGGAACGCGAAGCGTGGTTCGCCCGGGTTCACGGCGAAACCTGGCCCCGCCGCCTCATCCTGCCGCTCACGCTTTACAGCCACGATCTTCCCGCGGACATGGTGGACCGAGTGTTCGAACTCCGGGCCGAGGGACTTCCGTCAGAGGGCATCGTGCAGCGACTGGCGGGCATGGCATGACGGACACACCCGTGCCAGCACCGGGACCGTTCGGCTCCGTTTTGGGGCGGCGGATTCTCTTGGTGCTGGCTGCCGTCCTCACCGTCTGCTCGCTGCTGTTCCTCACCCTGTTTGTGCTGGCCCTGCGCAGCCGCCTGATTGAAGGACATGAACGCGCGTCGATCGAAATCAACACCCTGCTCGAAGCATCCCTGAAGAACGCGATGCTCAACCGTGATCTCGAAGGCCTGCGGTCGATCCTCGCCGAAATCGGCAAGGAGCAGAACGTGGCCAACGTCTATGTTATCAACCCCGCTGGCGTCGTGCGCTTCGCCACCGATGTCGCCGCCGAAGGCAAGGCTTTTGCTGATGCAGCTGGCGAGGCCGTGCAATCCACGCGCCCCGGAACCACATCCACCCTGCGCCACACACCTGCCGGACATACAGTTCTGCGCAGCGTCAACCCGGTCATGAACGAACCCCGCTGCCAGCAGTGCCATGGCTCGGTGCAGGCAAACCCCGTCAATGGTCTGCTGGTCGTGGACTACGTCGCGGATGACGTGGTGCGCGACTATTGGCGCGCCGGGCTTCTGCTGGCGGCGGCAGGCTTTGCCGTCCTGCTCGCTGCCCTTGGTACCATCATGAGAACCATCAAGCGCAACGTGCTGGTGCCCGTGGCCAGCATCGGGGATGCCGCCAACCGCTTCGCCGCGGGCGATCTGGAGGCGCGCACGCCAGCCACCGGCAGTGACGAGCTTTCGGCTCTGGCAGGGCAGTTCAACGCCATGGCGGAACAGGTGGGCCGCAATGTGCGTGCCGTGCAGGTGAATGAGCGCTTCCTGCAGGATGTGCTCGATGCTGTTCCCGATGGCATGCGCGTGATCGGGCCGGACTACCGCATCCTGAAAGCCAACGCCGCCTACTTCTCGCAACTGGGGGAGACGCCAGAACATAGCCTGGGCCAGCCCTGTCACCTCTCCAGTCACAAGCTGAAGGTGCCGTGCTCGCCAACACTCGTCCCCTGCCCCATGGCAGAGTTGCAGGCTGGCAGGCGGGAGTCTCTCAAATGCCGCCACCGCCATGTGCGCGCCGACGGCAGCGAACTCTTCGTGGAAGTTTCCGCCGCCCGGGTCCTGCTTGAACAGGACGGCAAGGCCCTGCCCTGCGTGATCGAATCCATCCGCGATCTCTCCAACCAGGCAGAGGCCTCACACGGGCAGCGGCTGGCCGAGATCGGACAACTCGCGACGGGCATCGCCCATGAAATCCACAATCCCCTTTGGTCAATCCATCTCGCCATGGAGGCGATCCGCAACGACATGGCCGCCCGTGGCGAGGACACATCCGCCGACAGCTACATCGCCACCGCCGACCGGGAGATCAAGCGCTGCCTCGACGTCACGGGCCGTCTCCTGCGCGTCAGCGAACCCTCCTCGCAGGAGCAGGTGCTGCTGGACCTCGCTCCCCTTCTCAAGGACGTGGTTGCCCTGCTCACTTACCAGGCACAGCAGTCGGGTGTGAAAATCTCGCTTGCGCTCGACGGCAATCCACGCGCCATCACCAACGAGAGCGACCTCGGCATCGTTTTCGTCAACCTCGCGCAGAACGCCATACATGCCATGCCGCGGGGTGGCCAACTCGACATCGCGGCGGGCGCAACCGGCGGACGCGTCGACGTCACCTTCAGGGACACCGGCGTCGGCATTGCCGCGGAAGACCTTCAGCGCATCTTCTGGCCGTTTTGGTCCAAGCGCGCCGATGGCAGCACCGGCACCGGCCTTGGTCTCTCCATCTGCCACTCCACCGTGGAGCGCATGAAGGGCGAACTCACCGTCAAAAGCACACCAGGTGAGGGCAGCACGTTCCGTGTTTCCCTCCCCGATCCAGATTTTTCCGGAGAACCAGAACCGTGAAGGACAGCCGCAAGCGACACATCCTCGTTGTCGAAGACGATCCCCCGCTGAACCGCATGCTGCTGGACCAGTTGCAGCGCCAGGGCTTCAACGCCGTCGGGGTGCGCACGCTCGCAGAGGCGGACAAGACCGTGCAGAACATGGAGCCCGCCCTTGCCATCCTCGACATCCGGTTGCCGGACGGACAGGGAATCGAAGCGATCAGCCGCTTCCGCGAAATCTGCCCGGTCATCATCCTCACCGCTTTCGGCTCCATCGACCAGGCGGTGCAGGCCGTGCAGGCGGGTGCTGCCGACTACCTGATCAAACCCGTATCCCCCGGGCGCCTCGACATTGCCGTGAAACGCGCCATTGAAACCGAGGACATGCGGCGCAAGATCGAACTGTTCGAAAGCCAGAACAAGTCGGCCGCCAGCAGCCGCATGGTGGGCAACAGCCAGGGCTTCGCCAGGGTGCAGCAGATGGTGGGGCTGGTCGCCCCCGCCGACACCACGGTGCTGATCCAGGGTGAGAGCGGCGTCGGCAAGGAGTTGGTGGCCGAAAGCATCCACCTCTCCAGCGCCCGCGCCGAACACCAGCTGGTGACCATCGACTGTGCCTCGCTGCATGAAAACCTGCTGGAATCCGAACTCTTCGGGCACGAGCGCGGGGCCTTCACCGGTGCCGACCGCAAGAAGGAGGGCCTGATCGAGGTGGCGGAAGGCTCAACCGTCTTCCTCGATGAAATCGGCGAGATCAGCCCGGCGATCCAGGCGAAGCTGCTGCGGGTGCTCGAAACCGCGCGCTTCCGCCGCCTCGGAGGCACGCGCGACATATCCGCCAATGTGCGCTTCGTCACCGCCACCAACCGCAACCTTTCGGACTGGGTGAAAGAGGGCAGGTTCCGTGGCGACCTCTATTACCGCCTCTCGCCCTTCGTCATCACCGTGCCCCCCTTGCGCGAGCGCCGCGACGACATCCTCGTCCTCGCCCGGCACTTCCTCGAGTCGCGCAACTTCATGCGCAACGTCGCCAAGCACTTCCACGCCTCCACCGAGGCGCTGCTGGTGGCCTATGACTGGCCCGGCAACATCCGCGAACTGCGCAACGTGGTGGAGCGCGGGCTGCTGATGTCGGCGGGCGACGGCACCATCTGGCCGCGCCATCTCTCCCTGCCCGAAGCGGGCGAGGCAGGCCCCCGCGCCTTCTCGCTCGCCTTCGACCATGCCCCTTCGATGGAACAGCTCAAGGACGCCTACATCGAGCGCATGCTTCAGAACCACGGCGGAAACCGCGAGGCGGCGGCGCGCGCCATGGGCGTGAGCGCCCGCAACCTCTACCGGCACATTGCCGACAAGAAAGCGGGCCGCACGGGCGGCGGCGGCGAGAGCGGTGATGCGAGGGGAGAAGGATGGTGGGCGATGAAGGACTCGAACCTTCGACCCGCTGATTAAGAGTCAGCTGCTCTACCACCTGAGCTAATCGCCCATCCTTCGTGGAAGTTGCCGGGCTGTGCGTATGGCCGCAAGGCCTTGCATTCGCCGGGAACGGGGCGGGGTTTAGGCGAGCCATGCGCCCTTGTCCACCCCTGTTTTGCGCTTTTTCAGCAGCGCCCGTTTCACACGATATCGGAATGGCGGCGGCGCTGGTCGGCAGGCGGTGCGGCCTCCGCATCATCCAGCGTGTCGCAATAGCCGCAGGGCGATTCCGGCCCGCCGCGCGCGGCGCTGGCCGAAGCCCCGCCCACGTTGAACATTGCCACGAGGGACACCAGCACGGCCCAGAACTGGATGATTTTCTTCATGGCGTCTCTCCCGGCTGACTTGTTTTTCTGCGGGCGTTCCTGAACCGCCATGCCTGACAATCCGTTAACGCCGTGCCCGATGCGGCTGCACTCTTGCGCGCGAACTGCGCCCGGACTGTGGCTGATGTGGGTTGCCGCCGGGGCATTCGCAAGGCCCGCGCTTCCCAGCCCTCCACGCAGCCCTCCACTCAGTCCTGCACTGGCCCCCGTGGCGGCGGCATCATCAAAGCGCCACGGCGGTCATAGGGGCCGTGCAGATGGTCCAGCGCGCCGGCCTTCCACTGCGCCAGCCGGGTTTGCGACTGCTCCTCGGCCCGCGCCAGCAGCATGTCGGAGGCCAGGCGATAGGCCTGCACCTGCTTCAGCGTGGGGCGCGGCGGAAGCTTCGGCAGCAGCAGCATCAGCTCATCCTGTTTGCGCGCGGTCTTGCGCAATTCCTCCGGCGTGACGTGGCTGCGGCGGCAATAGAGCCCGTCGATGGCGTTGCGGCAGGCGTTCACGCGGCGGCAGGCGGCGGACGGGCAGCGCGGCAGGGGTTCCGCCCGCTTGCGCTCGCGCGGCGTGAATCCGGTCCATGGCGTGTGCGAGCGGTAGGGCGTGGGCGGTGCTTTGCGGCCGGGCATGGGCGGGGCTCCTTTCGGGGTGGGGACAGAGTGAGGTGACGCATCCTTCGCGGGCCACGGCTCCGCGCCGCTGCGCCGCCGCACCTCAGGATGAGGACGAAGAATTCCCCTCATGCCGAGGTGCCGCGAAGCGGCCTCGAAGCAGGCGCGTGTGGCACATGGCGGGATGGCGTCAGCACATGGCCAGCCATCCCGGCGGGTCGAGAAGATGGAGGGGATTGCTCCGCTCCGGCTCCAGGCCTGTAGCTACGAAAGTGAAGGAAAACCGGTGGAAAGCCCGAAGCCGGACCGCCGCCCTGCCCCGGACATCATCCGGAGACAGGCCATGCGGAGGCACGGAACGCAGCGGTTTTGGCCTGCAATGCGCACTCTCGCCAATCCACGGCGGGCGGCACGCAAGGGCGCCAGGGCCCGGCCGCCAGCAGCACGGGGCGTGCTGCAGTCTGTGGGTGAACTGCGGTAAACCGCGCTTGGACCATAGTGCCCAAGGGGTGCGCATCCGGCTCCCGGGTCGGAGGCTTGCTTGGAACCCCCGCCGCAGGCGCTGCACACGGAACTGGCAGTGAAGATAAGCTCGCGACACTGATCCCCTCCTTTCCAGAACCATCGGAGGGGAAATAGTCCTAGTTTGGGAGTGAGTCAAGGGCGATAGGAAAAGATTTTTTTGCCACCCCTCTCCCGCATGCGGGAGAGGGCGGGACCCGCGCCGCAGGCGTGGGAGGGTGAGGGGACAACGGCCAAGTGGCAGGCTGACTGATAGTTAACTCCACGGTCATAGTAATTCCGCACCGCAATTACGTAATTCACCGCAATTGCGTAGTTGCCACCATATCTATCAATGAATTTAATTGTAATTGTCGTCGTTACAATACTTCTCCTTAGCTCACACAATCCTACAAGAATTTCTATTCCTGAAGTCAGATTCACAATTACTGTGGAAAACCGCAACTCTGTTTGCGTAATCAATGGCTGCGAGCTAGAACAAAAGCGCAACATTGAGGAGTGTTTTATGGCGGTCTCTTTGCCTTACTTAGTAAGCAACAAGAATGTTCCGGCTCTTTTCGAAAAAATCGCATCGGCGAAAGTTCCAGATAATTTCAATCGCGAATTTCTGCAAACTACGATTGGGCTAAAGGCCTCAAACGACAGAGCACTGATACCGTTGCTCCGGAACTTTGGGTTTATTGAACAATCAGGAGCACCAACAAACAACTACAGGCTACTTAAAGGTGATAGATCAAGAGCTGTATTGGCAGACGGCATCCGCAAGGCTTACCAGCCTCTTTTCGACGCAGATCAAGAAGCCAATAAACTTGCTTCGGAAAAACTCAAGAGTCTGGTTTCTCAGGTTGCCGGAACTGATGACGATCTAACTGGAAGGATAGCAAGTACGTTCAGTACTTTAGTAAAAATTGCCGACTTCGATTCACCGTCATTGCCAAAGTCGGATGAAGGCAGCAAACATGAAAAGGCTGACGGCGTTTCCAGCCACAATGATGCCGAGGAACATGTGGAAATCCCAAAGCCAAAGGGACTTCGAACTGAGTTCCACTACAATATTCAAGTCCACTTACCTTCGAATGGAACAGAAGAAGTTTATCTCAACATATTCAACGCTCTTCGTAAGACATTCCAATGATGGTTGATTCTAAAGCTGCATTGTTCTTGATGCTCGGGCAGCTGAGCAATCGTACAATTCGGAACCTGGACAACATCGTGCCGTCCGACCCATTGCTTCTGTCGGAATCTTACGATTTGGCTGCAATGGTTCCCGAAAAAGTTCGTAAGGCGGGCGAGACCGCGAATGCGTACAAATTCTTCTATGTTTTCGAGAATTATCTTCGAGAGTTTGTAGTCGAAATACTATCGCGGGATGGCGTAGGAAGCTGGTGGGATAAAGTGCCAACTGATGTGCAGACAGAGGTACTTAAGCTTGAAGAAACAGAAGAAATAAAGAGTTGGATGGCATTGGGATCAAGAGACAAATCTGCTCTTTTGACGTTGCCTCAGTTACTTCGTGTAATTGATCACTCTTGGAAAAGCGGTTTCGATGAAGTCGTGAGAGATAAGTCCCTCATTCAGTCGGCAAGAATGCTGGTTCATCTGCGGAACACCGTCTGCCACATGTCGGAATTGTCTCAGGAGGAGTTGGATCGGATAAAGCAAACAATGAGAGATTGGTTTCGGATAGTTGCGCCTTAGACACCTCAAGAGAGCCGGAGCATTTGGATTCCGGATTCGGTGACAGTGCATTGTGTGAGATGAGATGGTATTCGCCTGACAGTCAGGCCTCGCAGTACTACCGCGCGGACCACGATGTGTCGGGCGAAGTCCATCTCAACTGAGTTGGCCTTGCCTACCTCACACCACCATCACCTCCACCTCGCCTGCGTCACGAAAGCTAACTGGAGAGTTTTTTCCGCCACAGACTCCCCGGTTCCGTAGCGGTGAAAAAAACCATCAACGCCGCCGCCCCCCTTCTCACGCCACTTTGCGGTACTTCTGCACTTTGATCGTCTTGGTCATCTTGCGCGTTTTGGCGATGTCGTATTGCAGTTGCATCTTCAGCATCAGGTCCATGGAGATGCCGAAGGCTTTCTCGAAGCGCAGCGCCATTTCGGGCGAGAGGCTGGCGCGGCCGTTGAGGACGGCGCTGAGTGCGGGACGGCCGACGCCCAGGATTTCCGCCGCCCTGGCCACCGACAGGCCGGCCGCAGCCAGAACGTCTTCCCTGAGAACTTCGCCGGGGTGAATGGGTTCGAAAATGCCTTTGCTCATGCCCATACCGCCTACACCGTCATCACCACCACCGGCAGCCCCCACAGCGCCAGCGCCACGAGGGCCAGCCATGGGAAACGTTCTTTCCGTCGCAGGCCGATGATCACGCCTGTGACTGTGATCACCAGTGCGGCCAGCAGGAACAGCAGCGTGCTGCCGAAGCCGCTGTAACCGTCGCCGCCGGGGGTTCGCATGGCGTCCATCAGCATCGTGACGGGCATGAGGCTGGCCGCCGCGAGGACGGCGATGCCCAGTGAGAGAGGCGGGCGTTGTGCGGGCTGGGGTTCCATGGGCTCCACAGTGTCAAAGACTGGGGGACCGGGTCAAGCCCGGCCATGGAGAGTTGGCTGCTGAGGATACGGCCGGATGATCTTCGACCATCCGACCCCCACCCCGGCCCTCCCCACAAGGGGGAGGGAGAAGGGTTGGGCCTATGGTCGCTTGTTGGTGTTCGGGCCACTGGCCTCCCCCGGCAGGCCGGGGGAGATGGCGCGGTGCCGCAACACACCGTCATGGCCCACGCATGTGGGCCATCAGTCTTTGGTCACAGGGCGCGGCGAGGCCGGGGGCTGGTTCAAAGACTGGTCCTCCACATGCGTGGAGGACGACGGGGATGTGGAGGACGACGGGTGGAATGGATGGGTTTACGCCCGCCGGATCGCCCGGTTGACGCCGCTCATCACCGCCTTGAGGGAGGCGGTGACGATGTTCTTGTCGATGCCGACGCCGAAGAGCGTGGAGCCGTCGGCGAGGCGCAGTTCCACATAGGCCACAGCCGTGGCGTTGGCGCCGTGGCCCATGGCGTGCTCGCGGTAGTCGGCGACGTCGAAGGCGACGCCGCTTTCCTTGCGCAGCGCATCGACGAAGCCATCAACCGGGCCGTTGCCCACGCCCTTGATTGACTTGGCCTTGCCATCCACGGTGATCTTGGCGGTGATGGACTGTTCGCCCTTCTCGCCCGCCCCGGCCTTGGCGCTGTGCTCGACGAAACCAAAGCGGCCGTTGCCATCGAGATATTCGGTCTCGAAGGCGCTCCACAGGCGCGACGCTTCCACCTCCACGCCCTCGCCATCGGCGATGGCCTGCACCACCTTGGAGAATTCGATCTGCAGGCGGCGCGGCAGTTCGATGCCGTGTTCCGTCTCCATGATGTAGGCGATGCCGCCCTTGCCGCTCTGCGAATTGATGCGCACCACCGCTTCATAGCTGCGCCCGAGATCGAGCGGGTCGATGGGGAGATACGGCACTTCCCACAGCGGCGCGTTCGACGCCTTCATGTGCTTGAAGCCCTTGTTGATGGCATCCTGGTGCGAGCCCGAAAACGCCGTGAACACCAGTTCGCCCGCGTAGGGGTGGCGCGGATGGATGGGCAACTGGTTGCAGTATTCCGCCATGCGCACCAGTTCGTTGATGTTCGAGCAATCGAGGCCGGGATTCACCCCTTGCGTGAACAGGTTCATGGCCAGCGTGATGATGTCGACATTGCCGGTGCGCTCGCCATTGCCGAAGAGCGTGCCCTCGACACGGTCGGCGCCTGCGAGCAAGCCGAGTTCGGTGGCCGCCACCGCGCTGCCCCGGTCGTTGTGGGGATGCAGCGAGATGATGACGGATGAACGGTTCTTGATGGTGCGGCAAAACCATTCGATCTGGTCGGCGTGGATGTTGGGGGTGGACATTTCCACCGTCGCCGGGAGATTGAGGATCAAGGGCTTCTGCGGCGTGGGCCTGATTTCGTCCATCACCGCTTCACAGATCTCGACGGCATAATCGAGTTCGGTGCCGGTGAAGCTTTCGGGCGAATATTCAAAGCGGATGGCCTCGGTCATACCGCTTTCGTCGGCGAGCTTGCGGATGAGCTTCGCACCCGACACGGCGATGTCGATGATGCCCTGCCGGTCCTTCTGGAACACCACGCGGCGCTGCAATTCGCTCGTCGAGTTGTAGAAATGAACGATCGCCGACTTGGCCCCGCGGATGCCCTCGAAGGTGCGGCGGATCAGTTCTTCCCGGCACTGCACGAGAACCTGGATGGTCACGCCATCAGGGATGCACTTGTTGTCGATGAGATGGCGGCAGAAATCAAAATCCGTCTGCGAGGCGGAGGGGAAGCCGATCTCGATTTCCTTGAAGCCCATCTTGATGAGGGCGTTCCACATGCGCATCTTGCGCTCGTGACCCATGGGCTCGATCAGCGACTGGTTGCCGTCGCGCAAATCGACGCTGCACCAGACCGGCGGCTTGGTGATGGTTTTCGACGGCCACTGGCGGTCGGGCAACTGGACCGGCGTATAGGCGCGGTACTTCTCGGCGGGATTGATCAACATGTTGGGAAACCCTGGTTCTTCTGCGATTGGCTCTGCTGTGGTCATCGTCCCCGGAGAGCCAGGGCGCGTTCGCCCGGCCGGCCCTCAGGGGCTGGTAAGCAGAAGCGGAAGCAGAAGGGTGCGGGACTGGCGCATGGGCAAGCCTCATAGGCGAGGATCACGGATTTGGCAACCCGGACACATGGATTCAATTTAATGTGACTTTGGCTGTCACACTTCTTGCGCATTGGTCCATCAGGAGTCACTCTGCGTAACGGCAGCACGCAATGGAGGATGATCATGATGGACCGCAGACAGTTTCTCTCAACCGCCGCAGTGGCAGCCGCTGGCGCAATGGCCCCCCTGCCCGCCTTCGCCGCCGCCCCGAAGCTGGGCACCCAGGCGCCCGGCTTCTTCCGCTTCACGATCGGCGACTTTGAAATCACCGCCCTGCATGACGGCAGCGTCGCGGGCGAGATCGATGACAAGCGCATCCCCAACGTCAAGTTCGATGACGTGGTGAAGCACATGGAGAGCCAGTACATCCCGGTCAAACCCTTCGTGAACCAGTTCAACACCATGGTGGTGAACACGGGCGCAAAACTGGTGCTGATTGACGCGGGCTTCGCCAACAACGGCGCACCGACAACCGGCAAGCTCGCCGCCAACCTCGCGGCAGCGGGCATCGATGCCAAATCCATCGACACGGTGCTGGTCAGCCACTTCCACCCCGACCACATCAACGGCCTGCGCAACAAGGAAGGCGAACTCGTCTATGGCGGTGCCGAGCACGTGGTACCTGCGGGCGACTTCGCCCACTTCATGAGCGAAGAGAAAATGAACGCCGTGCCGGAAGCCGCGCGCGGTGCCTTCAAGACGGCACAGCGCGTCTTCGCGCCCAACGCCAAGGACCTGCGCCAGGCCGAATGGGGCAAGGAATGGGCACCGGGCATCACCGCCATCCAGTCCGACGGCCACACGCCGGGGCATACGAGCTTCGTCGTCTCCTCCGGCAACAAGACCCTGCTGGTGGTGGGCGACGCCTGCAATGACCCGCGCATCTTCGCCAAAAACCCGGAATGGCATCTGGGCTTCGACCTCGACAAGCCGAAGGCGGTGGAAACCCGCAAGAAGCTGCTCGACATGGCCTCCGCCGACCGCATGCAGGTGACCTTCTATCACGCCGCCTTCCCGGCCACCGGCTTCGTGTCAAAGACCGCCACGGGCTATGACTGGTATCCCATGAGCTACACCGACCTGATGTGACAGGCATTTGGGTGGCGCGGGCCTGCGTGCCAGGCTCGCGCCACCTGCTCCGGAGGCGCGCAATGAAACATCTCCTTCTGGCCTGCCTGTTTGCAGCAGCTGCCGCACTTCCCGCCCATGCTGACGCCTGTGACACGCTGATCGGCAATGCCCAGGGCGCGCTGGCCAATCCGTCGCTGGCGCCCGCCGAAAAGAATTTCCTGGAGGAACTGCTGAAAGCCGCGCGCGGCGCCAAGGCGGCAGGCGACACGCAGGCCTGTCAGGGAGCCCTGCAGAATTCGCAGCCCTTCCGTGATCCCAGCAAGGGCCGTGACTGTGCGGAAACACCTGATACGGTGTAAACCTGACCGGGTCAGTCTGAGGAGTGCCACCATGCGGAAAAGTCTCGTTGCAGCATCACTGGGCCTCGCCCTGTTCGCCTCGCCCGCTTCGGCGGAATGCGTGTCCGATCTCATCAAGGCCCGTAACCACCTGCCCTATGCCCATCTCGACCACGGCACGGAAACACGCGCCCGCATGCTGATCGGCAAGGCGCAGGTCGAAAAGATGGATGGTGATTTCGAGCGCTGCAGCCACACCACCCGCCTGCTCATGCAGCTTCTGGACCTGTGACGTCCCGGCAGAGTCCAGGCATCACGGTGGCATCGGCAGTCCCGCTGCGCTGCCGGGAACAAACATGCCGCATTAACCTTGGCAGCGGGCCGGGCTAAGTTTCGTCACAGTCGTGGGGCTAATGCAGTCCCGAACTTTCAGGACGGAACGCAACACCCATGATTCGCCACAGCCTTTTTGCCGCCGCCTTCGCGCTCGCCATCGCCTCCCCGGCGCTGGCCGATGCCTGCCAGGACGACATTGCCAAGATCGACAACGCCCTCAAGTCCCAGGAACTGGATGCCGACAAGCGCGCCCAGGCCGAGGACATGCAGAGCCAGGCCGTGCAGCTCTGCGGTGCCGGCAACACCGAGGAAGGCCTCGCCATGACAGCGGAAGCCAAGGTTCTCCTCGGCATCGAGTAAGGTTTCCCGGAGCAAGGTATCCCGTCAGGGAGACTTGCGCCCCGTGAACATGGCCCGCACCAGGTTTTCCCGGTGCTGGAGACTGGCGAGAATGACACCCGCCACATGGGCACCGATCAGCGCCAGCGTCGACCACGCCGCCGCCTCATGCAGCTCTTCGATCCACTCTTCGCCCCACAGGGCGTCAGTGGTCATGAGCCAGCCTGAGCCCGCCGTGAACGCCACCGCCAGAAGCAGTGCCAGCACCATGGCGCCGCCAGCGGGGTTGTGGCCGAGATAGCGGCGTGGATGCCCGGTGACGATGTCCCGGACATAGCCCAGAACCGCCCGCGGCCCGCGCACGAAATCACTGAAGCGCGCATGCCTGCTGCCGATGAAGCCCCAGACGATCCGCACGGCAACGAGCCCGAGAAGGGCCTGCCCCAGCGTGTTGTGAATGATGGCGCCTGGCTCGAACACGAACTCATAGGCCATGCCTGAAACCAGCGACCAGTGGAACACCCGCACCAGCGGGTCCCACACGCGGATGATGGCGGGGAGCGTTGTGCTCCCCGCCACTTGCGTTGGCCTGTGCGTGACCTGAACGCTCATCGTGATTACTTCGACAGAACGAGTTCGGCCGAGACCGGATCGAAGTAGGCTTCCACGCGCTTGCCGTCCTTCATGCCCTTCACTTCCCAGCAGCCGTCCTCTTCCTGCACCTTGCGCACTTCGTAACCGAGTGCCGTGACCTTGGCGGTGATTTCGTCCTTCGACATCCACTGTGCCTTGTCCACGGTCTTGCAGATGTCCGTGGCGTTGGCAGCCGTGGCGATGGCGATGAACGTGGCGGCGGAAACAAGCAGGGTCTTCATGATATTCTCCAATTGCAGCGCGGGAGACATTCCCGTGTGCAGTGGGAGATAGGCAATTGACCCTGACAGCGAACTGGCGACACCTGCCAGCAAATTGTCAGCCGCTTCTCAGATCTCCAGTTCGCCGCTCATCATGCGCACCGCGGAGCCGCCGACGCGCACCGCCGCGAGCGCGCCCGCCTTCACATCGGCTTCCAGCGTGAGGTCTGACGGACGGCCCATCTCGTAGCCCTGCTCGATCTGCCAGCGCTGCGTGCCATCCGCCAGCTTCTCCGCCGCGAGCAGTTGCGCCGCGAGATTGACCGTGGCCGATCCCGTGGCCGGATCTTCCGGAATGCCACCCGTTGGCGAATACATGCGCGACCGGAATGCCGTGCCGGCGCCATCGCCACCACGCGTGTAGAGATAGACAGCATCGATGGTGCTGATGCGCTCGTTGATGTTCACGCCCTGCAGCAGCCTGCTCCAGTGCGGTTCGAGGATTTTCGATTTCTCCAGCGCCGCGCGGGTTTTCACCGGCACGTAGAAGAAGCGCGGTCCACCCTCGCAGGAGGCAAGGCCGTGGCCGTCAAAGCCGATGTCGGCGGCATCGAGGTTGAGCGCCCGCGCCGCATCTTCGATGGAGGGCAGTTTGACTGGCACATGAAACGGCACCACGGGTGCCGTGAAGACGCCATGGATGCGGTCCGCGATGCGCGACACGCGCACCGGCGTGAGGCCCGCCTTCAGTTCCAGCGTGATGGTGGTCTCGAAACTGCATCCCGGCTTGTGCTTCAGTTCCGCCAGCAGCGCCGCCGTGCCGAGTGTGGGATGTCCGGCAAAGGGCATCTCGCCGCCCGGGAAGAAAATGCGCACCTTGGCGGTGTGGGTCGGGTTGTCCGGCGGCAGGATGAAGGTCGTCTCCGAGAGATTGAACTCGCGGGTGATGGTTTGCATCTGTTCGGTGGTGAGTTTCTCCGCGCCAAGCACAACAGCCAGCGGATTGCCGCCAAACTTGCGCGTGGTGAAAACATCGAGTGTGTGGAAGGTGAGTTTCATGCGCGCCAAGCTATCGGGAGGCATGCGTGATGCAATCCAAATATTGTGTCGGTTGTCATCGTCAGCTCAGCCCCGCCCCGGCCTTCGCCGGGGTGACGGGTTCTTCTTGTTGAGAGAAGCAAGTGGCACCGTTGTCGAGCCATTCAACCCTCATCTCCGTCACCCCGGCGAAGGCCGGGGCGGGGCTTTCGTTGATCCCTTGCCCATCATATGGTTCAGAGATGAAGTCCGAAAAATACCCTGCTGTTTACATCATGGCCAACCGCTATCGCGGCAGGATGTATGTCGGAGTGACATCAGCCTTGTACAACCGCATTGCCGATCACAAGAATGGCTGGCTCGACGGGTTCACCCATGAGCACAACCTGAAAACCCTGGTATGGTACGCGCATCTGCCCAACATGGAGGACGCCATCAGGCGTGAGAAGCTCCTAAAGAAATGGCACCGGCTCTGGAAATTCCGACTCATCGAGACACTGAACCCGGACTGGCGCGATCTTCATGAGAGCATTGATTCAAACGTGATGTATGACGACATCGCCCCAGCCCCGCCCCGGCCTGCGCCGGGGTGACGGAGATGAAGGACATGAAGGCAAACGGTATTTCTCAAGAATTGAGTACCGTCACCACGGCGAAGGCCGGGGCGGGGCTTTAGGCCACTTCCCCTCAATGTACGCTGGCGGGTTCCAGTTCGTGTTCCATGGCGGAACTCATCGCGGCTTCGCGTGAGCCCGAGATGGAGATGGGTGAGCCGTCGGCGTTGTAGAGGCAATAGAGCTTGGCCTTGGGCGCCACATTGATGCGCTCGCCCAGCAGCTTCACCGCATCTTCGCCTTCGATTTCACGGACATAGCCGATCACGCCGCCACCAAGTGCTGCGAGAGCCGCATCGTCGAGTTTTGTGAATGTCTTGTCCATCAGTTCAAGTCCTTGATCGTGATACGCCGGACCAACCGTTCTGGTTCGATACGGTGGACCTCAATTGTCAATAATCCGTTGTGGAGTTCCGCCCCGCCTACCTCCATGCCGTCCGCCAGCACAAAGGCGCGGGCGAATTGGCGGGCGGCAATGCCACGGTGCAGGTAATCCTTCCCGCCCTCCTCCCGCTGCCTGCCCTTGATGAGCAACTGGCGGTCTTCCACCATCACCTCCAGGTCATCGGCAGTGAAGCCGGCCACCGCGATGGTGATGCGCAGCCGCTCGCCACCGCTGCCATTCGCGGCAAGACGTTCGATGTTGTAGGGCGGATAGCCATCGCCGGGAATCTTGGCGGCCCGGTCAAGGAGCCGCTCCATCTCCTCGAAACCGAGGAGCAGCGGCGACGAAAAAAGCGAAACGCGTGTCATCAATCAAAGCCCTGTGAGCAGCAGCCAGTCCGGACATTCCGTCCGGCAGGCGGCCCGGAACATCCTGTCCGCCATATGGGCATGGGCGCGGCCCGCTTCAACCCCGTGGCTCAAGGCCTTGCGAAGAGGAGGGATTTGGCGTCAACTGCATCTATGCACAGGGAAGTTGCGGAGGCAGGCCGTCCCGCCCTTCCATGGCGCAAAGAGGTTTGATACGTTGACCCATTGGTCAAAAACAGGGAGAAAACCATGATCAAGAAACTGCTCGGCGCCGCGGCTCTGACCGCCATGATGGCCGTTTCGGCCTTCGCCGCCGACGACAAGCCCGCGATCGTCTTCGACATCGGCGGCAAGTTCGACAAGTCCTTCAACGAATCCATGTTCAACGGCTCCGAGAAGTTCAAGACGGAATCGGGCGTGTCCTACGGCGAGTTTGAAATCGCCAACGAAGCCCAGCGCGAACAGGCCATCCGCAATTTCGCCGACCAGGGCTATTCTCCGATCATCGCCGCGGGCTTCGCCCAGGCCGCTGCCCTTGAAAAGGTCGCCAAGGAATACCCGGACCTGAAGTTCGCCATCGTCGACATGGTCGTGGACCTGCCCAACGTGCAGTCCATCGTCTTCAACGAGCATGAAGGCTCCTACCTCGTCGGCATCATGGCCGCCATGGCATCGAAGTCCGGCAAGGTCGGCTTCGTCGGCGGCATGGACATTCCGCTGATCCGCAAGTTCGGCTGCGGCTATGCGCAAGGTGTGAAGGCCGCCAAGGCCGATGCCACCATCTTCCAGAACATGACCGGTGACACCGGCGCTGCCTGGAACGATCCCGTGAAGGGCGGCGAAATCACCAAGAGCCAGATGAGCCAGGGTGCGGACGTGATCTACGCCGCCGCCGGTGCCACGGGCCTTGGCGTGCTGCAAGCCGCCGCTGACGGCGGCGCGCTCTCGATCGGCGTTGACGCCAACCAGAACCACCTGCATCCGGGCAAGGTTCTCACCTCCATGCTGAAGCGCGTGGACGTGGCCGTCTACAACGTCATGAAGTCCGGCAAGGACGGCACCTTCAAGGGTGGCATCCAGGCGCTGGGCCTCAAGGAAGACGGCGTTGGATATGCCATGGACGACAACAACAAGGCACTGGTGAGCGCCGAGATGCTGGCGGCGGTCGAGAAGGCCAAGGCCGACATCATCGCCGGCACCATCCAGGTCCATGACTACATGGCCGACAACAAGTGCCCGGTTGAGTAAGGCATGGACGCAAACTCACCTCTCCCGCCTGCGGGAGAGGTGGCAGAGCGAAGCGAATGCCGGTGAGGGCAGTCAGCCATGGAAGGCCCTCACCTGACGCTTCGCGTCGTCCTCTCCCGCAGGCGGGAGAGGTGAGGCGAGACAGATGACCCCAGCCCAAGACACCCCCGCCATCGAACTCATCGGCATCGACAAGCGTTTCGGGCCTGTGCATGCCAACAAGGATGTGAACCTGACGATCAACCAGGGTTCCATCCACGGCATCATCGGGGAGAACGGCGCGGGCAAGTCCACGCTGATGTCCATCCTCTTCGGCTTCTACCACGCCGACAAGGGCGAGATCCGCGTCAAGGGCCAGCCCCTCAGGATCAAGTCGTCGTCCGACGCCATCGCCCACGGCATCGGCATGGTGCACCAGCACTTCATGCTGGTGGACACCTTCACGGTCCTCGAAAACGTGGTGCTCGGTGCCGAAGGCGGCGCACTCATCGGCCCCGCCCTGGCCAAGGCCCGCGAGGCGCTGGCCCACCTCGCCCAGGAATACGACATGGACGTCGATCCCGACGCCATCATCGGCGAATTGCCCGTGGGCCTGCAGCAGCGCGTCGAAATCCTGAAAGCGCTCTTCAAAGGCGCCGAAACCCTGATCCTCGATGAACCCACGGGCGTGCTGACACCCGACGAGGCCGACCACCTCTTCCGCATCCTTGGCCAGTTGCGCGACCAGGGCAAGACGGTGATCCTGATCACCCACAAGCTGCGCGAGATCATGGCCATCACCGACCGCGTGACCGTGATGCGCCGCGGCGAAGTGGTGGCGAATTTCGAAACGAAGAAGACGAGCGTTGAAGAACTTGCCGAAGCCATGGTCGGCCGCCGCGTGCTGCTGCACGTGGACAAGGGCCCCGCAAAGCCCCGCGAAGTGGTGCTCGACGTCAGGAACGTGACCTGGAAGGACAAGAAGGGAATCGCGCGCGTCGACAATGTCTCCTTCACCGTGCGCGCCGGCGAAATCGTCGGCATCGCCGGTGTCTCAGGCAACGGGCAATCGGAACTGCTGGATGTGATCTCCGGTATCACGAGGCCCACTTCCGGCGAGATCATCTTCGAAGGCAAGAGCATCGGTGAACTTGCCGACCCCCGCCACCTGCGCGAGGAAGGCCTCGCCCATGTGCCCGAAGACCGCCAGCACCGCGGCCTGATCACCTCGTTCGATGCTTCCGAATCCGCCATCCTCGGCTGGCATTACGACGAAAGCCTCGGCCACGGCTTCCGCCTCGACCGCGGCAAGGTGGTGAACCGCACCCGCAAGGAGATGGAAGAGTTCGACGTGCGCCCCGCCAACCCGCTGTTGAAGAGCGGCAAGTTCTCCGGCGGCAACCAGCAGAAGATCATCCTGGCGCGTGAAATCGCCCGCGACCCCGACCTGCTGATCGTCGGCCAGCCCACGCGCGGCGTGGACATCGGCGCCATCGAATTCATCCACAAGCGCCTCATCCACCTGCGCGACCAGGGCAAGGCGATCCTGCTGGTCTCGGTGGAACTCGACGAAATCCGCTCCCTCTCCGACCGCATCATCGTGATGTTTGCAGGCAAAGTGATGGGCGAGCGCGACGCCACCGCCAACGAACGCGAATTGGGCCTGCTCATGGCAGGCGTGAACAAGGAGGCGGCGTGATGACAAGCGCAAGGGCCCCCTCAGTCCTTCGGACAGCTCCCCCAACAAGTTGGGGGAGCGCGGCTGAAAGGCCTTCCTCAATCGCTCGGGGAAATCTCCATCACATGCCCTCCCCCAGCTTGCTGGGGGAGGTGCCCAACGGGCGGAGGGGGCCCCTGTCATGAGCGCGCGCGGTGAACTTCCGGGCTGGGCCGACGTGGCCCTTATCCCTGCCCTCAACCTGATCGTTGCCCTGCTCGTTTCCGGTGTCGTGGTGCTGATCATCGGCGAGAACCCGCTGGAAGCCATGTGGATCATGCTCAAGGGTGCCGTCGGCTCGATCAAGGGCTGGGGCTACCTGCTCTACTACGCCACCAACTTCATCTTCACCGGCCTCGCCGTGGCCGTGGCCTTCCATGCCGGCCTGTTCAACATCGGCGGCGAGGGCCAGGCGTATTTCGCAGGGCTTGGCGCCACCGTCGTGGGATTGTCCTTCGAGTTCCTGCCCTGGCCGCTGCTCATTCCGCTGGCCATACTCGCGTCCGCCCTGTTCGGCGCCTTCTGGGGTTTCGTGCCGGGCTACCTGCAGGCCAAGCGCGGCAGCCACATCGTCATCACCACCATCATGTTCAACTTCATCGCCTCCAGCCTGATGGTTTACATCATCAATTACTGGCTGCGGCCCGTGGGCAAGATGGCGGTGGAGAGCCGCGCCATCGGCAGCTTCGACTTCCAGACCTTTGACCTCACCGGGGCCTATATCCCGAGCTTCCGCGAATTGACGCTGGCGATCTTCGGCTACCGGCTCCCCTCAACGCCGCTGAACCCCAGCTTCTTCCTCGCCCTCGCCGTGGCCTGGGGCGTCTGGTACTTCCTCTGGCGCACCAAGCTCGGCTACGAGGTGCGCGCCGTCGGCGCCAACACCGATGCCGCCATCTATGCCGGCATCCGCCCGCAGAAGATCATCATGGTGGCCATGGCCATCTCGGGCGGTCTGGCGGGCCTTCTCGCCGTCAATGAGGTGATGGGCGCGCAGCACCGGCTCGTGCTGGAATACGTCCAGGGTGCGGGTTTCGTCGGCATCGCCGTGGCGCTGATGGGCCGTTCGCACCCCGTCGGCATCGTGCTCGCCGCCCTGCTCTTCGGACTTCTCTACCAAGGCGGCACGGAGCTGTCCTTCGCCAAACCGGAAATCAACCGCGACATGATCGTTGTCATCCAGGGCCTCGTCATCCTCTTCATGGGCGCGCTGGAGCAGACCTTCCGGCCGTGGCTCTCCGCCCTGCTCTTCAAGGCGGAAGATTGATCATGCTCGAACTTTTCCTCGGCGCGGAAACGCTCTCCTCCACCATCCGGCTGTCGGTGCCGCTGATCCTTGCCTGCCTCGCGGGCCTGTGGTCGGAACGCTCCGGCATCGTGGACATCGGCCTCGAAGGCAAGATGCTGATCGGCGCCTTCGCCGCCGCTTCCACCGCCGCCTTCTATGGCAATGCCTGGCTGGCCCTGCTGGTGGCAATCGTCGTCTCGCTCGCCTTCGCGCTGGTGCATGGCTATGCCGCCATCAACCAGAAGGGCAACCAGGTCGTTTCCGGCGTGGCCATCAACATGCTGGCGGCAGGCCTTGCCGTCGTGCTCGGCAACGAGTGGTTCAGGGAAGGCGGGCGCACCCCGCCGCTGCCGGAACCCGCCCGCTTCATGCCCATCGACCTGCCGGGCTTCTCTGCCCTTTACGACGTGCCGGTGCTGGGCGCGCTGGCCCGCATCGTCTCCGGCCATTCCCTGCTGACCTACATCACCATCGCGCTGGTGCCGCTCACCGCCTGGGCCCTGGCCAGAACGCGCTTCGGCCTGCGCCTGCGCGCCGTCGGTGAAAATCCGCATGCGGTGGATACGGCAGGCATTTCGGTGGCGCGGCTGCGCTATCAGGCTGTCATCATCGCAGGCGTGCTCTGTGGCATTGCCGGCACCTACATCGCCACCTCGCTCTCGGCGAGCTTCGTGCGCGACATGACCGCAGGCCGCGGCTTCATGGCGCTCGCGGCCCTCATCTTCGCCAACTGGCGAGCCTGGCCCGCGCTCTGGGCCTGCCTGCTCTTCGGCTACCTGCAGGCCATGGGCACGAGGTTGCAGGGCGTGAAGTTCGGCACCTTCGAAATCCCCGTGCAGTTCATCAACATGCTGCCCTATGTGATGACCGTGGTGCTGCTCGCCGGTTTCATCGGCAAAAGCATCCCGCCCAAGGCCAGCGGCATTCCCTATTCGAAGGACCGTTGAGGGATGCAGGCATTCATCCATGCTTTCGCATCTCCTTGCTCCGTCACCCCGGCGAAGGCCGGGGCCAGGCTATGCCCACGGCCCCATCTGCAACCAGGCCCCGTCCCGGCCTTCGCCGGGATGACGGATGTGGGGGGATCGGCCGCAAGCAATCGCGGGATGAAACACCATGCGTGACCTTGTCGAAGCCGCAAAAAGCGCCCGCGCCAGGGCCCACGCGCCCTACTCCCGGTTCTTCGTCGGTGCCGCCATGCGCGATGAACTGGGCCGCGTCCATGCGGGCGGCAACATCGAGAACGCCGCCTATCCGCAAGGCTGGTGTGCTGAACCCTCGGCCATCTCGCACCTCGTCATGGCGGGTGGCACACGCATCACTGAAGTGGTTGTGATGGGCAATGGCGACACGCTCTGCACGCCCTGCGGCGGCTGCCGCCAGAAAATTCGCGAGTTTGCGGCAGGCGATGTCAAAATCCACTGCTGCACGGAACATGGCGACCTGATCCGCACCTTCACCCTCGACGAGCTGCTGCCCCACTCCTTCGGGCCGGAGAACCTGAAATGACATTGAAGACCAAACTGGGCACCCGCGCGCCGAAAACCGCCATCATCCTCGGCTCCGCCCTGGGCGATGTCGTCAGCATCGTCGAAGACCCGCTTGTCATTCCGTACACGGATCTTCCCGGATTCCCGGTGCCCAAGATTTCCGGCCACGCGGGCAAGCTCTCTGTTGGCAAGGTGGGCGGACAGGAAGTGGCCGTTCTGGCGGGCCGGGCGCATCCTTATGAAAGCGGCAATGCCGCCGTCATGCGCCCCGTCCTTGACCAGTTGAAGGAGGCGGGTATCGAAACCCTGATCCTCACCAACGCGGCGGGCTCGCTCAAAACGTCCATCGGCCCCGGCTCGATCATGCTGATCACCGACCACATCAACTATGCCGGCATGAATCCCTTGATCGGCCAGCACGGGGATGAAAACTTCGTGCCCATGACCAATGCCTATGACCCCGCCCTGCGCAAGCGCTTCCTCGCCGCCGCGAAGTCGGAGAAGATTGCCCTCAAGCAGGGCGTTTATGTCTGGTTCTCCGGGCCTTCTTTCGAAACACCCGCAGAAATCAAGATGGCGCAGGTGATCGGCGGCTCGGCTGTCGGCATGTCCACCGCCCCCGAAACCATCATGGCGCGCAGGCTGGGCCTGAACGTAGCGGGGCTTTCCGTCGTCACCAATCTCGGCGCAGGCATCAAGGGCGCCAATCCCTCCCACGAGGAAACCAAGCGCGAGGGCCAGAAGGCCGCCGCCCACATGAAGCGGCTGCTACCCCGTGTCTTCAAGGACATGAAAAAATGATGCTTCCGCAGGAAGTGATCCGCCGCAAGCGCAATGGCGAAGACCTGAGCCGCGAACTGGTGAGGGAATTCATCGAAGGCCTGACCAAGGGTACGGTCTCGGAAGGCCAGGTCGCGGCCTTCGCCATGGCGGTGTTCTTCAAAGGCATGAGCCGCGAGGAGGCCGTCGGCCTGACGCTCGCCATGCGCGACTCCGGCACCATCCTGACCTGGGACCTGCCCGGCCCCGTGGTGGACAAGCATTCCTCCGGCGGCATCGGCGACAATGTTTCCCTGATGCTTGCCCCCATGCTGGCGGCCTGCGGCTTCTATGTGCCGATGATCTCTGGCCGCGGCCTTGGCCACACCGGCGGCACGCTGGACAAGCTCGACAGCATTCCCGGCTATGTGAGCCAGCCCGGCCTTGAGCTGTTCCGCAAGGTGACGCGCGAAGCGGGCTGCGCCATCATCGGCCAGACAGCCGATCTCGCCCCCGCCGACAAGCGCCTCTATGCCATCCGCGACGTGACGGCGACGGTCGAATCCGTACCGCTCATCACTGCCTCCATTCTTTCGAAGAAACTTGCGGCGGGCCTCGACCATCTCGTGCTCGACGTGAAGTGCGGCTCCGGCGCCTTCATGTCCACCATCGAAAGCGCGCGCGAACTGGCGGAAAGCCTTGTCTCGGTCGCCAATGGTGCAGGGCTTCACACCACCGCCCTCATCACCGACATGGATGAACCTCTTGCGAGTTGTGCCGGCAATGCCATCGAAGTCGCCAGCGCCGTGGATTTCCTCACCGGCAAACAACAGGACAAGCGCCTGAAGGACGTGGTGCTGGCACTGGGCAGCGAATTGTTGGAAAGCGCCAAACTGGCAGCACCAGGCGAGGCCTCCTCCAAGCTGGAACAGGCGCTTGCCTCCGGCAAGGCGGCGGAACACTTTAACCGCATGGTGGCTGCACTTGGCGGGCCGAAAGACTTTTGCACCACATCAGCCAAACACCTGAAGCAGGCCGGCATCATCCGCGACGTGTTCAGCGAACACGAAGGCGCCGTGCAATCGATCGACACGCGCTTCCTCGGCGTCGCCGTGATCGAACTGGGTGGTGGACGCCGCGTTGCCACGGATTCGATCGACTATGCCGTGGGACTCTCCAACCTCAAGGGCAAGGGCGACAAGGTGGACAAGGCGACCCCGATCGCGCGCATCCACGCCAATGACGAGGCAGGCTTTGCCCAGGCGGCCAAGTTGATGCAGGCAGCCTACCGCATCGGCCCACGCGGCCTGCGCGGCCCTTCGGTGATTGAACGCATCGGCGACGAGTGACCAGACATGGCCCGCGTCTTCCTCTTCATCATGGATGGCTTCGGTATCGGCGGCGCGCCGGATGCCGCTGCCTTCGGTGATGAAGGTGCCAACACCTTCACCCATGTGGCGGAACGCGAGAAACTGCATATTCCCCACCTGTCAGCACTGGGGCTCGGCACGGCCGCGGCCCTGATCAGCGGCAAGGATGTTCTGGGCAGCCCGGTCTCCGGCCTCTGGGGTGCCGCGCGCGAGGTGAGCCGGGGCAAGGACACCATCACCGGCCACTGGGAAATCGCTGGCGTGCCGCTGGACCGTGACTGGGGCTACTTCCCCCACACCGTGCCCGCCTTTCCGCAAGCGCTGATCGACGGCATTGTCTCCCGCTGCAACCTGCCGGGCCTGCTCTGCATGGCCCATGCCTCCGGCACCGAGGTGATCGAGCAGTTCGGCGAGGAGCATATGCGCACCGGCAAGCCCATCGCCTACACCAGCGCCGACAGCGTGCTGCAGATTGCCGCCCACGAGGAGCATTTCGGCCTGCAGCGCCTTTACGATGTCTGCCAGGTGGCGCGCGATCTCACTTACGATCTCAACATCGGCCGCATCATCGCCAGGCCTTTTGTGGGTGAAACCGCGCAGACCTTCGAGCGCACAGGCCACCGCAAGGACTACTCCGTGCTGCCGCCGCACCCCACCCTGCTCAACAGGCTGAGCGAAGCTGGCCACGACATCATCGCCGTCGGCAAGATCGGCGACATCTATGCGCACTCAGGCACGGGCCGCGAAGTGAAAGTCGCGGGCTTTGAAACGCTGATGGAAACCACGGCGCGCGAAATGCCCGCGCTGAAGGACGGCGGGTTCCTGATGGTGAACTTCGTCAACTTCGACACCGACTACGGCCACCGCCGCGACGTGCCGGGCTATGCCCGCGCGCTGGAACAGTTCGACCGCTGGCTCGCGACACCCCTTTCACTGCTGCAACCCGGCGACCGCCTGATCCTTACCGCCGACCACGGCAACGATCCCTCATGGAAGGGAACCGACCACAGCCGCGAACAGGTGCCCGTGCTCTGCACCGGACCTGGACTGGCAACGGGATCGATCGGCAGGCGCGAGAGTTTCGCCGACATCGGCCAATCCATCGCAAAATACCTCGGCATCGCCCCACTGGCGGCGGGGACGGCATTCGGGTTGTAGGCAGGGCGCCTCAGTGTCAGGGATCAGGCCCATGCAAACATCGCCACCCCGGCCCTGCCTTCGCGCGCGCAAAGACTTGCCGGTGCCGGTGTTCAGAACTTCGACCGAGGGAGCGATTCCATGATTTACAGCTGCAACGCAAAGCACAGCAGGCGGACCTATCCGCCGGATTTCCTCTATCCGGAAACCCATCCCTATCCGGTCCCCAAATCTTCGAGCCAGACATACTTTGGCACACGCGGGCCAAGGCTTCCGGAAGAGCGCTTCCTCACTGAAACCATGGTGAGTGAAGCCGTGATGGGACACACGCAAAAGCCGGACCATTTCCCGAAGTGGCTCAAGTTCAAGACTGTCGAAAAGGCCGTGCAGGACTTCTACAAGGATCAGGCCGGCTGGCTGATCGTCAGCGAGAGGATCAAGTCACGGATAGAGGAACTGGAGCCCGGCGTGCACCAGTTCTTCCCCGTGAGGCTGCTGCAGAACGATGGCTCCGAGCCCTGGGGCCAGTTCTACTATCTCAACATCAGGCGCATTGTATTCTCGATTGATGTGGAGAAGTCGCCGCATTTCTGCTGGGTGACAACCGTGTCCGAGCGCTTCCCGAAGCGGCGCTCCCACAAGCTGACGCGGGACCCTCAAACGCCGCTCAGGGCGGAGTTTCCGCTTTTGGTCTACAGGAGCAAGATCGTCGGCGATTGCCACATCTGGCGCGAACGGCTGGACAAGGACACGCCACCCAATGACGGGCGCTTCTATTGGGTTGCACCGGGCGAGCCCAATCCCCATGGACTCATTGAGGAAGGTGACATTTATGCACTCGATACGGCCGTGGATCAGGCCTACCGCTTCCGCATCTCGTCAACCTTCAAGTCCTGGCTGGATGAGGTTGGCGCCAAGGGCCTGGACTACCTGTATCCAGGGTGCCTCGACACCGAGCTTGCCGGGAGCGTTTGACGGCGGCAGGGACAACTCCTCACGGCACCGTCACTTTACTCCGCTGGCCAACGGCGACCGTGAAATCCTTCTCGCCCAGCATGGCGTCGCCATCGCCGAAGGCCACGGCGCGGTAGCTTCCCGGCGGGCCTGCGATGTTCAGCGCTCCGGAATACTCCGTGTACAGATGCTTGCGTGAACCGTCGATCTCCGCCTCGCCCGACTTGATTTCGATGCGCGTGGCAGTGGCCGCCGTTACCGCCATGAAGCCCGCATTGAGTGAAACAGGAACGGTCACCGCCTTGCCTGCTTCGATCTTCACCGGCGTTTCAGTGACCGCCAGCCCCAGAGACGCCTTGAGGACATAGTCCCCCGCCGCCGCGCGGAACTGCCTGGCCGGGCCGTATTCGGTGGAAATGTGCTGCTTGTTGCCACTGATGTCGGCGGGCTTCAGCAACTCCACGACAACACCATCACCCGCAGGCTGCGCGCCGTCATAGGTGGCGGTGTAGTTGACGACGCCTGCCCCCAGCGTGACGACAACATCAACCGTCTGCCCCGCGGCCACGGTGAACGTCTGCTCGGCGGACGCCTGACCGTCCTCGAGTTTCACCTTGTAATCACCCGCCGATAGAAGCTTGCGAGGCCCCTTGCCGTAGTCGGTGCCGACATAGGTGCCGTCGGCCCGGGAGATGACCCAGACCGCACCGTCGTTGCTGAGCGGTGTCGCCGCATCCATCAACCCCTTGAACTGCACGATGCCCGCATTGAGGTTGGCCTCCAGCGCCAGCGTGCCGCCTGCCGCAAGGTCGGCAGGAACGTTCACCTCCGCCAGGTCCGCGCCCACAGTGGCGATCATTGCTCCGGGCTTGTCAAAGCTGGCCTTGAAGTTGGCACCATACTCCGTGCGGATGTAAGCCCCCTTCCCGCCATCGGCGGCGGCTTGCGTGAACGTCCACACGGGCTGGTTCCAGGGGGCAGGCAGTTCCACGCCTTCCGCCATCACCACATGGCCCGTGACGTTGAAGGCGGGCGCGGCGGGTTCCGGTGCCGGTGCGGGCTGTGCCTCCACCGTCTTGTTCAACGCGCTCTCCAGTTCATCGGCGTTCTCGGCAATCACCGATATGCCACCAGTCATTTCCGCGAGGCACTTGAGCTGCTCCACCGCACCCTTGTCATCCAGCCCGAAGCCCACCGTGTGCACGGTGAGGCCGACGCCCAGTTTCTCCAGTTCCTCCGCCACGGCGCAGGGGTTCGGATCGCAGGTCTCGATGCCATCCGAGACGAGGATCACCGTCGCCTGCTTCTCGGTGAATTTCAGCGCTTCCGCCGCCTGGCGCACAGCCTGTGTCATCGGCGTCTTGCCCTTGGGCGAAAGCCCGCGCACCGACGACATGTAGGAACCCTGATCCAGCGGCCCCGGCGGGATCAGCGTTTCGATGTCGTCGCAGGCACCCTTCTTGCGGTGGCCATAGGCCACGAGGCCCAGTTCATCCTCCGGCTTCCAGGAACCGATGACCTTGCCCACCACCTGCTTGGCAATATCCATCTTGCTCTTGCTGCCAATCTGCCCCCACATGGAACCAGAGGCATCGAGCACCAGAATGACACGCTGGCCATCCGCCAGCGCCGCCGTTGCGAGGAAAACCGGAAAGAGAATGCTGAAAAGAAGCCGCGCGAATGCCATGGCAAGTCCTGTCCTTGCGCACCCCTCGTGGCAAAAACTGGCGTGATTTGCGCGGCGTGTCAAACCAAAGACGTCAGCCGAACCAGCCCCGCAGCGCATCCCAGATCAGCTTGAGGGAGACGAGGAACAGCGCGGTTTCGACGGCGCGGAAGAAGATCTTCTCCGGCAGCAGCTTGGTGAGACGGAACCCCGCCCAAGCCCCGAACAGCGCCACGGGCGCAAGCCACAGGCCCTTCTGCAGGCTGTCCAGATTGATCTGCCCGAGCAGGAAATAGGGCGGCAGCTTGAGGGCGTTGATGATGGTGAAGGTGATGGTGGCGGTGCCCGCATAGACCATCTTCTCCAGCCGCTGCGGCAGCACATACATCTGGAAGGGCGTGCCGCCCGCGTGCGCCACGAAGCTGACGAAGCCTGCGATCGTTCCCCAGAACAGTCCGCGCGGCACGTCAGCCGGCCTCGGCGCGCTGTCCGCCTTGCGCTTGAAGATCAGGTCCAGCGTGTACCAGATGCCGATCAGCCCGACGATCAGCTTCACCAGTTCGTCGCTGTTGAAGCGCGCCGTGGCCCAGCCGATGCCGATGCCGATGGTTGCGGCAACCGTGATGATCTTGATGTTCCAGAGGTCATAGTTCTTGCGGTAGAGCCACAGGCCGTACCAGTCGCTCACCACATAGAGCGGCAGCAGCAGGCCCGCCGCCACCACGGGCGAAATGGCCTGCGAGAGAATGGGCACGGCGAGGATGCCTACGCCCGGCACCCCGCCCTTCGATGCCCCCACCACAAACGTGGCGATGGCCGCCAGAATCCAGAACAGAATATCGTGGGACATCAGGGGCTTTCAGGCGGCAGCTGAATCTCGGCATGAGGCACGCCCAGGTGCTCGCACAGGCATTCCACCACGAAATTGTGGTCGTCGCGCTGCGGCACGCCCGAGACCGTGACCACGCCTGCCACCACACTGCCGATGCGGATGGGGAAGCCGCCACCCGCCAGCGCATAGTCGATCGGGTTCATGCCACGCGTCTGGTCGAAGGCCTTGCCCGACAGCTTGTATTCGAGGGAAATGCGGTAGGACGCCGCTTCGAAGCGATAGACCGTGTTGACCTTGCGCCGCACCCAGTCGGCATTTTCGGGTACCGACCCCGGCAAGGCCGCGTAGAACAGCGGACGGATGCCGGTGCGGATGTCGATGACAAAGGGCAGCTTCCGCGCCAGCGCCGTGTCACGCATGGCGCTGCCAAGCTGCCACGCCGTTTGCTCATCAAACCCGGCAAAGCGCAGGCGCTGCTCCTGCAGCTTGATGCGCGCTATATCGTCCTGGACAGACATGGTTCCGACTCCCGTGAAAGCGCGTTAAACCACGGCTTCACCACGCCCGGAAGTCCCCAAGGAACACATCATGCGCAAGGCACTCATGTTCGCCGCACTGGCCCACCTCGCCACGCTGGCCGCCAGCCCGGCCCTTGCAGCCAGTTGCACCGGCAGCAACGCCCGCTATGTCATGCCGGGAGCGGA
>CALMZX010000146.1 GCA_937870685.1 uncultured Alphaproteobacteria bacterium
CGGAACTAGGCAGAGCGGAGGCAACCCGAGGCCGCTTCGGTGGACTTGCTGCCATCGTGACGGGCGGCGCCAATGGAATGGGGCGTGCCCAGGCTCTCAAACTTGCCGCCGAGGGCGCCAAAGTGGCAATTCTCGACATTGACGAGATAGCCGGTGAGAAAACAGCCTCTGACATCTCCACGAAAGGCGGAACAAGCCATTTTTTCAAAGTGGACCTCACCAAACGCCTACAGGTTGAGCAATGCGTGGAAGATGTGATTGCCAAATGGGGGCGCGTCTCTCTACTGTTCAGCAACACGGGCATAGTCATCGTCAAGGCTTATGGCGAAACAACTGACGAAGAATACGACCGGATGATGAACTTGAATGTGAGAGCGACATTTCTGCTGACCCGCAAGCTGCTACCCCACATGGTGGAACAGGGCGGCGGCTCCATAGTGATCATGTCGTCATTCAACGCCAGCAGGGCTGTGCCCTTGGAGAGTATTTATTCGGTATCCAAGGCAGCGGTTGAATCACTCGCCAAGAACATTGCGGTCGAATACCGGGACCGGAACATTAGATGCAACGCGGTCGCCCCTGCATTTGTCCGCACCACCCACGGCTTGCGCGAGATTGACGATTTCAAGTCTTTGGGAATTGAGTGGAATGAACAGGCATTGGCAGAGACGCAGATTCGCGTCTGCGAACCTGAGGAGGTTGCTGAAGTCGCGCTGTTTGCAGCCTCGAGTGGGGCCAGCTTCGTGAATGGTGCGGTCTTTTCTGTGGACAATGGCTGGACAGCAAAGGGGTAGCAGCAAACATGAACATCACTGTTGAACAGGCGACACAGGCAATTGCCATTGGCATCGCCAAAATCAATGATCTTAAAGAGCCATCCTGCATGGCCATTGTGGATGAGGGCGGCAATCTGATTGCTTTCATGCGTTCCAATAGCGCAACGTTTGGCACCGCCGAGGTCGCGATCAACAAGGCTTACACTGCTGCTGCCTTTCGCTGCAGTACTGCCGATCTTCAAGCATCGGTCCAGCCCGGTGGTGAGATTTTCGGACTGATGGGTCAGCGCCAACCATTTGTCTGTTTTGGTGGTGGATTGCCAATCCTGCGCAACGGACGGCTGGTAGGGGCCGTAGGTGTCTCAGGAGGTCCGGTTGCTGCAGACGAAGCCATCGCCTTGGCCATGGCTGATTCTCTGCACTCCTTCCAACAGACTTGATCGCGTCCAAGTACTGAACTTCTAGGAGAACTTTTCGCGAATGTTGGCATCGCATACATTGGGCTTGTTATCTTGGCCTGCCAAAGCAGCGCAATTCGGGTGTGGTGCCTGCGGTCACATTTCAATCATCGACCAGAGCCAACTGCCAGCACCTCAGATGTCGAAACAATGAAAGTTCAGCGGCAAGTCACACTTGCAGCAGGGCAGTAAGTCAGTTGACATCCATGCCGAGAGTGAGACGATCCTGTGCGCAGGTGCTGTGTGGTCACCACAACTGCTCATGCTGTCCGGCATTGGACCTGCGGATCATCTGAATGAGGTTGGCATCACCTGCCACATCAAACTGCCCAGCGTGGGCCAGAACCTGCAGAACCATCCTATCATCTACCAGCACTTCGCCACGACATCCGGCGACACCATGAACAAACATGTGCGGTCTGACCGCATGGCGGCTGCCGGCGCGCGATGGAAATTCCCTGTTATTCAGATTGGGGAAATGCTCGCCCCCCTGCAAAGTCGAAGCATTCTGGCGCGGGATGGCCATTTCTTGAGGCAGATTTCACGATTTTCCCTGAAAATTCCCTGTTAGCAGGGAATTGGGGACCTGAGACGAGTTCGCGAATGACTGCGTCCACCACCATCCAGTCCAGATCCTTTCAGCCTGACTTAAACCTGTCTCCGGCCAGTCTGTTCCAAACCCATGGCAGCTTTGTATTGGCTTCGGCAAAGCGCGCGAGCCAATGGCCATTGGCAAGCCGATGATTTCATTTCATGATGGGCCGATGAAAATCAAAGGCAGCGCGCAACGCACGATCTGGCTTAACGATGATGGCTGGTCGGTCGGTATCATTGACCAGACCAGATTGCCACACCGCTTCGAGTCCGTCACGCTCAAGACTGTGGCCGAGGCCGCCCACGCCATCAGCCACATGCTGGTGCGCGGCGCGCCGTTGATCGGTGCCACCGCCGCCTATGGCCTGGCGCTGGCGGTGCGCGAGGATGCCTCTGACGCGTACCTGAAGCATGCCTATGACCTGCTGCATGAAACGCGGCCCACGGCCATCAACCTGCGCTGGGCGCTGGATGAAATGACGCGGCACCTCTTGCCTCTCCCGCCTGAGCAACGCCCGGCATCGGCCTATCAGCGGGCGGCAGAGATTGCGGAAGAAGATGTCGAGATCAACCAGGCCATTGGCAGGCACGGACTTGCGATCATCAAGGCGATCTCAGGCAACAAGAGCCCGGGTGAACGGATCAATGTGTTGACTCATTGCAATGCCGGCTGGTTGGCCACAGTGGATTGGGGAACAGCCACCGCACCCATCTACATGGCCCATGACGCAGGTATTCCCGTTCATGTTTGGGTGGATGAAACGCGGCCACGCAACCAGGGCGCTTCCCTCACCTCCTGGGAACTGGCGCAACATGGTGTTCCCTACACGTTGATCCCGGACAACACGGGCGGACACCTCATGCAGCACGGCAAGGTTGACGTGTGCATTGTCGGCACAGACCGCACAACAGCTGATGGTGATGTCTGCAACAAGATCGGCACCTATTTGAAGGCACTGGCAGCCCATGACAATGGCGTGCCGTTCTATGTGGCACTTCCCTCACCAACCATCGATTTTCGCGTGCGCGACGGGGTGAAGGAAATACCCATTGAACAACGCGGCGGCGATGAGGTGTCCCACATGACCGGACTGACCCGTGATGGCCGCATTGAAACAGTGGAAATTGCCGCACGCGGCACACCGGTTGCGAACTATGCCTTTGATGTCACGCCATCACGGCTGGTGACCGGACTGATCACCGAACGCGGTATCATCGCGGCGAACGGCCCGGCGATTGCGGCTGCGTTTCCCGAGCGCGCCAAGGCTAGCTGAACTCTGGCGTCCACGCGCGCATGGATCGGGCGGCGGCGGCAACGGCAGCGATGTCCGGGTATCCGCCTGGGTTGACCATCATGTCCCGCGCCAGTGTGAGTGCCCTGGCTTCACAGGTTGCACGCACGCGCTCATTGGTGATCTTTTCCAGGTCGATGTTGTGGGCAAGGCCGAGAATGCGCCGGATCATCTTGGCCGCAGCAAAGCCCAAGGTGTCAGTCCATAGCCTGGACATGTAGGCGCGGCGTTCGGCTTCGAGACGAATCGCGCCAAGCTCACCCTGGAACAGCGAGGAAGGATATGCATCCCCCGTTGCATGTCCGCGCCAGAGGGCGAGGAACTTCTCGGCAAAGTCATTCCATATCTGAACCAGCGTCTGCAAAATCCAGGCCCGGTAAGAATTGCGGGCGCCTGCCTGGTCCTCGTGGCCATCTTGCGAGAAATAGTTCAGCAGGAAATTTGCAACCATGGCACCGACATCAAATCCCATGGGGCCCATGAACGCGAATTCCGGATCAATCACCCGCGTATCTTGCGTTGTCAGCATGACCGAACCCGTGTGCAGATCACCGTGCAGCAAGGCCTCGGCGGAAGACATGAACTTCAACTTCAAGCGTGACGCGGCCAGCTTCAAGTCATCATCCTCGCGCCACCTCGCCGCGTAGGCGTCAAGGAAGGGCTTCGTCCAGCGGTTCAGGTCAGCGATCCGATAGGGATCAGTGAAGATCAGGTCTTCAGTGATCTTGCACAGGGCTGTGTTTCCGGAAAATGCGCCGATCATGGCCTTCTTCCTGTCAGCCGCGAGTGCAAGGTCGCTGGTGAAGAACAAGGTGCGGGCCATGAAGGTCGATATGTCACCGGCAAAACGCGGATATTCAATGCCAGCAATCATGCCGTGGCGCATGATAATGTGGGGCTCCAGAAGTTCCATGGCGATGAGAGCCAGCTTGTCATCGTAGTGATAGATTTCCGGAGTGAGGCGCCCGGTGTGCTTTGCCTGCTCGGAAAGCGCCGTGTGCTCATAGTGCGCTCGGGACAGTGGAAGAGGCCAGCTTTCTCCCACCAGCCGCACATAGGGCAAGGCCTGCTTCACCGCCATGGCACCGCGAGGACCATAGACCTTGAAAACAAGGTTCAGGTTTCCATCACCCACTTCTTCAATGTGCCAGGCATCCGGTTTTCCGCCGAGACGTTCCGCAAGGTGCGGCACGCGGGCGAGACAGGCAGCGAGTGTCGATGTTGTTTGTGCGACATAACCCGGTGGTACTGAAATCAAGTCAATCACTCCGCAGCGTTTTCCAACAGGCCATATCCGGCACAGTCCCAGAAAACTGTGACACAGGACCTGGCGTCAGGCAACATTGCTGCTGCCTGCGGCAGTGGTGTGGGGCAGGCGGCGACTGCAATGCCTAAATCAATCAGCGTGCTGAGTGAATCTATGTGCGATGCAGCAATACTGAAGACGCAAATCTCCCAATCTTTCTTGACACCAGCTATTATTTGTATGACGAATACTTCGTGCTTCCCCCGAAGAGGTTGGAGGTTTTCAAGAGCAGGTGAACTGCCGGTCTGCGTCGACTGAATTCGAATTCAACCTGAACGAACATCAGCATGGGAGACCTATATGACGAACAAGAAAGATGAATCAATCCTGGATGATCGCAAGCTCTTTGCTGATTCATCTCGCCGCGACATCTTCAAGGCCATGGGCGGCGCAGCCGCTCTGGGCGCGGTCATGTTGGCCGATGCTGGATTCGATCCTGCCATCGCACAAGAACTCAAGCCGTCGGGCAAGCCCCTGAAGGCTGCCATGGGCAACGCCGGCCTGCAGGCCACCTGGTGTGCGCAAGGCAAGCAGGCAGCGGAAGCCTGGGGCAAGCTGATGAATGTGGAAATCACCTGGTTTGATGGTGAGCTTTCGGCCACCAAGCAGCGCGCGACAGTTGAAAACCTGGCCACCCAGAAATGGGACTTCGTGGCCCTTCAGACATTCGGCATTGGCACGTTGAACGAACCGATCCAGCGCGTCATTGACTCCGGTACGCCAGTCATTGCCATGGACACGATGATGGCGCCCGAAGGCCAGCTCGCCCTTCACACGTTCATTGCGCCCGACAATGCCATGATGGGATCCGTCGTGACTGCGGCGCTCATCAATGCCATTGGTGGTGAAGGCAATGTCGTGATGACACAAGGTGCATTGGGCCATTCCGGCGCGCAAGGCCGCGCCAAAGGTTTCCATCAGGTGATCGATGGTAACGGCAAGATCAAGCTGCTTGATGAACAGCCCGCAGACTGGGATGTGACAAAGGTGACGCGCATCTGGGATTCGCTTCTGACCCAGCACCCCGACATCAAGGGCGCCTTCTTCCACAATGACGACATGGCGCTGGCTGCGCATAATGTCATGAAGGCGAAGAACCGCACCGACATCCTGATCGCCGGCGTGGACGCCATGCCGCCTGCCGTGAATGCCGTTCTCGAAGGCACCATGGTGGCGACAGTGCGCAATCCGTCCTGCCGTATCCACGGCTGGGCCGTTGCTGCGGGTGTCGCCGCGGTGGTGGGGGCTGAGAAGGCGGGCAAGGACATTCCGAACTTCATCCTTGCCGACGGCCCCGTCATCACCAAGGAAACGGCTGCGGGACACCTCTGGCTGCAGAAGAACTTCCTGATCTGATCCTGCAGCCGGTGATCCAACCCTTGGCTGATGCAACACAAGACACAATCAACGGCGAACAATCGCCGTTGATTGAACTCACGGACGTGTCCAAGTCGTTTGGCGGTGTCGTGGCGCTGGAGCATGTGGATTTCTCGGTGAGACCTGGCGAGATCCACGGTCTTGTCGGGGAAAACGGCGCTGGAAAATCCACACTGATGAAAATCATCGCCGGCGTCCACGCCAGCTACGAAGGCGAGATGCGGGTGGAAGGCAAGCCCGTGCAGTTCCGCTCGGCCCGCGATGCGATTGCCGCGGGAATCGGCATGGTGCACCAGGAACTCTCTGTGGTTCCCGATCTCACCGTGGCCGAGAACGTCTTTCTTGGCGTGCAACCCGTGAAGGCAGGTGGCATCATCGATTGGTCCGGCATGAAATCCCAGGCCCGCGGGTTGATTGCCAGCCTCGGGCTTGATCTGGATCCAAACACGCGTGTGGGCAGCCTGCCCGTTGGCGTGCAGCAACTGATCGAACTCTCGCGGGTGCTTTTTTCGGGCGCCCGCACCATCATCCTGGATGAGCCGACATCGGCGCTCTCGCCGCCAGAAGTGGCGCGGCTGTTTGTGGCACTGCGCAAACTGCGGGCCGAGGGCAAGGGCCTCATATTCATTTCGCATTTCCTCGACGACGTTCTCGAGATTTCCGACCGCGTCACCGTTTTCCGCAACAGTCGCCGCGTGGCCACGGAACCCCGGGCCAGTCTCGACAAGGACAAGATCATTGGCCACATGATCGGGCGTGGTTCGGCAGAAATGCACATGGGTGAAACGGCAACACTCAATGCCCGCCGCGATGAACCGGCGCTGCTGACGGCGCGCGACATCGCCGATGGCCGCAGCCTCAATGGCGTGTCCGTGGAACTCAAGCGTGGTGAAATCACCGGCATGTATGGCTTCATGGGGAGTGGACTGGTGGAGTTTGCCCGTGCGCTTTTTGGCCGGCACGGTTTCACGCGCGGAGACATCACACTTGAAGGAAAACCCGCGCATTTCCGTTCCACCGCCGCGGCGCGAAAGGCAGGCCTGGCCTTTGTCCCGGAAAACCGTGGCATGATGCTGTTCCGCACCGAACCGGTCTACAAGAACGTGAGCATCGCCATGCTTGACCGCATTCACAAGCTGCTGCTGAAGCCGCAGGAGGAACGCGCGGTGGCCAAGCACCACATCAAGGATCTGCAAATCAGGCCGCCGCTCACCGACATTCCACTCGGATCATTGTCGGGTGGCAACCAGCAGAAGGTGGCGCTGGCAAAATGGCTGACCAACATGCCGAAGATACTGATCCTGTCCGAACCCACACGCGGCATGGATGTGGGCGCCAAGGAAGACGTCATCCGCATCATCAAGACGCTTCGGGACAAGGGCGTTTCCATCCTCGTGCTTTCAACCGAGCCGGAGACCATTCTGACCCTGGCTGACAAGATTTACGTGCTGAAGCGCGGTGTGGTGGTGAGTGAAATGAATGCGGGCACGGTCACCAAGTCCGACCTGCTGGCAGCAGCGTGAGAAAGGCCGGACAATCGTGAGCAGTGCACCCACCGCAGACAAGGGTTTCAATCCAAAGCAGGTGTTTGCCGACAAGTTGCGGACTATTGCTCCACTCCTGACACTGGTGGCGCTGGTCGTGTTCTTTTCTTCGACTACCACAACATTTGCGACCATGGACAATGCGGTCAACATCATTCGCCAGATGTCGATTACCGGCATCATTGCCGTGGGACTCACATTCGTCATTCTCACGGCCGAGATTGACCTCTCCGTTGCTGCGGTGGCCAACGCCGTGGGTATCACGGTGGCCTACTTCACGCTGCAACCCGACTATGTGAACATTGCCAACATTCCGCTCAATGGCTGGATTGCCATCGTCCTCACTCTGCTGTCGGCGTTGGCCTTTGGCCTCATCACCGCCTTTGGCATGACCAAGATCGGCATCCCCTCTTTCATCATGACGCTTGCCATCATGCAGATTGCCAATGGCGTTTCGGCGTTGCTGGTGCGCGGCCAGATTGCCTACATCTATCCCGACTTCATCACCACGCTCGGTTCGAAGACAGCCTTCCAGATTCCCCTCGGTGTGGATGAGGCAGGGAAAGCCCTGTTCATCCCCGTGGGCTGGACCATTATCGTCTGCCTGCTCTTCTTTATCGTCGGACACTTCGTCCTCACATACACGCGCTTTGGCCGCTACGTTTACATGGTGGGGGGCAATCGCGAGGCGGCGGAGTTTTCCGGCGTCAACGTCAAACTCATCATCGGTTCGGTGATGGTGATCAGTGCCCTGTGTTCCGGCATTGCAGGCATGCTGGGCGTCGCATATTTTGGCTCTGCCCAGCAAAACCAGTTCGACACCTATCTGCTGGATGCCATTGCCGCAGTGGTGGTGGGTGGCACGAGCCTTTTTGGCGGAAAGGGTGGCATTGGCAACACCATCATCGGCCTTCTGGTGCTGGGTGTGGTGAACAACGGGCTCGACCACATCCAGATGGACAGCTTCCAGAAGATTCTGATCCGTGGCCTGATCCTGTTGGCGGCGCTCGTCATCAACGTCTATGTCGAGAAGTTCAGGGAGAGGGTCTAATCCGGCTTTGGCCTGGGATTTGCGACTTGCACCAGAAGTGCTGCGGCGAAAACCAGGGCAGCACCAAGCCAGTTGATGGCGCCCAACCGTTCACCAAGCAGGACATAGCCCAGTCCTGCTGCAAAAAGCACTTCGGTGGAGAGCAGCACTGCCGCCCGTGAAGGCTCAATGAAGCGGACCACGTTGGCCATCACGGCATAGGTGAAGGCACTGGCAACGCCACCGACGAAGAGAAGCGATGGAGCGGCAGCCATGATGGCGTCGCTGTTCACGTCTTCTTGCCAAGCAGCCAGCGGCAGCGCCAGCACAGTCACTGTCACGAACTGGATGAACGTGTACAGCAAGGGCTTGCCGAACTTGCTGGCAGCGCTTGTGACCACCATGAACAGCGCCCAAAACAGGGAAGACGCGGCAATCAGCAGATCACCATTGGACAGGGCCGAAAGTGTTCCGCCCCCCAGAAGCCATATTCCGGCAAAGGCAAGGCCAGCCGAGATCCAAACGCGCGCACCCGGCTGCTCACTTCGCAACAGCCAGAGAAGGAAGGGCGTCACCACAACATAGAGCGCCGTGAGAAACGCTGTGTTGGTGAGTGTGGCCTCAATCATGCCTGCCTGCTGCAAACCACCCGCCACCACGAAGACGCCGCCACCCAGCATGCCGAGACGCGCGATGGGCCGGATGCCCTCGCCGGACTGGCGGCATTCCCGCAAAGCAAAGGGCAACAGGGCAATGGCCGCGATGGCACCGCGCAACCCGGTGAACAGCAGCGGCCCGACATGAGTCATCGCCTCCTTCTGGAAATAGAAGGACAGCCCCCAGAGAAAGGCCGCAAACAGCACCAGAAAACTCGCGGTTTGCCTTGGCATTGGGGGATCAGGCTGCCTTCTGTCGTCCGTACATCAACAGCATGATGATGATGACGGCGCCGAAGATCAACTGTCTTCCGGCCTCCTCGATTTGCCTCACCGAAAGGATGGACTGCAGCAGGGTGGTCACGGTGACTCCGTCCACCGTGCCACCACAGGAACCGCGCCCGCCCGGCACATGGGTTGCACCGAGCACCGATGATCATCGAGGGAATGCGGAGATAGGCCGTGGCGAAGCCGTTGGCGATGCCACCTTCAACTGTTGGAGCAAATGGACGTGGGAGAGAAAACCTGACGAGTAGAGCGCGCCAACCAGGCGGTGCACACTGATGCAGCAGAAGGCAATCACCACATCGGGGTCGAAACGTCAGCGGTAGCAATGACGCCAACGGCGTCATTCGACGATTACTCTCTGAAAACGTCGCCTTCGTTCCCTGTTCTGAATTTCAGATTACCTCACAATTCCCTCTCCACTGCGAATTGGGGACCAGAGACAAGTCCGCACATGACTGCGTCCACCACCATTCCCACCGTCTCACTCAGTTTGTTCCGGCGGCGCGCAGCAGTGTGGTGCTTGCATCAACCTCTATGCGGGTTGAGGCGACGCGGTTGCCCTGTGTGAATATGTCGATGGTGTAGGTGCCGTCGCGGCTGAAGGTTCCCTTGGGCACGGGCACCCATGAGGTTTTCCAGCCCTTCTCCAGGTTGAAGGAAAAGTAGCTCTCCATGCCATCCGGGGCCACCACAACGGCGCTGTGCAGCGTGTCCGCTTTCAGCGGCTGCACCCCGAACAGCAGGGAAATGTCCTGCAATGGATTGATCCTGGACATCACCTGGAACTCGTCGCCGAAAACCAGCGCGGGGCGGACGAAGCGCACACCCGGTGACTGGTCGAACGCGGACCAGATGAGTTCGGCACGCCGCGACACATTGAACCCGGTGCGGATGAGTTCCCGCCCCGCCGCTTCCAGCCGGACCGTCCACCTGCCCTCTTCCCTGCTCTTGCCGAGCGGCGCGAAGTAATTGACGTTCACCCAATCGGTCTTGTGCACCAAGGTCTGGCGGAATTCCTCACCCGATGGCGAAGTGAAAATGTAGTCCACCGGCGTGTCCTGCTTGAACACGCCGCCATAGGTCCAGACCGTCAACGTCTCGTCCGGGTGAACCTCCTTCAGCTTGCGGAAAGGCAAGGGCGAGATGCTGGAACCGACGGCAATCTCCACGGGGCCTTCCTTTGACACGTCCTCCAGGGTGGCCTGCGGAACATTGTCGTCTTCACTGATGGCGAGATTGTCCCGGAAGGACTTGTCGAGATAAACGTACCAGTTTGCCGCGAGTTTCGCATAGAGGCCGGCGCGGTCCGCATGCTGGCCCGCGATGTTGTTCTTTTCGCCAGGGTCAGCCACAAGGTCGTAGAGTTCGAACCTGCCGGGCTCCAGGCGGTTGGCGATGAACTTCCAGTGGCCGTCACGCACGCCCCATTGCTCGGGGTAGGCGCTCTTGAAGAAGAAGGCCAGGCGCTCACGGTAGTCCGGTGACATGAGGTCCTGTCCCGGCAGGCCGTCGTGCGGTGCCATGCCCTGCATGGCGATGAGCGTCGGCATGACATCGGCAATGCTGCCCCGGCGATGTGACGTGACCGGTGCAATCTTCTTGCCGAGATCGATGATCATGAGGAAATTGCCGACATTCTCCTCATACAGGTAGTTCTTGTGGGTGAAGTTGTCGGGGTGCAGGTCGCCGAAGGCCTCGCCATGATCGCCGATGACAACAAGCAATGTGTCCTCGCTTGCGCCCATGCGCTCCACTTCGCCTGCCAGATCGCGCAGCAGCTGATCCGTGAAGCGGATGCTCGACTCATATTTTGAAAGGTTGTCGCTGCCACCAAACTGCGCCGCGTAGTTCGGAGGAACCGCGTAAGGATGATGGGTGGAGATGGTCTGGTAGTTGAGCAGGAACGGCCTCGGAGCCCGCCGTGCCCAGTCCATGGCCTGTTCCATCACCACATACTCGTCAACGCCCCAGCCGCCGGGGTTCACATGCTTTTCGAGACCGTTGGACGGGTTGTCGGCTGTAACCACCACGTCAAAACCGAGGCGGTCGTAGAAGGACTTGAGGTTCTCGTACTTGAGATAGGCGGATGAATACAATGCCGTCGCCCAGCCGCGCTCCCGGTATTCCGAGATGATCGTTTGTCCCTTGTAGGGGTAAATCAGACTCGAGGTGACGGACGACCAGGTGGGGATGTAGCCCCCGGTGTTCATGCCGACGTGGGCGCGGGTGGAGCCCGGGTACTGGTTGGCAAGGCTGTCAAAGGTCACGGCATGCGCGGCGGCACCATGCAGGAAGGGCGCGAGATCGGCTCGTGGCACCCCGTCCTTCAGCAGCTGTCTGCTGCCGACGCTTTCCAGCACGACCATGATCACGTTGCGCTTGCGCAACCGGAGAAATGACCTGGCCTGCTCCAGTCCGCTGTCGGCCTCCGTCGCGGCGAGCGGCGTGCCATGGCGCAGCTGCCAGATGTCAGGCGGCAGGATGACGTCGCCCGCCGCGATCTCACCCGAGCCGGACGGCACGATGCCCCGCCAGAAGGACACGGCAATGTGGGCTGTGGCCTTGCCTGCCTGGCTCTGTGGCTCAGGTTGAAGAACGTACAGGGCAAGGCTGGAGACGGTAAACAGGACTGTTGCCGCCAGCACGGTCGGCAACCTTGCCACATCCGGCCTGGCGCTTCCGTTCCTGCGCCACTCGGCCAGCAGGAAAGCGGCAGCGGACACAACAATCAGCAAGACGTTGAGGAGTTGGTACCAGCCAATTTCCGACCTGACAGAAACCGCAAGGTTGTCCGCATCCCCGACATCAAACTCATCCATGTGGGAGAGCGTGAGCGAGTCCTGGAAGATCTGGTAGAAGAACTGGTTGCCGGCCAGCGCCAGCAACAGGAGGATGAAGAGCGCATGGAACAGCCACCGGGTGGCCCGGTGCCCGCGCATGACTTCATAGAGCATCGCAACCGCTGCACTCGCGGCCAGTGTCGACAACTGCCAGGGCAGGATGTCGGCAATTCCAAGATGCGGACTGAGCGCGGCATTCTCGGCCTGCGCAACGAACATCACGGTTGCATGGACCACGAAAACAACTGCGCTGATCGGGGAAAATCTGATCTTCATGCCGGGACCGCTTGGGGTTGGACGGTTCGATTGATCGGGACAGCACCACGCTGGCGCGCAATCCTGGGACGCGACGCATCACTATCTGGTCTTGTTCAATACGAGTTCGCTGCCTCAGGGCCCCTCCCCTTCAACGGGGAGGGTTCCCGTCGTGTCGGTCAGAAAACGCGTTCCTCCTGCAACCGATCGTCAGTTGACGGTTCTCGAACCGCTGGAACTGGAACTGGCGCTTGCACTTGCACTGGCGCTGGCACTTGCACTGGCACTTGCACTGGCACTTGCACTGGCACTTGCACTTGCACTGCCGCTTGCACTCGCACTGCCGCTGCCGCTGCCGTTTGACGCCGGAATGGTGACGAATGAATCACCCTGGTGACCGTCATTGATGCCGTGGGCTTTCACAAGTTTGCCGCAGGCACCGTTGACCCAGTTCACAGCGCAGGTTGCAGCCTGACTGTCTACTTTGCCAAATGGTGTGAAGCCTGATCCGGTGACACTCAGCAGTCCACCGGCGAAGAGAGCAAGGGCGACCGCCCTGATGGTGATCTTCATGCCGTTAGTCCTTCTCACTACTCACTAGAACCCCCGGAAAGAAAAAATTAACATTCCACTAATTCGGTCGCAACTTTTTGAGCGATTTTCTCACACGATTCCCGCGCTTCTATGCATTTTTTCTTGGCGAGTTCCCGCCGAATGCACGCCATGACTGCGTGAATTTCCGCATCACAACTTTGTCGCTCGGTTTCTGCCCGCAAGAGGATAGGGATGCGGATCTTCAACCTTGGCGAGTTCATTGAATGGTCACGGGACTCTGCTTTTTGCATCAAGGCGGGGCGCGGTCCTCCGGACGGCTGCAATTGGCAACGTCGAAGGGTTCGGCGCAAAACATCGGGCATAACGCATGAAGCATCACGCGCAGGAGCCCGCGCCGCTTGCGCGGTACGGGCTCCCGCTCGGTTCGCAGAACCTTCTTCTCCGGCTTACATGCCGGACGTTGGCTTGCTGCCGCTGGCACTGCCGCTTGCGCTACCGCTGGCACTGCCGCTTGCGCTACCGCTGCCGCTGCCACTGCCGCTGCCGTGGTCTTCGACCACGACATAGGCGTCGCCCTGATGGCCATCATTGATGCCCTTGGCGGACACCAAGTCGCCACAAGCACCATTTTTCCAGTTCACCACACAGCTCGCGGCCTGCGTGCCTTGCGGCGCAAAGGAGTTGAACACGAGGCCAGCACCTGCAAGGACGCCCACCCCGAGGAGAACGGTGATCGCGGTTTTCTTGTTGATAGACATGCCGTTTACCTTTCACGTTGACTGTTGCGTATCGTGGGTGTCAGGCCTGATCGTCACGCTACGTCACATAGATCACAATCGCGTGATCAGGTTTCAACGTCCGTGTGCGGAACAAGTTGTCACACGCGCAGTCGTTGCTGGCGTGTCGTCAGGACTCACTTGCGGATGTTATTTGTGCACACAGCCATGCCACGGGGCGTCCGATGGCGTGAAAACCACCCTACACGGCAACTCGCTCAGTTGCTTTTTCCGTATCTGTCATCGAAGGCGTAACCGCTTCCGCGCACGGTGCGGATCGGCTCGGGCTCGCGGCCCCGCGACAGGCTTTTCCGCAACCGGCCGACATGCACATCCACCGTGCGTTCGTCGATGTCCTTGGTATCGCCCCACACCCGGTCCAGCAGTTGCGCACGGCTGAAGACACGGCCCGGCGACTGCATGAGGTATTCCAGCAAACGGAACTCGGTCGGTGACAGAACGATGTCACGCACACCGCGGGAGACGCGCTTCTTCACCCGGTCGAGGATAATGTCACCGCGCGCCAGCGTGTCGGACACGGCTTCCGGCTTCATGCGGCGCAACAGCGAGCGGATGCGCGCCATCACCTCCGGCACGGAGAAGGGCTTGACGATGTAGTCGTCGGCACCGGTCGCCAGCCCGCGTACACGTTCAGCCTCTTCGCCACGCGCCGTCAGCATGATCACCGGCAACGCCTGAGTTTCAGGGCGCGCGCGCAACATGCGGCAGACCTCGATGCCGGACAGTCCGGGCAGCATCCAGTCGAGCAGCACCAGATCAGGCATCTCGTCGTGGATGGCGGGATGTACCTCCTCGCCCGATTCCACCACGCGGGTGCGGAAGCCCTCGGCCTCGAGGTTGTAGGCCAACAGATCATGGATCGCTGCCTCGTCTTCGACAATCAGGATAAGCGCACTCATCTGTGCCTGCTGCCCTTCGTCACTCAGTCGTTGTTCAGGGGCGAGAACGGCGTTGTCGCCGTGTCGTCCTTCTTGGGACGTTCATCGCGAATGGGCTGGCCGTGCACCAGATAATAGATGTTCTCCGCGATGTTGGTGGCATGGTCGCCGATGCGCTCGATGTTCTTGGTGGCGAACAGCAGGTGCGTGCAGGCCCCGATCATGCGCGGATCCTCCATCATGTAGGTCAGCAGTTCGCGGAAGATCGAATTGTAGAGCGCGTCGATATCTTCGTCATGGCGCCAGACCTCCATCGCCTGCTCGCTGTCAGCGGCGGCGAAGGAGTCGAGCACGCGCTTCAGCTGGGCCTGGGCCAGTTGCCCCATGCGCTGCAGGCCCGATGTCAGGCGCCGCGGGATCGGATCGGAAATGGCGTGCGAGCGTTTGGCGACATTCTTGGCGAGGTCGCCGATGCGCTCCAGGTCGGTGGCGATGCGGATGGCCACCATGATGTTGCGGAGATCCTTCGCCATGGGCTGGCGCTTGGCAATGGTGAGGATGGCCTTTTCCTCCACCGCGCGCTCCATCTGGTCGATCCTGTCATCGGCATGGATCACGATATCGGCGAGCTTGGTGTCGCGGCGGGTCAAGGCTTCGACGCTGCGGGCCAGCTGTTCCTCGGCGAGGCCGCCCATGGTGGAGAGCATGCTCTGCAGCGCCGCCAGGTCGTCGTCATAGGCCTTCATGATATGGTCGGGCATGTCTGTCGTCTCTCTTCTCAGCCAAAGCGGCCGGTGATGTAGTCTTGCGTCTTCTTGTCCTGCGGCGAGGTGAACATCACATCCGTATCGCCCACCTCGATCAGGTTTCCAAGATGGAAGAAGGCGGTAAGGTCCGAGACGCGCGCGGCCTGCTGCATGGAGTGGGTGACGATGACGATGCAGTAGTTCTGCTTCAGTTCATGGATCAGTTCCTCGATGCGCGCCGTGGCAATGGGGTCCAGCGCCGAGCACGGCTCGTCCATCAGGATGATCTCGGGATTGACGGCGATGGCGCGGGCGATGCACAGGCGCTGCTGCTGGCCTCCGGAAAGCCCCGTACCCGGCTGCAGCATGCGGTCCTTCACCTCCTCGAAGAGGCCCGCCTTCTTGAGGCTCTCGACGACAATGCGTTCAAGGTCGGTCTTGTCCTTGGCGAGGCCATGGATGCGCGGGCCATAGGCCACGTTCTCGAAGATCGACTTCGGAAACGGATTGGGCTTCTGGAACACCATGCCGACGCGGGCGCGCAGCTGCACCACGTCAAGATTGCGGTCATGGATGTCATGGCCGTCCACGGTGATGCGTCCAGTCACGCGGCAGCCAGCTATGGTGTCATTCATGCGGTTGATGCAGCGCAGAAAGGTTGATTTGCCGCAGCCTGAGGGTCCGATGAAGGCAGACACCGCCTTGTCGGGAATGCTGATCGAGAGATCGTGGATGGCACGCTTCTCGCCATAGTGCACGTTCACGCCTTCGGCGACGACCTTGGCCGGCCGCTCGGCGATAATGCGCGGTGGCGCTGGCGTGAAGATTGTCCTCGGAGTCATGTCGTTCATGTTTACCACCGCCGTTCGAAGCGTTTGCGCAGGTAGATGGCCAGCGCGTTGAATGCAAAGAGCACGAGAAGGAGCAGGATGATGGTCGCCGCGGTGCGGGACTGGAAAGCCTGCTCGGGAAGGTCGGACCAGAGGAAGACCTGCACCGGCAGCACGGTCGCCGCATCGGTGAAGCCCTTTGGTACGTCGACGATGAAGGCGATCATGCCGATCATCAGCAGCGGTGCTGTTTCGCCCAGCGCACGGGCGACACCGAGAATGGTGCCGGTGAGAATGCCGGGGATAGCCAGCGGCAGGACGTGATGGAACACCGCCTGCTGGTGCGAGGCACCGACACCAAGTGCCGCTTCCTTGATGGAGGGCGGAACCGACTTCAACGCAGCGCGTGAGGCAATGATGATGGTGGGCAACACAAGAAGGGCGAGCACCAGGCCACCCACCAGTGGTGTCGAGCGCGGCACGCCGAAGATGTTGAGGAACACCGCAAGGCCGAGCAGGCCGAAGATGATCGAGGGCACGGCAGCAAGATTGTTGATGTTGATTTCGATCACGTCGGTCAACCAGTTCTTGGGCGCAAACTCTTCAAGGTAAAGTGCGGCAGCCACGCCCAACGGCAGGGCCAGTGCGAGAGTCACAATGATCGTGAGCACGGAGCCGATCAGCGCGCCCTTGATGCCGGCGAGTTCCGGTTCGCGGCTGTCGCCATTGAGCAGGAAGTTCCAGGCAAAACCCTTGCTGATCACGCCTTTTTCCAGGAGGGCATCCAACCAGGCCTTCTGCCGGTCGCTGAGCTGTGCGGTGGCGTAACCTTTGAGGTAGAGATCAGCGCCACTGTTGAGGGCCACGGGCACGGTCACGTCCTTGCCGATGAGGGACGGGTCAGCAAGCACTCTCTGCTGCAGCCCGTCGGCAGCACCGGCGGAAAGTATGCCATTCAACGCCTTCCTGTCGCCACGCGAGGTGACGTCCGGGAATTGCGCGGCCAGCGCCTTCTTGGTGAGACCGAGATAGTCGCCTGCCACCGGATTGGCGGCATCGATGAGGGCCGGATCGACGTTCACGGTCAATGTCGCCTCGTGAACGAAAAACGTCGGCATGGCCTTGATGGCGATGTCGAGAATGAGGAAGAGCAGGAAAGCCGTGGTCACGCCGATGGCGGCAAGGCCATAGGCCTTGAAGCGCCGTTCGGCAGCGTAGCGCTTCTTCACGAGGGCATTGTTACTCATAGTGTTCCCTGTATTTGCGCACGGTGCGCAGCGCCACGTAGTTGAGGGCCAGCGTGACGCAGAAGAGCACGAGACCGAGCGCGAAGGCCGAGAGTGTCTTGGCGCTGTCGAATTCCTGGTCGCCCACCAGAAGCGTGGCGATCTGCACCGTCACGGTGGTCACGGCATCAAGCGGATTGAAGGAGAGGTTGGCAGCAAGGCCCGCCGCCATCACCACGATCATGGTTTCGCCGATGGCGCGCGAGATGGCGAGGATGAAGGCCGAGACGATGCCCGGAAGGGCAGCAGGCAGAACCACCTTCTTCACGGTTTCGGATTTGGTGGCACCCATGGCGTATGAGCCGTCGCGAAGCGATTGCGGCACGGCGTTGATGATGTCGTCGGAGAGCGAGGAGATCAGCGGCACGATCATCATGCCCATGACAAGGCCTGCGGCCAGCGCCGACTCGGATGCCACGTCGAGGCCAAGCGCCGTGCCGGCGGCGCGCACCAGCGGGGCCACGGTAAGGGCGGCGAAGAAGCCGAGCACGACAGTGGGAATGCCCGCCAGAAGCTCAAGCAGCGGCTTGGCGATGGCGCGCAGCTTTGGCGTCGCATATTCGGCGAGGTAGATGGCGGAGAGAAGCCCCAAGGGCCCTGCCACGAGAATTGCGATAAGGGTGATCAGCAGGGTGCCGCCGATCATCGGCACGATGCCGAAGGCGGGCGGGTTGCCGGTCGGAGCCCACTCGGTGCCGAACAGGAACTGCCAGAACGGCACTTCACGGAAGAAGAGCAGGCTCTCGTACACCACCGACAACACGATGCCGATGGTGGTGAGCACGGCAACCGCCGAAGCCACGGCCAGCAGCACCAGCACCACACGTTCGGTATAGATGCGCGTCATGTCCTTCGGTGCGAAGGATGAAGCGGGACGCGCGGCGGTCATGGTCATCGGCGATTGGCCATCCAGTAGGTGAAACAGGACCAAGGGGCGGCCCGGTACATCCGCGGCACCGCCCCCAGGCAAAGGTGAGGTGTTACATCACCTTGTCGGCAGTGAGCGTCGTCATGTTCTTGGCGACGTCAGCGGCAGCGCCAGCCTGGTCGGCGGGCAGCGGGATCAGGCCCTTGTCGGCGAGGTAGCCCTCGTCGCCCATGGCCTTGCCCGAGGTATACTCAGCCACGAATTCAGCCATGCCGGGAACGGTGCCGACGTGCTGCTTCTTGGCGTAGATGAAGAGCGGACGGGCAACCTTGTAGGAGGCATCCGACACGGTCTCGAAGGAAGGTGCCACGCCTTCGATCTTGGCGCCCTTGATCTTGCCTTCGTTCTCTTCGAGGAAGGAGAAGCCGAAGATGCCATAGGCATTCGGATTGGCTTCCAACTTCTGGACGATCAGGTTGTCGTTTTCACCGGCTTCCACATAGGCGCCGTCGGTGCGGATGCTCTTCCACACGCCTTCAAAGGCCTTGGCGTCTTCCTTCTTCATGGCCTTCAGGCTGTCAAACGCTTCCGCGCCCTTTTCCATCACCAGTTCGACGAAGCTGTCACGGGTGCCGGAGGTGGGCGGCGGGCCGAGGACTTCGATCTTCTGGGCGGGCAGCGACGGGTCGATTTCGTTCCACATCTTGTAGGGGTTGTCCACAAGCTTGCCGTCCTTGTCCGGCACCTGCTTGGCGAGCGCCATGAAGATCTGCTGCTTGGTAAAGTTCACGTCGGGGGCAGACGCGGCGCTGGCAACCGTCAAGCCGTCGAAACCAACCTTGATTTCAACGATGTCGGTGACGCCGTTCTTGGCGCAGGTTTCGAACTCGGACTTCTTGATGGCGCGCGAGGCGTTGCTGAAGTCGGGGAAGTTTTCGCCCACACCTTCGCAGAACAGCTTGAAGCCGCCGCCGGTACCGGTCGATTCAACAACCGGGGTCTTCATGCCGGTGGCCTTGCCGAAAGCTTCGGCAACAGCAGTGGTGAAGGGATACACCGTCGAGGATCCGACAATGCGGATCTGGTCGCGGGCGAAGGCCGGCGAGGCGGCGATGGCAAGGGCCGAAACGGCGAAGAGAAGTCGTGTCATCTCAATGTCTCCATGTGGTCTTTGTCTTTGACCAGAGCGGGAGTAGCGCCCGCACGTGAGACTTATGCGACAGCCATGCAACGCTTATATGACAACTCAAACCGCTGATTTATATGCAGGAATCGTCACCGTGAAAGTGCTTCCCCGCCCCTCCTGCGAGTCGACTGTCATGCGGCCCCTGTGGCGAAGGACGATATGCTTGACAATGGCGAGTCCCAATCCCGTGCCGCCACGCGCCCTGCTCTCCTGCGTGCTCACACGGTAGAAGCGTTCCGTCAGGCGCGGCAAATGCACGGCGGCGATGCCCTTGCCGAAATCGCGCACGGCGAAGCGCACCTCATTGCCGGTGTGCTCGCACAGAATCTCGATGCGGCCGCCGCTGTTGCCATACTTCAGGGCGTTCTCGATCAGGTTCTGCGCCACCTGCAGCAATTCATCACTGTCACCCGCAACCGATGCATCACCGTTGCAGGTCAGGGTGACGTCGACCGAGAGTTCCCGCGCCAGCGCCGCAAGGTTGGATTTCGCCTGGCGTGCCACGTCGCAGAGATCCACACTGGCATTGGGGCGCACATGCTCGTTCAGTTCGATGCGGCTCAGCGTCAGCAGGTCGTCCACCAGTCGCTTCATGCGCCGCGCCTGCGTCAGCATCGTGCTGAAAAAGCGGTCGCGCGCCTTGGCGTCATCGCGCGCCGGGCCCTGCAGTGTCTCGATGGTGCCGAGAATGGCGGTCAGGGGGGTGCGCATTTCATGCGAGGCATTGGCCACGAAGTCGGAACGCATGCGCTCGATCTGCTGTTCACGCGTCAGGTCGCGCAGCACCACGAGCAGGTCACCATCGCCTCCAAGGCTTGCAATGTGAGCTTCCAGCAGGCGCGGCGGCGTGGAGTGGATGTCCAGTTCCACGCTTTGCGGAACGTTGTCCCGCTGGCACTTGGCCAGCGCATCGGCGAAGCCCGGCAGACGGATGACATTGGTGGCGGCGAGGCCGACAAGGTGGAGGTCCAGCATGTCCTCGGCCTTGGCATTGGCCGAGGTGATGACGCCCGATGCATTGAGCAGCAACGCGCCGTCAGGCAGGGCAGAGAGAAAAGCATCAGTGCTGGGCATGGCAAACCGCGCGAAGGGTGAGCCCCTGCTCCTAGCCTGTCCCGGCCACCGGACTCAAGGCTTGAGCAGGCTGCGCGCTTCTTCCGGGCCGAGCGCCCTGGGGCGGGTGCAGGTTGTCGTGAGATCAATGAACCTGCCGGTCTCACCCGAGGCATGTATCGCCGTCATGATGTCGACGACGTGCGCCATGCGTGCGATGTCACAACGGATGTCACGTTTTTTCAGGATGCCAACCGCCATGTCGGCGAGGCCGGCGGCGCGGTAGTTGGGCCAGGTGTTGCCTTCGTGGTCTTTCCAGTTCGCCGGCGTGAAGGGATGGTCCCACATCTTCGCCTTTTGCAGTTGGGCATCGCTGCCCGCCATCATCACGTCGCCACCGAAGAAGTTGGGATCGGGCACAAAAATGGCGCCTTCCGTGCCGTAGATTTCCATGGGCTGGTGGCGGTTGGCATAAACGTCCCACGAGGCCGTGAGTGTCACCGCCGCGCCGTTGGCGAAGTGCAGCAGCGCATGATAGGTCGTCGGCGTCTTCACGCTGATCTTCTGGCCCTTGCGGGGGGCGGATGAAATCACCCGCGTCTTGCGTGGCGTGGCGGAAAGTGCCGCGACGCGTTTCACCGGGCCGATGAGGTTGATCAGGTTGGCGATGTAGTACGGACCCATGTCGAGGATCGGTCCGCCGCCCGGCTTGAAGAAGAAGTCCGGGTTGGGGTGCCAGTGCTCCATGCCCTGCGAGAGAATATGCGCCGTGCCGGAAGCCACCTTGCCGATGGCGCCGTCGTCGATGAGCTTGCGGATCAGCTGGTGCGAACCGCCCAGGAAAGTATCCGGAGCCGCAGCGACGTGCAGCTTCATCTTCGCCGCCGTCTTCTGCAGGTCTTTCGCCTCCGCCAGCGTCAGCGTCAGCGGCTTTTCGGAATAGACGTGCTTTCCCGCCAGCAGGCACTGCTTCGTCACCTTGTAGTGCACGGCAGGCACCGTGAGGTTGACGATGATCTGCACCGCGGGATTGCGGAGAATGTCGGCGACGCTCTGCACGCGCAGGCCAAATTCCGTCCCGCGCGCTTCGGCGGCCTCGCGGCTGATGTCAGCGACCGCCCGCAGCTCGATGTTGCGGAACAGCGGCGCCAGTTGCAGGTAGGTGGTCGAGATGTTGCCGCAGCCGATGATGCCGACGCCAAGAACCTTGTCTGTCATGATGCGTCTCACTGCTTGCTGATGAAATCGAAAGAACGTCTTGCGAAGGCCTTCACGTCCTTCGGGTCATCATGCTCGACGACCAGATGCAGGCAGCGCGTGTTGCGGATGGCCGGAAACACCTCGTGCCATTTCACGGTGCCCGCGCCCACATCCGTCTGGCCGTGCTGGTCAAGATTCTCGCCCTTCGGCGCATTGTCCTTCAGGTGCACGGCGGTCACGCGCTCGGCATAGGTCTTGAGCCACTTCACCGGGTTCTGCCGGACATGGGCAATCCAGGCGATGTCACATTCCCAGTCGAGCAGCGGGCCTCCCTCGAAGATGCGCTCGATGGGATATGAGCCATCCTTGAGTTTCACGAATTCAAAGTCATGATTGTGCCAGCCGAAGGCGAGACCCTCGCAGCGCAGCCGTGCCCCCACGGCGGCCAAGCGCTTGCCCCAGACCTTCCAGCCTGCCGCCGACTTCGGCTGCTCTTCCGGCAGGATGTAGGGGCAGTAGAGCGCACTCATGCCCAGCGTGCGGGCCGTGCGCACGGTCTTGGCGAAGTCGGCCTCCAGACTGGCGAGGGGGAATACATGCCCAGTCGGCATCACAAGGCCGTGCTGGTCCAGCAGCGCGCGAAACCTCTCGGGTTCTCCGTAGATCGCCGGATCGCCATAGCCTTCCACCGCGCTGTAACCGCAGGCGGCGAGATGGGCCAGCAGCGGCGCCCACGGCTGAAACTTCCGGGCGGAATAGAGCTGAAAAGACACGCGTGCGGGCATGACGACCTCCGGGTTTCTTTCCATAGGCGAAATCAAGGCTTTCTGCAACGTTTCAGAAACAGGTATGGGCGACTGACGAAATGTCTGGTAACGTTACAGGTCTCTATTGAATCGTTTCAGGTTTTTGCTAGTCTTCAGCCATGGTCAACTCGCGGGGGAAGCGCCCGACATTGCGCAGCCTTGCTGCAAAGCTGGGTCTTGGCGTGTCAACCGTCAGCCAGGCGCTGCGCGACAGTACCGAAATCGCCGTTGAAACCCGCAAACGCGTGAAGCTGGCCGCCGAGGAAGCGGGATATGTGCCCAACCGGGCGGGCGTGCGCCTGCGCACCGGCAAGACCAACATCATCAGCCTCGTGCTCAATGCCGAGGACGACGGCTCCGGCTTTTTCACCAACATGATCTACGGCATTTCCGACGCGCTGGCCGGAACGCCCTATCATCTCGTGGTTACGCCCTATTCCCTCGAAGACCCCATGGAACCCATGCGCTACATCGCGGAGACGCATTCGGCGGATGGCATCATCCTGTCGCGCACCGTGCCGGATGATCCGCGCGTGCGCTTCCTGAGTGCAGCCAACATTCCCTTTGTCACCCACGGGCGCACCGACATGGGGCTCACGCACAGCTACTGCGACTTCGACAACCATGCCTATGTCTGCGAGGCCCTGCGCCTGTTGCGCCAGCGCGGGCGGAACAGGGCGGTGCTTTTTGGCCCGCCTCCCAACCTCACCTATGCCCGGCACACGCTTGCCGGATTCGAGGACGGGCTGAAGGCCGCCGGCATGCAGGGCCGCGTCATTACCAACGTCAACTCGGACTCGCCTGCCGACGTTCTGCGCGCGGCCGCGCGTGACATCGCAGAGGGGCCGGAGCGGCCGGATGCCGTTGTCTGCACGTCGGCCAGCGAGGCGATTGCGGTGGCGTCAGGCCTGCGTGATGGCGGCATGGAGCTGGGGCGCGACTATGATCTCGTTGCCAAGCCGGTGTCGCAGCTGGCGCGGCTGGCCCTGCCCCAGATGATCGCCATCCAGGAAGACCACCGGGCAGCAGGGCGGGAACTGGCGCGCATGCTCATGGCGCTGATCGGCGGCGCGGAGGCGTCGTCCCTGCAAACCATCGTCCGCCCCGAGTTGGCATAGGACTGCCGCCCGGCATTCACCGCTTCTCAACCCTGACTGCCAATGCCTTCTTCACCACGCCCGCAAGTGCGGGCGCGGCATTAGCACTTCCTCATGGGCCTCATGGCAAGCCGGAAGGTGGATGAACGGAACATTTCCGGGGACGAACATGGCGGCAAAAACCATTGATCATGAAGTCGTGCAGCGGCTGGCGAAGGCCTTTGACCTTGTGGCGCTGACGGGCATCACGCTTTTTCTCACGTTGCAGGCGTCACATACGCAATACCAGGTGGCGGTCGCGGGCTTCTTCGCCCTTTTCATCGCCTTTGCGGCGCTGCGGCTGATCCGCGGCTTTGATCTCTATGATGTCAACGCCTGGTTCCACGGCGCCACGGCTGCGGCGAAGGGTTTTGCCATCGCCGCCTTCATCGCGCTGGGGGCCTGGTGGCTCTCGCCGCTGTTCGACCTGCCGCTGGGGCAGGACTGGGTGACGGGCTTCATCACGCTTGCGGCCATCTACTTTGCCCTGTCGCGGCTCTTCACCCACGTCTGGTCGAAACCATTGGCACATGCAGGCGGCCTCAAGCAGCGCATCGCCATTGTGGGCGGCGGCAAGGCGGCGGAAGACGCCATCAATCTCATCGAACTGTCGCCGCACCTCGACTGCGAGGTTGTCGGCCTGTTTGATGACCGCTTCGACAACCGCAGCCCGGAATCGATCCGCAAGCACCACAAGCTGGGCAAGATTGCCGATCTCGCCGACTATGCACGCGGCCACCGGGTTGACCTCGTCATTGTCGCCATTCCCATGACAGCGGAGCAGCGCCTGCTGCAGATCCTCAAGCGCCTGTGGGTGCTGCCTGTTGACATCCGCATCAGCGCGGCGGCGGCTGAACTGAAACTCAGCCCGCGCGCCTATACCTATCTCGGCAAGCTGCCGCTGCTCAACGTGTTCGAACGTCCGCTTTCGGGCTGGGATTCATTCCTCAAGTCAGTGATGGACAAGACCATCGCCCTTCTCGCCATCGTGGCGCTGGCGCCCGTCATGGCCGGTGTGGCCCTGGCCGTGAAGCTGGAAAGCAAGGGCCCCGCCATTTTCCGGCAGAAGCGCTTCGGCTTCAACAACGAGTTGGTGGAGGTCTTCAAGTTCCGCTCCATGTACACCGACATGTCGGATGCACAGGCAGCCAAGCTGGTGACGAAAGACGATCCGCGCGTCACCCGCGTCGGCCGCATCATCCGCAAGACCTCGCTGGATGAACTGCCGCAACTCTTCAACGTGCTTCTCGGCACCCTGTCGCTGGTGGGCCCGCGCCCGCATGCCACGCAGGCCAAGGCCGCAGGCACGCTCTATGACCAGGTGGTCGAAGGCTATTTCGCCCGCCACAAAGTGAAACCCGGCATCACCGGCTGGGCCCAGATCAACGGCTGGCGCGGTGAAACCGACACGCGCGAGAAACTGGAACAGCGCGTCAAGCACGACCTCGACTACATCGACCGCTGGTCGCTGGGCTTTGACCTCTACATTCTCGCCAAGACACCGCTGTCGCTGCTGAAGTCGGAGAACGCTTACTAGTGAGTAGTGAGTAGCGAATAGCGAATAGCGAATAGCGAATTGTTGGAGACTGAAGCTGTGCGGGTGCAAGCCTGCTTCATCCCACCTTGAAAATCCTGCTGTTCCCTATTCGCTATTCGCTATTCACTATTCGCTCCTTCCTGCTTTATCCCTCTCCCCTCCACAGCCCCCGAAACGCCATTTGGTCGCACCCCCGAAGGGTGCTACTTTGGTTGAGTCCCGCCACGGGGGTTGGGGCAAAATCAATGGGAGACCCAAATGGAAACACTTCTTCCGATCATCCTGCAGATCATTGCAGGTGCGGTGGGCGGCAACGTCGGCGGCGCCGCCATGAAGAATTCGAGCCTTGGCGGACTGGGGAACACGATTGCCGGCGCGCTCGGCGGCCTTGGCGGCGGTTCGGTGCTCGGCCCGCTGCTGGGCATGGCCTCTGCAGGTGGCTTTGACATCGGCAACATCGCGGCCTCCGGTGTGGGCGGCATCGTGCTGCAGATCATCGCCGGCCTCATCAAGAGCCAGATGAACAAGAGCGCCTGATCTCTTCCGGCGCGGAAACAGGAAGGGCCGCGGCAAGGCGGCCCTTTTCTTTTGGACCTCAGGCCGCCGGCGCTTTTGCCACGTCAGCCACGGTTCCGCCGGTGAGCAAGGTCAGGTCATCCCAGGTCAGCCGGAACACCGCGTTGGGCGTGCCACCCGCAGCCCAGATCGTGTCGTATTGCCGGAGATCCTGATCCAGCAGTGTCACGGCTGGTGCAGCGTGTCCCACAGGCGGCACACCGCCAATCACAAACCCCGTCGCTGCCCGCACGAAATCCGCATCGGCGGATTTCACCTTCTCTCCAATGATTGAAGCCACCTTCTTCTCGTCCACCCGGTTGGTTCCCGAGGCAACCACCAGCACGGCACGGTCCGACTGCATGGTCCGGAAGATCACCGACTTCGCAATCTGCGCCACCGTGCAGCCAATGGCTGCCGCAGCATCGGCGGAGGTCTTTGTCGAGGCCTCGAACTCCACCACCTGAAAACGCGGCCCAAGAACGGCCTGAACCTTGAGGGCGGAAGGCTGGGTGGCGGGTTTCATGCGTCTGTTCCTGTACTCGTCGCGAAGAGCAATAGTGACTCTTGTCATTTGACCGGGACCGGACTGTATTGCAACATTGGATTGCCGAGGCTGCCGCAGTGTAACCTCCTGTCGTTGCCGCTCCGCCCTGCCTGCCACATGTCAACGGAGAACCATGATGAAGCTTTTCCCCTTTCTCGCAGCCTGCGCAGGCATTGCAGTGTTCATGTCCGCCGCGCGCGGCGAAGAAGCGGTGCCGCCGCTCACCGCGCGCGAACTTGTGTTCTCGGTGGACAACATGGACACAACTGTTGACCCCCGGAAGGACTTCCACAGATACGCTTCAGGAACCTGGCTGAAGACCGCGGTCCGGCCTGAGCGCTTGCCGAGCATCAGCCCGTTTGACTACATGGGCGAACACCTCAACGCGCAGATGAAGGTGGCACTGGCCAAGGTGGCGGCGGACGCGCCCAAGGCCAAGACGGGCAGCACGGAACAGCTGGTGGGCGATTTCTTCGCCGCCTTCATGGACCGGGACCGCATCGACTCTCTCGGCATGGCGCCGATCCAGCCTGAGCTTGAGCGCATCGCGGCCATCTCGAACCTGGCGGAATTTGCCAGCTATGCGGGGCGCTACGAAATCATCACCGGCGATTTTCTGCTGCTTGCCGCAGGCCCGGGACAGGACAGAATCGACAACAGCCGCATGATGACGGCCGTGGCACCGGGATCTCTGGCGCTTGAATTTCCCGTGGTCTATTCCAGCCCGGACGGCACGCCCGTGCGGGAAGCCTACCGCGCCGGAATCCGCGACAGCCTGATCATTGCCGGGTTTGAACCGCAGCGGGCCAAGACGATTGCAGACACCTTCCTGCGCATCGAAACGGCGGTGTTCGCGGCACAGTTGTCGCCGACAGAGAAGGCCGATCCACACAACACCTACCACCCCATGGCGCTTGCTGACCTGCAGGCGAGCCTGCCCGGCTTTGACCTGACGGCCTTGTTCCGTTCATTGGGCGTTGCCGCACCCGATGAAGTCATTCTCATGAACGCGAGGTATCCGCAGGCCCTGAAGCAGATCCTGACGGACAACTCCCTTGATGATCTCAAGGACTATGCCACGTGGGCGGTCATCCGGAAGTTCCTGTCCGTGCTGCCAGCGAAGATGAACGAGGCCTGGAATCCGCTGAACCAGGCGCTCTACGGCTCAACAGAAATCGCGCCGCGCGATGAAGCCGCAATCTTCATCATGCGCAAGAACATGGGGCATCCGCTCAGCGAGGTTTATGTCGGCAACTTCTTCACCGGAGAGACGCGCGAGAAGGCCTCCGAGATGATCGGGCGCATCAAGGCCGTGTTCACCGAGCGCCTGAAGGACAACGCCTGGCTGACCAAGCCCACCCTGGCACAGGCGCAGGACAAGCTGGAAAAGCTCAGCTTTGCCGTTGGCTATCCCGATGCCTGGATTGACTACAGCATGGTCGACATCCGCCGCGATGATGCCTTCGGCAATCTCATGCGCCTGCAGGAGGCGATCAACCTGAAGGAGCAGAAGTCCATCAGCAGGCCGCCGCACCGCGACGGTTTTGCCAATTCCGATGCCACGCTGCCGGTCATCATCAATGCCGCCTACAATCCGCAGATCAACGGCTTTGAGGTTCCTTCCGCCATCCTGCAGCCACCGGCCTTCGAACCGGAACAGGACGCCGCCATCCGCTACTGCAAGCTTGGCGCGGTGATTGGCCACGAAATGACTCACGGCTTCGACAGCAATGGCCGCAACTTCGATGCCAAGGGCAACATGCGTGACTGGTGGACGGCCGGAGACACTGCCGCGTTCCAGCGCGAGGCCGAGAAGCTCGTCGCGCAGGCCAATGCCTTCGAGGTTCTCCCGGGCCTGACACTCAACGGCGCGCAAACCGTGACGGAGAACATGGCCGATGTGGGCGGCATCACGCTGGCCTACGAGGCGTTGCGGCACTACCTTGCGGAACACCCGGATGAGAACAAACCCATTGACGGGTTGACCCCGGACCAGCGCTGCTTCATCGCCTGGGCGCAGCTGTGGACCTCACAGGAAGCGGAACAGTCCATCCGGCGCACCGTCGCGGCGGACAACCATCCGCCCAACGCCTATCGTGTCACGGCACCGTTGCAGCACGTGGATGGCTTCTACGCCGCCTTCGGCATCAAGGAAGGTGATCCCATGTGGCTGGCACCGGAGAAGCGCATCAAAGCCTGGTGACGCGCCCGCGCCGCCGGGGCGGTTGGGCGGGCCGCCGTTCTCACCCGCGGATGGGCTTGCCTTCCGGATCGTAGGGCGGATCGACGTTGATGGTGGCCTTGCGCATTTCGCCGATGATCTCGATTTCGAAGACGCCCTGCCCCAGTTCGCCCGCCAGTTCCTTTGGCACGTAGCCCTGCGCCATCGACTTCCCGACGTAGTGGGCAAAGCCGCCGGAGGTGACCCAGCCCACCACCTTGCCCTTGTGGAAGATGGGTTCGTCGCCCAGCACGTCGGCGTCACCCGCATCGACGATCATCGAGACGCGGCGCAGCTTGCCGCCGGTACGCTTCTCTTCCATTGCGGCCTCGCGGCCGATGAAGTCATTCTTGGTGAGGTCGATGAAACGGTCCATGCCGGCTTCGAACGGCCCGTAGATGGGGCGCAACTCGCGGTACCAGGTGGGGAAGTTCTTTTCGAGGCGCATGGAGAGCAGCGCCCGCATGCCGAAGTTGATGATGCCGTGCGCCTTGCCCGCCTTCATGATCCGGTCATAGAGGCGGCGCTGGAATTCCGGCGCCACCCAGATTTCATAGCCAAGGTCGCCTGAGTATGTGACGCGGTTGATGATGGCAGGGCAGTTGCCGATGTCCATGGCGCGGATGTCCATGAATTTGAACCTGGCGTTCGACACATCCTCGTCGGTCAGGGCCTGCAGCACGTCACGCGCCTTGGGGCCCGCGATGGAGAGGCCGACCATGCCCATGTCGAGACGGTCGATCTTCACCGAACCGTCGGCGGGCAGGTGCTTTTCGAACCAGCGCATGTGATAGCGCTGCGCCTGTGACGAGCCCCACATGTAGAAGCAGTCATCCTTCAGCTTGCCGATGGTGAAATCGCCGATCAGCTTGCCCGCCGGATTGAGCATCGGCGTCAGCACGATGCGCCCCGTTTTCGGCATCTTGTTGGTCATGAGGCGCGAGAGGAAGGCTTCCGCGCCTGCGCCCGTGAAGCGGTACTTGGCGAAGTTGGCGATTTCGGTGACACCGACGCCGTTGCGCGTGCCCTTCACTTCCGCGCCCACGTGCTGGAAGTCGTTGGAGCGGCGGAAGGAGACGATGTCCTTCGGCTCCACGCCCTTGGGCGCGAACC
>CALMZX010000147.1 GCA_937870685.1 uncultured Alphaproteobacteria bacterium
GATGGGAAGGTCGCGGCAGCCCTCATAGGCCAGCAGGTGGCTGATTTCATGGAGCAGCTGTCGGAAGACCGCCGAGGGCGTGTGCTTGTCGCGCATCAGGGTGAGCTTGTGGAGCACCAGCGGGTGGTCCACGACGGTGAGATTGTGCGGGCGTTTGAATGTGGGCATGGCCATGTCTCCTGCTGCCTACATGCCGCCAAGGAGCAGGCCGCCACAAGCGGCAGCTTCCCGCCATCCACCGGTTTGATGGCGCGGGGGGCGGGCATCTCACCCGATTGTAACAATATTGCGTGACGGGGCGGCCCGGGGGGCCAGCGGTGCTCAGCCTGCGTGCCTGATCCGGGCGAGGCCTGTTTGCTGGGCGGCCAGGACGTCGCGGGCCGGCATGGGCTTTCCGAAATAGAAACCCTGTGCGAGTGAGCAGCCCTTGCTTTCCAGCAGACGGGCCTGCTCTTCGGTTTCCACCCCTTCGGCCACGCAGACGACACCGAGGTTGTCGCAAAGGTCGATCACCGTCTTGACGACACTCGCGGCCTTGGCGCTCTTGGTCATGTCACCGATGAACTTGCGGTCAATCTTGATCTTGTCGAGCGGCAGCTGGTGCACATGGCTGAGGCTGGAATAACCCGTGCCGAAATCATCAAGGGCGATGCGGGAGCCCATGTTGCGCAACATGTGCAGCGAACGCAGGGCCGCGTCAAAGTCAATCATCAGCGCGGTTTCCGTGACCTCGAACTCGATGCGGGCGGGATTGATGCCGCTGCGCTGGATGAGGCCGAGAAGCTGAACCATGGAATCGGGCGAGGCCAGCGTGCGGGCTGACAGGTTGAAGGAGGCGGTGGCGTGTTCCGGCCACATGCGCAGGTCGTTCAGCAACTTGCGCAGAAGAACCAGGGTGACGCGGTTGATCAGCGAACTCTTTTCCGCGGCGGCGATGAACTGGGCCGGGCCGATGCTGCCCAGCGTGGCACTGCGCCAGCGGGCCAGCGCTTCTACCGCCACCACCACCCGGCTGTGCGTGTTGAAGACGGGCTGGTAGACGAGGGCCAGTTCATGGTCGAGATCAGCGTTGCGCAGGGCCTGGTCGATTTCGTGGACGCGGCGCAGGTTGTCACGATGGATGGCGGAGAACACCACCGTCTGGCCGCCCGCCTTGTCCTTGGCCTGATAGAGCGCGTAGTCGGCATGCTCGAACAGCTCCGAGGTCGTCGAACAATCCGCGCCAAATTCCGCGAAGCCGCAGGAGGAGGTGACTTCCGCCGTCACGTCGTCAAGTTCATAGGGCTGGCGCAGGACTTCGCAGAGCGTGCGGCCAAAGCCCGCAAGGTCCACATCCTGTGCCGCGAGAATGCCGAATTCATCGCCGCCGAGACGGGCAAAGACGATGCTGGGCCCGGCAATCTGGGCCATGCGGCGGCTGGCTTCGATCAACAGCGCGTCGCCCGTGGCGTGGCCGTAGAGGTCATTCACCGCCTTGAAGCCATCGAGATCGACGATGCCCAATGCAAAGCCTGCACCGCCACCCGCCTTGATGGTGTTCACGCGCGCTTCCGCCTGGGCAATGAAGCTGCGGCGGTTGGGAAGCCCGGTCAGGCTGTCATGATGGGCGAGCTTGCGGTTGGCGTCGCTCAGGCGCTGCGTTTCGCGGTTCACCGTTTCAAGGTTGTCGCGCTGCGCCACCATGAGGGCAAAGTCGCTGTAGTGGGTGGAAAGGATGAACAGCATGACGCCCGTGACGAGCGCCATGTTGGCGGCGATGGCGGCAAGCACAACCTCGCCCTGGAGACCGAAGAACACGACGAAAGGAACCATGACAATGAGCGCCAGCACAAAGGCCGCGGCGCGCAGGTGCATGAGGCAGAAGACGCAGGCGATCATGGTGAGCGCCATGTAGAACACCACATGGGATTGGGTGTAGACATTGCCATAGGGATAGAGCGACAGGCCCCACACCATGAAGGCGAGGCCCAGTGCCGCCGACAGGTAAACCGTCGAATTCAGGCGGCTGGCCGCGTCGTCGGCCGACGGCTTGACGTGGCGCATGCGCCACCAGCCGATCAGCCGGGCGATGGCCAGGAGCGCGAAGCAGCTGGGCAGTTCCACCGTCAGGAAGAAAGGCGCGAGACTGTAGTGGGTTGCCGACACGAAGGCAGTGTTGGCGAGGAGAATGACATAGAGCAGCGGAATCTGCTTGCTGAAGGCGCGGAGCTGGGCCTGCACCAAGGCAGGGTTGCCCTTCTCCACCGTGAACAGCCTTTGCAGAGCCTTGAGCAGTGCCACTTTTGATCCCCAATCAACCCATGGCTATCGCGGGGGCATTAAGCAGCCGTTGCTGGCGCGGAAACGGCCAGGTATTCTCGCCCGTGAGTTGCGCAGACGGTTAACGTTCCCTTTTCAAAACCTGAGGCAATGCCTCTGCAAGGGCGTCCATATCCTGTTGGGTTCCGCAGGAGATGCGGATGCAGCGGTTGAGGGGCGCAACCCCCGGCATGCGGATGAAGATGCCGTGCTGCAGCAGGCCATCCACGATGGCGCGGGCGAAGGTGCCATCCCGGCCGCAATCCACCGCCATGAAGTTGGTGGCGGACGGCAGGGCGGTGAGACCATTCTCAGCGGCAATCGTGTGGATGCGCTTGCGGGCCGTGAAGACCTGCTGCTTCACATGCGTCGCCCAGTCCGCGTCCCCGATCGCGGCGATGGCGCCGGCCTGGGAAATGCGGCTAATGCCGAAGTGGTTCCTGATCCTGTCGAAGGCGGCGATCATGCCTGCTTCGCCGATGACGTAGCCCACACGGATGCCCGCCATGCCATGGGCCTTGGAGAAGGTGCGGAAACGCAGCAGGTTCCGGCGCGCGGTATCAAGGCGCGGTGCCGTGCCTTCGGGTGCGAATTCGATGTAGGCTTCATCGAGCAGCAGCATGCAGTCTTCTGGCGTGGCGGCGATCAGGCGTTCCACATCGGCGGCAGGCCAGTGGCTGCCCATGGGGTTGTCGGGGTTGGCGAAGTAGAGGAGCTTGGCCTTTTCGGCGCGGGCGAGAGCCAGAAGGGACTGCGGGTCTTCGCAGTCGTTCACGTAGGGCGTGGTGACAAGCTTGCCGCCCGCTGCAGCGACATGGAAATTGAAGGTGGGATAAGCGCCGAGCGACGTTGCGACTGCATCACCCGGAGAAATGAAGAGCCTGACAACAAGCCCGAGCAGGCCGTCGATGCCGCCGCCACAGGCGATGTTTTCCGGCTTCACGCCGACGGCGCGGGCGATGGCGGCCTTGAGGTCATGGTTCTCGGGATCGCCATACATCCAGCTTTCGGATGCGGCGGCCTGCATGGCGGCGATGGCTTTGGGGCTCGGGCCGAAGACGCTCTCATTGGCACCGATGCGGGCGCGAATGTGTGCGCCCGTGCGGCGTTCAAGGGCTTCCGGGCCGACGAAGGGAACGGTGGAAGGCAGTTTGTCGATGATGGGTGTGAAGGGCGGCATGCGGGAAAGCTAGCGTGGTGCAAGCGGAATGCAAGCGCCGGGGAAGGCCCCCTCAGTCCTCCGGACAGCTCCCCCAACGAGTTGGGGGAGCGTGACGCTGCCCTCACCCGGCTCTGCCGGGGGAGGTCCCCGAAGGGGGGAGGGGGTTATCACTGGTCTTACGAGGCAGGTGCTTCGGCTGCGGCCTTGGCGGCGGCGTCAGCAGCGGCCTTCTCGCGTTCCAGACGCTTCTTGCCCGGCAGGGCCTTCTGCGGGTTGTTGCGGGCGTCGCGCTTCTTGAGGCCGGCCTTGTCGAGGAAGCGGAGCACGCGGTCGGTCGGCTGGGCACCCTTCTTGAGCCAGTCGGCGGCCTTGGCGGTGTCGAGCTTCACGCGGTTCTCGTCGGTCTTGGCGAGCAGCGGGTTGAAAGAGCCGACAACGTCGATGTACTTGCCGTCACGCGGGCTCGTCGCCGGAGCGATGACGATGTGGTAGTAGGGACGCTTCTTCGAGCCAGCGCGCGCGAGGCGGATTTTCAGTGCCATGTTGGTTTCTCCTGTAATGACTGAAAAGGGTTGATCACTTTTTCTTTCCAAGGCCGGGAAGGCCCTTGAAGGGATTGCCGCCGAGACCCGGCAGGCCGCCGAGGCCTCCGCCCAGTCCGGGGAACTTGGGGCCGCCGGGGCCCAGCAGTTTCGAGAGATCGGGCATTTGTCCGGGTACGGATGATCCGCCGCCCGCGCCGTCACCTTGAGCGAGGTCTCGGAGTTCCGGCGGCAGGCTATTGGGGTCCATGCCAGCCAATTCCTTCTGCATGGCTTCCATCTCGGCCTCGCTCGGCATGCCCTTGCCGCCGAACATCTTGCCGAACATGCCCTTGCCGGAACCCATCTGCTTCATCATCCCGGACATCTGCAGGTGCATCTTGAGGAGCTTGTTCACTTCCTCCACCTTGGTGCCGGAACCTGCGGCGATGCGCTTCCTGCGCTTGCCGTCGATGACTTTCGGGCTCACGCGCTCGCGCTTGGTCATCGAGCCGATGATCGCAAGCTGGCGCTTGAAGACGTTGTTGTCGATGTTGGCGCCTTCGATCTGCTTCTGGATCTTGCCCATGCCGGGCAGCATCTTCATGACGCCGCCCATGCCGCCCATCTTCTCCAGCTGCTTCAGCTGGTCGGCGAGATCGTTCATGTCGAAGGCACCCTTGCGCATGCGCTCGGCGATGCGCTTGGCCTTCTCATGGTCGATGTCCATGGCCGCCTTCTCGACGAGCGAGACGACGTCGCCCATGCCGAGGATGCGGCCGGCGATGCGGCTGGGGTGGAAGTCTTCGAGGCCATCCAGCTTTTCGCCGGTGCCCATGAGCTTGATCGGCTTGCCGGTGACGGCGCGCATGGAGAGTGCGGCACCGCCACGGCCATCGCCGTCGATGCGGGTCAGGACGATGCCGGTGATGCCGATCTTCTCGTCGAAGGCGCGGGCAAGGTTGACCGCGTCCTGGCCGGTGAGGGCATCGGCGACGAGAAGGGTTTCTTTCGGCTTTGCGATGTCGCGCACGGCAGCCGCCTCGGCGAGGAGTTCCTCGTCGATGTGCAGGCGGCCTGCGGTATCGAGCATGACGACGTCATAGGCGCCCTTGCGGGCCTCGCCCATGGCGCGCTTGGCGATGGCGACCGGACTTTCGCCCTTGATGATGGGAAGGGTATCGACCTTCACCTGCTTGCCGAGGATTTCCAGCTGTTCCTGCGCGGCGGGGCGGCGGGTATCGAGCGAGGCCATCAGGACCTTGCGCTTCTCGCGGTCCTGCAGGCGCTTGGCGATCTTGGCGGTAGAGGTGGTCTTACCGGAGCCCTGCAGGCCCACCATCAGGATGGCGACGGGCGGCGAGGCGCGGAGGTTCAGCGCGGCCTGGTCGCTGCCCAGGGTTTCCACCAACTGGTCGTGGACGATCTTGACGACCATCTGGCCCGGCTTGATCGACTTGACGATCTCGGCGCCGACGGCCTTTTCGCGGACCTTCTCGGTGAAGGTCTTGACCACTTCGAGGGCAACGTCGGCTTCCAGCAGGGCACGGCGCACTTCGCGCATGGCCGCATCGACATCGGCCTCCGACAGGCTCCCGCGGCCGGTGAGCTTGTCAAAGATGCCTGTCAGGCGCTCGCTGAGGGTTTCGAACATTGCATTATCCTGTAATCCCAAACGAAAACGACACCCGGGGGCGCAAACGCGCTGCCGGATGCTGGCCGCTGCACCTCCCGGGACTGGATGTGTCCCATGTGTGCAAGGACCTCGTAACGTTCAAGACGTCATTGAGATGGCGGGGACATAGGGGAAATGCGGGGGGAAGTCAAATTGGGGGTACCGCTCTCCCCTGCTGTCATCCCGGCGCAAGCCGGGGCCCATTGAGCCTGTCGGGACAGCCCGCTACCTTTCCGCAGAAATCTCAGGGGGTCCCGGCTTGCGCCGGGATGACAGTCAGGGAGGGATTGGCTTGCCGGAAGAGAAGGTACCCTCAGTTTATCTTCTCGCCAGCAAGCGCCATGGCACGCTTTATTGTGGTGTGACATCAAACCTGTGTTCCCGTGTCTCCCTGCACAAGCAGGGCCACTTCGAAGGTTTCAGCAAAACCTACAATGTCAAGATGCTGGTCTGGTACACAACATTTCCCACCATGGCCGAGGCCATAATCCGGGAGAAGCAGATCAAGGAGTGGAAACGAGGCTGGAAGATCGAGTTGATCGAGAAAATGAACCCGACCTGGCGAGACCTCTTTGAAGAAACATGTGGCCCGTATATTGAATAGAGCATGACAACACCCGCCGTCCACACCTCCTCCGCCCTCACCCTTGCGGGCCGCAATGGGACATTTGCCATCGGTCCTTCTCCGGGCATCCGGGAGCTTTGGGAACGATTCATGCCGGACTTTGGCAGGATTGCCGGGCAGGTCGGCACCAAGACCTATGGGGTGTGCCACCGTTTCGACGGCAAGGGCCGGATGGACTACATGGCCGCCGTGCAGGTGGAGAATGCGGGCGAGGTGCCGGGCTATCTGCACACGCTCATCATCCCGGCGCGCAAGGTGGTGGTGTTTCCCCATGACGGCGATGTGGCGACCTTGAGCGAAACGTGGCGGCGGATTTTCGATGCGTGGATTCCGCAGGCCGGGCTCATGGTGGCGGAGGGGCCGCAGTTCGAGGTCTATGATTTTTCGTCGGACGAGTTGCCGGGGACAATCGAGATCCACATTCCGGTCACGTGATCAGGCCGCGCCGGGACCGCTGGCGCCCTGCATCAGATAAATCACAAGCGAGAGGCCGAAACAGATCCAGCCTGCCCAAGAGGTGATGCGGGCGAAACGGCGGTAGGAGCGTTCATTGTCACGCTTGTCGAAATGATCGGCCACGACAGACAACAGATTGGCCGCCATGCAGGCGATGGCCGCGAAGGCGAGCCAGGCCGCGACACCATGGAGATGCATACCATCGCTCCGTTTGGCCGGGAGGAAGAGGTCATCCACCACGACCCCGTAGGCACCATAGGCGAAGACGGCGAGGGCTGCCGACACGTAGAAGATGCGCGTGATGAGCGGGATGACGTTGGGCTCGTATGGCTCCGGTGATCCGGATGCCGGGGGCTGCTGCCGCATGTGTTCCGCCTGTCGTGAAACGCCCCGTGACGCACAGGCTAACGGCTTTGCGCCCTTCGCTCAAGGCGCGATTTTCAGGCTTCGTCCGATACCTGGCCGTCACTGCTGATGCGCAAGCGCCGGGCCTGCAAGAGGGCGGCATAGTCATCTGCCGCAACGGCGATGACCGGGCAGTCGCGGCCATAGAGCCGGGTGGCGACGGCGGCACCAACCGCGAGATTGATGTCGGGCGTGATCAGGATGATGCCAAGCGGTCCGGTGCCTCGGCGCACCGCTTCGGCGATGCCGCCCGGTGTTCCGCCCGAGCCCCGGGTTTCCGGCAGGAGAAGGATGTGGCCGCCAAGTCTGGTGCCGCACTGGGCGTGGTGGGTATCGACGATTGCGCCGGTGCGCGGATCGAAGGCGCCCCAGAAGCTCAGGGGCTCGGTGAGGATGAGCGTTGGACCTTCAGCTTCTCCGGGATTGAGGATGGTGCCCTGGACCTTCATGACAGCGCGTTCCACAGACCTGCATCGCGCCAGACTTCGCCGCGCACGGCACTTTCGACACATTCACGCAAGGAGCCGAAGCAGACTTCCACGGGCAGCATGCCCGGTGCGTAGTAGGCCCATTTGGCGGCATTGGTCATGACGCGGCCTCTCATCGGATTGATGCCGGGTGCGTAGTAGCTGCAGATGTCACCGATCACTTCCACGCCGGAGCGGCGCAGGCTTTCAGCCCAGCCCTTGCTTTCGATGTAGCCCATGACAAAACGCGAGGTGGTGATGATGAAGCGCAGTCCCGGTCTGATCTTGCGGCCTGCCAGCAGCGTGACGACATCGCGGAACTCCGTTGCAGAGAAGTGAGGAGTGCCGAGCGCCACGACGTCCAGCGGGCCGTCTCGCCCGGAGGAGAGCACGGCTTGCGCTTCGGCAAGATGGGCGCGGGTCAGCGCGTGGGTTTCGCCGCTGCGCCAGACCTTCTCCAGCGTGGGCGCATCTGGCGTGACACCAGCGCCGTGCCAGAGCTCGACGCCGCCGGACGAGGCAACGGCGGTACTGACGGCCTTCAGGTTGTCGACGGTTGCGGCCTTCGGCAGGCCGCTCACCACGGGCACACGGCGGCCAGCAAGGCGGCCGAGGTGATGTCCGAGCAGGTGGTAGAAAATGTCTTCGCGTTTCCAGCCTTCCGGAATTTCATCCGTGGACAGATGAATTTGCGCCATGCGGCCCTCATCGGTCTGCAGACCGGCATAGGGCACCTTGCCGACAAGCGCGCAGGCCACATCCAGATAGTCGCCGTATTTGTTGGTGCGGGCACCGGTGACGGAATTGTAGAAGCTCACGGCATTGCTCTCGCCCGCGACGATCTGGTCGCCGAACTTCGGGCCGCCGGGGATGTGATAGGGCGCGCAGGTCCAGGTGGGCTTGCAGCCCAGCGCCTCGTAGAGGTGGAGCAGCTTGCGCGCACCCTCGACCATTTCCGTGTCGGGGTGGCCTTCGTAGAGTTCGGGATGGGTGAGGCTGACCACGCCGTTGTTGCCCCAGGTGGGCACGGCGAAGGTGGCGCCATGATCAAGGCAGAACTGCGCGAAGTCGATATGCGCCTGGCCGTTGTAGAAACAGGCATCAAGATGGGCGAAGGTGACGGGCTCCAGCCGCGTGGCCCCCATGATGCGGGCGGCCTGCAGGACCAGTTCCATGGCCAGTTGCATGGCGGGACCGCGCTTTCCGGCCAGCAAATCACTGTCTTCCGAGTCGATATTCATAAATTCCCAAACCTGCCGAACTTCTGCCGCAAAGGAATGCCATCCTAGCACCATGCGGCGATTTCTCAAGTTCTTCTCGTGGTTCTCCCTTCTCCTGGTCCTGGTGCCCTGCTCCATCGGCGCGGCGCTGGGCTATGCCCAGGGCTGGCCGAGTTCCTGGCGAGCGGCCAACTGGGGCTCTTCCGGCATGCTGCCTGCGGCCCGCGACGTGCCGGAGGCAACCGTCATCCTGCTTTCGACGCGCACCGGACGCTGGAAGAGCATCTTCGCCGAACACATGTCGATCGTGCTGAAGCCTGCAGGTGCTGCTGACTGGACGCGTTATGACGTGGTGGGCTGGGGCAATCCGGTTCGCCGGGATGCCTATGCGGCGGATGCCTATTGGTACGGCAATACACCGCGCGTGGTCTTCCGTCTCAGTGGCCCGGAGGCAGCAGCGCTCATTCCGAAAATCGAGGCCAGCATTGCCCGCTACCCCAATGCGGCGCGCGGCAGCTACACCGTGTGGCCCGGCCCCAACAGCAACACCTTCGTCAGCTGGGTGGTGCGCAACACGGCAGGTTTCTCGGCGGAACTGCCACCTGTCGCCGTGGGCAAGGACTGGCTGGGCTGGGCAGGCGCCGCCCCTGCCCCGAGCAAGACAGGATACAGTTTCTCCCTGGCCGGTGTGCTGGGCGGAACAGTGGCCCTGCGGGAAGGACTTGAACTGCACCTGCTCGGCTCAACCATCGGCCTTGATCCTGATGACCTCGCGATCAAGCTGCCGGCACTTGGCAAGCTGAGCCTGCTGGACGGGCTGCACTGACGGGCGCTATGCTCCTCCGCGCGACCGGGGCGGGCATGGAACTCAAGGACATTCTGGAAGACTATTACGAAGGCGACTCGCGGGCGGCGCACCGATTCCGCTACGGGCTGCTGGCCTTTGACCTCATTACCATCGTGTTCCTGGTGGTGTCGTCCTTCCTGCACTGGGCTGGCACCGAGTACATTGACGCGGCCATCGGCATCATTCTCATGCTGGACTTCCTTGCGCGCATGTGGATCGCCGACAAGCCGCTGAAGTACCTGCTGAGTCCTCTCGGACTTGTGGACCTGGTGGTTATTTTCTCCCTGCTGGCACCGCTGGCGGGCGAAGGCGTGGCCTTCCTGCGGGTGGCGCGGCTGCTGCGGCTGGGCCGCAGCTATCTGATCATGCGGCGGCTGAAGAAGGACTTTCCCTTCATCCGCCGCAATGAGCAGACCTTTGTGGCGTCGATCAACCTGGGTGTCTTCATGTTCATCATGACGGCCATCGTCTACGAGACCCAGCACCTCTTCAACCCGAAGATCACGAACTACGCCGACGCGCTCTACTTCACGGTGACGGCACTGACCACCACGGGTTTTGGCGACATCGTGCTGGAAGGCACATCGGGGCGGTTGATTTCCTCCATCATCATGATCGCGGGCGTCACGCTGTTCCTGCGCCTGGTGCAGGTGATGCTGCGGCCGCCCAAGGTGGAGCACACATGCCCCGCCTGCGGCTTGAAGCGGCACGATTTCGATGCCGTGCATTGCAAGGCCTGCGGCCTGTTGCTTCATATCGAGGATGACGGCGCGACATGATGCCCGCTTTCTGAGGTGCGTACCTCAGAACCCTTTACCGGGCGGGTGTTTTCCTCTATCGCGTGGCCCGGAACCAGCCTCACCCCCTTCAGGAGACCGACATGGCCCGCATCACCCTCCGCCAGCTGCTCGACCACGCCGCCGAACACGACTACGGCGTGCCCGCTTTCAACATCAACAACATGGAACAGGCGCTGGCCATCATGGCGGCGGCCGACAAGTGCGATGCGCCGGTGATCATCCAGGCTTCACGCGGGGCCCGCTCCTATGCCAACGACATCATGCTCAAGCACATGATGGACGCGGTA
>CALMZX010000148.1 GCA_937870685.1 uncultured Alphaproteobacteria bacterium
GGTGATGTCGTGGCCCAGTTCGCGCGACAGGGCGGCAGTGAAGAGATCGCCCGACATGCCGATGCGGCGGTGGATGCGCCAGATCGCCACTTCGATGCCCTTGTCCTGCAAGGCCCGGTGCCAGGCGATGACATGGTCATAGACGCTGTCCACCAGCGTGCCATCGAGGTCGAAGAGGAAGGAGGTCTGGGTGCGGGCGGAGGGGCGCTGTGTCATGGCGTGACTTTGTAAAGTCATTCACGCCCGCTGACAAATGCGGAAAACGCAGTGCTGGTGGCGCCTTACGCCACCGCCGCCATTTCGGCGCGCACCTGCTGGCGCAGGATGTCGATGGGCACCATGTTGGGGCCGCGCTTCACATGCCAGAAGGTCCAGCCGTTGCAGGCTTCCGCGCCCTGAACGTGTGCGCCGATCTTGTGGATGGAGCCGGAGTTGTCCTTGCAGGCGACCGAACCGTCCACACGGACGCGCGCCGCGATGCGGTAGCTCGGGTCATAGATCGTCTCGCCCACCTTCACGAGGCCGCGCTCGATCAGCGTGCCGAAGGGCACGCGCGGTTCGGCGCGCTTGCCCGTGGTGGTCTTGAGGGCGTCTTCCGGCAGAACTTCGGTGTTGGCGATGCGCGCGCGGGCGCCGCGGGCGTAGTTTTCCTCACGTTCGATGCCGATGAAGTTGCGGCCAAGCTGCTTCGCCACAGCGCCCGTGGTGCCGGTGCCGAAGAAGGGATCCAGCACGATGTCGCCGGGGTTGGTCGTGGCCAGCATCACGCGCTGCAAAAGGGCCTCCGGCTTCTGTGTGGGATGCAGCTTGTCACCTGCGGCATCCTTCAGGCGCTCTCCCCCGGTGCAGAGGGGGAGAGTCCAGTCGGAGCGCATCTGCTGATCGTCGTTGAAGACCTTCATGGCATCATAGTGGAAACAGTACTTGGACGACTCGTCACGCGAGGCCCAGATCAGGGTCTCGTGCGCATTGGTGAAGCGGCGGCCACGGAAGTTGGGCATGGGGTTGGTCTTGCGCCAGACCACATCGTTGAGGATCCAGTAGCCGAGGTCCTGCAGGATGGTGCCGACGCGGAAGATGTTGTGATAGGAGCCGATCACCCATATGGCGCCATTGGGCTTGAGCACGCGGCGGCATTCGGCGAGCCAGGCGCGGGTGAAGCTGTCATAGTCGGCGAAGGAGGCGAACTTGTCCCAGGCATCATCGACGGCATCGACCTTGCTCTGGTCGGGGCGGGTGAGATCGCCGTTGAGCTGGAGATTGTAGGGCGGGTCGGCGAAGACGAGATCGACGGAGCCGGTGGGAATCTTTTTCAGTTCGGTCAGGCAGTCGCCTTGCAGAATCTGGTTCTGCAGGAACCTCACATCCGGTTTCACAATCACGCCCATCGCACTCACCCCATACGCAAATCACTGTTGTCGGGGGTGTTATGAGTCCTCGGAGTCGGCGCGTGAATCGAAACCGTTAACTATGGTTAATTTCCAAGCAGGGCGCGGATCGGGGCGAAGGACTTGCGGTGCTCGGGGCAGGGGCCGAGGCGCTGTAACGCGGCGGCATGGGCAGCGGTGCCATAGCCCTTGTGGGCGGCAAAGCCATAGTCCGGGTACTGACGATCGAGATCGTGCAGCAGGCGGTCGCGCGTCACCTTGGCAATGATCGAGGCGGCGGCGATGGAGAGCGATTTGGCGTCGCCGCCGACGATGGTTTCGCAGCGGCAGGTGAGCGGCGGCGCCCGGTTGCCGTCGATGAGGGCGATTGTGGCGGGGCGCGGCAAAGCGGCGACGGCCCCGGCCATGGCGGCGTAGGTGGCCTTGAGAATGTTCAGGTCGTCAATGCGCGCGGCGCTGATGATGCCCACGCCCACGCTGGCCGCCTGCATGATCGGTGTGAACAGCGCCTCGCGCTTCGCCTCGGTGAGCTTCTTGGAATCGTTGAGGCCTGCCGGGATACTGCCGGGATCGAGAATGACCGCCGCCGCCACCACCGGCCCCGCCCAAGGCCCGCGCCCCGCCTCATCCACGCCGCAGACGGTGAAGCCCTGGGCGATGAGTTCGGATTCGCGGGAGAAGGTGGGGGTGGGCATGGGGGAGATCATTGAGGGAGAGCTACAGCATACTGGTGCCCCATCCAATCCTTGATGGGCATGCCCCAGGTCTCGTTCAATCGAACCCAATACTCACTGTCATCCCGGCGGAGGCCGGGACCAGGCTTTGCTGCAAAAGCATGTGTCGCAATCAAGTCCTGCTCCGGCCTCCGCCGGGGTGACGGACAAAAGTGTCTGGTGGTGGTCATTGTCGCCCGTTCGCCCACCCTGCACGCTGCACGCGGACAGTTCCCAACCTTCAGAACAGCATCATCTGTTCGCCCTTCTGCAGCGGGCGCTGGAACAGGTCGGTGCGGAGCTTGAGGCGGCTGGCGTTGAGGCCCAGGCGCTGGGCCGCCATCTGGAAGCGGCGTCCGGTCATCCAGGCCATGGGGCCTGTGCCGGTCTGGCGGGTGCCGAAGTTGGGATCATTCTCGCGCCCGCCGCGCACCTCCTTCACGTGGGCCATCACCTTCGCGGCGCGGTCCGGATGTTCGCGGGCCAGCCAGTCCTTGAAGATGTCCTTCACCTCGAAGGGCAGGCGCAGCATGGTGTAGCCTGCTTCCGCCGCACCGGCATTGCGCGCCGCCTTCAGGATGTTCTCGATCTCGTGGTCGTTGAGGCCGGGAATGATCGGCCCCATCATGACAACGGTGCGCACGCCTGCCTTCGCCAGCATTTCGATTGCCGCCAGCCGCTTGGCGGGCGTCGAGGCGCGCGGCTCCATGGAGCGCGCCAGCGTGGGGTCCAGCGTGGTGACCGACAGTGCCACCTTCACCAGGTCGAGTTCGGCCAGCGGCTTCAGCAGGTCGAGATCGCGGGTCACGGCCGCTGATTTGGTGACGATGCCAAAGGGGTGGCGGAACTCCGCCAGCACCTCGATCACGGAGCGGGTGATGCGGTAGCCGCGCTCGATGGGCTGGTAGGGGTCGGTATTGGCCCCCAGCGCGATGGTCGCTGGCACATAATTGGTCGCGGATAGTTCCTCCCGGAGGAGCGCCGCCGCGTTCGGCTTGATGAAGAGCTTGCTTTCGAAATCCAGTCCCGGCGAGAGCCCCATGTAGGCATGCGCCGGTCGCGCATAGCAATAGACACAGCCATGTTCGCAGCCACGATAAGGGTTGATCGAGCGGTCGAAGGAAATGTCGGGCGACTGGTTGCGGGTGATGATCGTCTTCGGGGTTTCGGTGAAAATCTCCGTGCGCAGGCGCGGGATGTCCGAAAGTGACTCCCAGCCGTCATCGACATAGGATTCACTGAAGGCCTCGAAGCGGCCCGCCGGGTTGATGGCAGCCCCGCGCCCGCGTTCCAGCTGGGGCAGGCGGGAGAGCTTTCCCGTTCCTAGAACATCCGGCGAAAGGCCTGGTGAAGCCCGCATGTCCATCAGTGTTGGCATGACAGCCAAGATAAACTGATGCTGTGAACAAAGCAAGAACATTCTTGCCGCCGTACGGGAATCCGGGCAAGGCGCAGAGCAATCATGATGCAACCGAGAAACCTTCTGCTGGCCCTTGTGCCGCCCCTCTGCTGGGGCACGGGCTTCACCCTCACCAAGCCGGCCGTGAGCCACTTCCAGCCCCTGTTCCTGATGTTTCTGGTCTATGCCGCCATTGCTGCCGTGATGGTGGTCACGTTGCGCGCATGGCCGCGCACGCCTTGGTACAAACTGTTTCTGATTGCGGCCTGTTCGGTCACCATCCAGGGTGCGCTTCTGTTCACCGCCATTGCGCATGTGGACGTCACCACGGCCAGTCTCGTGCTGCAGACTCAGGTGCCCATTGCCATTGTCCTCGGTTGGTTGCTCCTGGGGGAGGCCCTGAATGCCCGCAAGATCATCGGCACGGCAATTGCACTCACTGGTGTTGCCATCGTCATCGGCCTGCCGGAGCAAAAGCCCCCCTTTCTGCCGGTGCTTGCCATCATCGGGGCAGGGGCGGTGTGGGCGCTGGGGCAGGTGCTCACGCGGCTATGGTCTGTCGATACCGGATTGATGGTGCTCAAGGCCAACGCGTTGTTCGGCGTGCCGCAACTTCTCCTTGCCACGCTGCTGATCGAACGCGGACAATGGCAATCGCTGGTCACCGCCGGAGCGCGGGAATGGTTCTATCTGGCTTTTGTCGGCATGATCGGATTCTACGTGGCCTATGTCGCGTGGTTCACGCTGCTCAAACGGGTGCGGGTGGACGAGGCCACACCCTTCGTGCTGCTGATGACACCGATTGGCGTATTGACGGCGGTGATCTGGCTTGGCGAACAGCTGCAGTTGCCGCAAGTCGTGGGTGGCGCCATCCTGCTCCTCGGCCTTGCCGTGGTCAGCGGGCTGGTGAAAGTGCCGGGATTGCGCCGGAACTGAGACGGGATCTGCGCGCAGTGGAATGACCCAACTTTGCAGGCAGCCTCTGACCCGAGGGCAGGATGGCCCGCATGAAGCGGGCCATGACGAAGCTTGGTGCGCTGGTGCTCCTCCTTTGCCGTCACGGCCCGCTTCATGCGGGCCGCCCACCTGCCATGTTGGTGGCCGGGGCGTGATGCAGCCGATACCTGCCTCACGGCAGGCTCACCCCTTCGTGCGCTTCAAATGCTCATCCAGCCGCGGCATGATTTCGATGAAGTTGCAGGGGTGGTGGCGGTAGTCGAGCTGGTGGACAAGGATTTCGTCCCAGGCATCCTTGCAGGCGCCGGGCGATCCCGGCAAGCAGAAGACATATTTGCCGTCCATCACGCCCGCCGTGGCGCGCGACTGTACCGTGGAGGTGTGGATCTTCTGGAACGAGATCATGTGAAAGACCACGCCGAAGCCCTCGATTTCCTTGTCGAAAAGCGGGCGGAGCGCTTCCACCGTCACGTCGCGGCCGGTGAGTCCGGTGCCGCCGGTCGAGATCACCACATCGACATCGGCGCGTTTCGTCAGTGTGCGGACCAAATTGCGTATGTCATCGATCTCGTCCCTGACGATGGCGCGGTGAACGAGCCGGTGACCCGCAGCCGTCACACGGTCGGCCAGCGTCTGGCCGGACTTGTCGGTCTCCGGGGTGCGTGTGTCGGAGACGGTGATGACCGCGATGTTGGCGGGGAGGAAATCGCGGGGGTCGTCATTGATCTTGTTCATGCAAGGGAATCCAGTCTGTCACGGAAGGCGAGAAGATCATGCCAGGCGAGGCGCTTGAGCGCGGGTGATTTCAGCAGGGCCTCGGGGTGGAAGGTGGAGATGAGGGGAATGCCGCCCGCGCTGAGCCAGGTGCCGCGCTGGCGCTGGATGGATTCCGTGCCGCCCGCCAGCCACTGGCCGGGCAAGCCGCCAAAGGCGAGGATGACGGTCGGGCGCATGAGCGCCACCGCGCGTTCGGCAAAAGGCAGCACCAACCGGCATTCGATTTCAATGGGCGGGCGGTTGCCCGGCGGGCGCCAGGGCAAGAAGCTGAGGAAGGACACGGCTTCGCCCTTGTCCGCGCCAAGGCCGATGGCCGCCAGCATACGCTGGCACAGCACCTCGTGCTTGTCGGCGAAGACCTTGCCGCTGCGGTCCTCTTCGCTGCGCGGGCGGTCGGCGATCACCAGCACGCGGGCTCCGGGCGCCTCTTCGGCAAAACACAGCTTCGAGGCGGAGCGGCGCAAGGGGTGGGCATCGAAACGCTCCAGCAGGTCCGCCAGTTCCGCCAGCGAGGTGGCGGCGCGGGCAGACGCATGGACCTGTTCAATGGAGACATCAGGCTCCGGCGCGGGGCGCATGGTGGCTGAGGGCGGTGCTGTGGCGGGCTTTGGTGGTGCCGCCTTGACCACAGCCGGGGCATTGGCGTCCGGAGCAGGGAGTGCCGGCGCTTCGGCGAAGCGGTTCACGGGCGCGGAGGCGAGCGCTTCATCGGCTCCCATGTCGCGCAGCCACAGCAGCATGGCGGCTGCATCGGCAGCAGACAGGCCTGCGGCGTTTGGACTTTCGCTCATGTCGCAATTGGGCGCTTGTTTGCCATGGTCCAAATCCTATAACAGGCCTCGATCCGAACTCAAACCGCGAGGCCCATGGTGAGCGATATTCAACGTGAAGCAATGGAATATGACGTTGTCATCGTGGGCGCAGGCCCGGCGGGACTTTCCGCCGCCATCCGCATCAAGCAGTTGTCGCCGGACACCTCCGTCTGCCTGCTGGAAAAGGGGTCGGAAGTCGGAGCACACATCCTGTCCGGCGCCGTGGTCGATCCGATCGCGCTTAACGAACTGATCCCCGACTGGAAAGAGAAGGGTGCCCCCCTCAACACGCCGGTGATCGAAGACCGTTTCTATGTGCTGGGCAAGGGCGGGGCACTGCGCATGCCCAACGCGCTCATGCCGCCGCTCATGAACAACCATGGCAACTATGCCGTGTCGCTGGGCAATGTCTGCCGCTGGCTCGCCACCCAGGCCGAAGGGCTGGGCGTTGAAATCTATCCGGGCTTTGCCGCATCGGAAGTGCTGTACCGCGAGGACGGTTCGGTGCGCGGTGTGGTGGCGGGTGTCATGGGCATCGCCAAGGATGGCAGCCACAAGGCCGACTACCAGCCGGGCATGGAACTGACGGGCAAATATGTGCTGATCGCCGAAGGGGTGCGCGGATCGCTGGCCAAGGAGATCATCGCCAGGTTCAATCTCTCCGAGGGCAAGGAGCCGCCGAAGTTCGGCATCGGCATGAAGGAACTCTGGGAGGTGAAACCGGAGAACCACAAGCAGGGCCAGGTCACGCACACCATGGGCTGGCCGCTCGGCATGAAAGTCGGTGGCGGCAGCTTCATGTACCACCTGGAGGACAATCTGGTGTCCATCGGGTTCGTCGTGCATCTCAACTATGACAATCCACACCTCTTCCCCTACATGGAATTCCAGCGCTTCAAGCATCACCCGCTGATTGCCCCGGTTCTGGAAGGTGGCCGCCGCGTGGCCTATGGCGCGCGCGCCATCACCGAAGGCGGGTTGCAGTCCCTGCCGAAACTATTCTTCCCGGGCGGTGCCCTCATCGGCTGCTCGGCCGGCATGGTCAACGTGCCGCGCATCAAGGGAAGCCACAATGCCATGAAGAGCGGCATGCTGGCGGCAGAGTCCGTCGTGGCGGCCCTGCAGGCGGGCCGCGAGGCGGATTCGTTAACGGACTATGAAGACGCCTTCCGCGCCTCATGGATCTACAGCGACCTCGACAAGGTGAAGAACGTCAAGCCCATGTGGTCGAAGCTCGGCCTCGCCGGTGGTGTGGCGCTGGGAGCGGTGGACATGTGGCTGCGCACGCTCTTCGGCTTTGGCCTCGGCACCTGGAAGCACGGCAAGGCGGATTATGCCACGCTGAAACCCGCCGCCCAGGCGAAGAAGATCGACTATCCCAAGCCGGATGGCGTCCTGTCCTTCGACCGCCTGACCAACGTCGCCTTCTCCGCCACCAATCATGAGGAAGACCAGCTGGTGCATCTGCGCCTGCGTGATCCGTCCGTGCCCGTGGCGCAGAACCTGCCTCTCTATGATGAGCCCGCCCAGCGCTACTGTCCGGCCGGCGTCTATGAAGTGGTGCAGGAGGAAGGCAAGGAGCCCCGCTTCCAGATCAACCACCAGAATTGCGTGCATTGCAAAACCTGCGACATCAAGGACCCGGCCCAGAACATCAACTGGCAGGTACCGCAGGGGGGTGAGGGGCCGAACTACCCCAACATGTAGTGGGTTGGCGGCCGCAACCTGGCGGTCATGCGGCATTTACCATGTATTCGATGCAGTTCCGCCAGACTGGTAAACACTAAAAATCAACCGACTGGTGCAAGGAGTTGTTGAAGTCTCTGATCTAACCCTGATGCATTCAAAGGGGAGAAGTCATGTCACTTCGTCACTCACTGCTGGGCAAGAACACGCGCCGGGTCTTCGGCCGGTTCTTGAAGGATTCAAGTGCGACGGTCACACAGATCTTCGGCCTTTCCGCCATTCCGATCTTCCTTGCCGCCGGTGCCGCCATCGATGGCGCCCGCATCCATGACGAGCAAACCAAGTTCCTCGCCGCCGTCGATGCGGCGGTGATTGCCGTCGCCTCCGACGACCGTGCCGCTGTCCAGAGCCTCAGCGGCTCGCAGCTGGAAGCGCGCATGGCTGAGCTGGAGAACATTGCAGCCGACTATATCGACAAGAATTACGATGCGAGCGGTGACATCTCCGTCAACCTCGAAATCAGTGGCCAGACCGTGAAGCTGGATGCCGATTTCGTGTTCCCGACGACCATCATGTCGCTGGTCGGCATTTCCGAAGTGGACATGCAAGCCAGTTCCACCGTGAAAAAGGCCATGCGCCCCATCGAACTGGTCATGGTCATGGATACGACGGGTTCCATGGATACCGATGGCAAGATGGATGGTGCCAAGACGGCGGCCCGCAATCTGATGACCACGCTCTATGGCGGCAGCCTTGCCTCCGAACCGCGCAGTGAATTCCTTCGTACAGCGCTGGTGCCATTCGCAGGTGCCGTGAAGCTTGATAGCGCCGCCCATGATTTTGACCTGGGCTGGATCGACACGGATGGCGACAACCCCCTGTCGCGTGTCCATTTTGATGACCCTGCCGCGCCTGCGGTCTGGAACAACTACTACGCCTGGAGCCGTCTCAAGAAGTCTTCTAGCGCGTACCATACATGGAACGGCTGTGTTGAAACGCGCAAGCGCGGCACCGGCAGCCAGGCCTACAATGTGAACGATGCGGCACCGGTCTCTTCAAATCCGGATACGCTGTTCCCGGCCTTTTTCCATCCCGATGCTCCTGGCGCCAGTTCCACTGGTGACGTGAATGGTCCCTTTGGTTTCAGCTACATCACCCAGGGCAGCAATACGACCCTTTACAGCGAATGCTACGGAACCGGTCTGACGAGTGGCTCGGGCGGCACCTGTTTGAACAATACCAACCTCACATATGCGCGGATCAAGCAGGAGAACTACCGCAAGTATGAGAACACCAATATCGGCTCCGAGTCGGAAACGAACTATGGTCCATGGAGCATGTGTGCGGTCAGCAAGGTCGTTCCCATGACCTATGACCGTGCCAATGTGTAAGCTGGCATCACCGCCATGAACGCCTATGGGCCGACCATGATCGGCGAGGGACTGTCGTGGGGGTGGCGCGCCATTTCGCCAGGCGCCCCCTTCACCAAGGTTGAAGGTTCGGGCAGCCTTGCCGCAACAACAATTGCGCCTTACGGTGACGCGCGCTGGCAGAAGATCATTGTGTTGATGACTGACGGCGACAATGACCTCGCCTATGGTGGCTCATGGAAGACCATGAACGGAACGGCCTATTCCGCCTACGGATATTCCGGCGAGAGCATGACCTACAACCGCTTCGGCACCACCTCGGCATCCTCGTCGGAAAGCGTGCTCGACGCTGACATGCTGACCATCTGCAATAGCGTCAAGTCTGCAGGCATCACGCTCTATGTCGCGTCCTTCGGCAGCGGCGTCTCCACTTCGACCCGCAGCCGCCTTCAGACCTGTTCCTCGGGTACCGGCTACTACCAGCATGCCAACGCGCCGAGCGACCTTGCCGCGTTCTTCAACCACATCGGCCAGGACGTGATCAACAAGTCGATCTACGTGTCGAAGTAAAGCTTCCGGCAGGCTTGAACATCAGCGGGGCGGTCCCAGTCGGGCCGCCCCATTTCTTTGGGGTTGCGGTGACGGGTGAAAACCCCCATTTTAGCCGAATGACTCGGACCCTTCTGCTTTCGGCCACGGTGCTGTCCTTCGTCCTGTCCTGGGACATCGCAACAGCTTCCACCTCCTCACAGACGTCACTCTCCGGCAACTATCTTGCCAGCCGCACGGCGGGCCGGAACAGGGACACCGCCGAAGCGGCCGATTTTCTTCATGCCGCCCTCAAACAGGATGCCGCGAACCCGGTTCTGACCGAACGGCTGTTCCAGCTTGAACTGGCCAATGGCGATATCGCCGAAGCAGAGACGCTGGCCGACAAGGTGCTGGCCTTCAACAGCCAGCAGCGCATGGCGCGCCTTGTGCTTGGTCTGAAGCAGTTCAAGCTCCGCCGCTATGATGAAGCGCGCAAGCATTTTGCCGAAGCCGCCTACACGCCGGTGGGGGAACTGACTTCGGCCCTGCTCACCGCATGGTCCTATGCCGGTGAGGGTTCCTACCAGGCGGCCATGACCGAACTGGACAAGCTGGACCGGAACGAATCCTTCGCCAACTTCAAGTCATTCCACAGCGCACTGATCTCCGACTTTCTGGTTAATACGTTGCGGGCCGAATCTGCCTATCGCAAGGCCTATACCGATGCGGGAACGAGCCTGCGGGTGACCCAGGCGTTCGGAAATTACCTGCTGCGCAACGGCAAGAAGGCAGAGGCCGAGAAAATCTATGCGGCCTTCCTTGCGGGGGGTGAGAACAATGTTCTCGTGAGCGCGGCCCTGCAGCAGGCCCGGAGCAACGATATCCCACCGCCGTTCATCCAGTCACCTTCGTCCGGGGCGGCAGAAGCATTGTTTTCGCTCGCGGCGGCGATGAACGATGACCAGAGCATGGATGTGGCGCTGGTTTATGCACAGCTGTCACTTTCCCTGAACGCCGACAGGCCGGTTGTCCTCACCCTGCTGGGGGATATCCTGGCCACGGGCCAGCGTTACGAGCAGGCGATCGACACGTTCGAGCAGGTCTCCGTGACATCCGAACTGCGGACCAACGCGGACACCGAAATCGCCATCAACCTGCAACGCCTTGAGCGCGCGACGGATGCCGAAACCCGCATGCGCGCCATCCTGGGACGTGAACCCAAGAACATCGATGCATGGACGACTCTCGGCAATCTTCTGCGGAATACCGAGAACTACACTGAGTCCGCCAAAGCCTATGATACCGCGGTTGATCTCGCCAAGGCCGAAGCCCGCGACCTGTGGAGTGTCCACTACTACCGCGGCATTGCCATTGAACGCCTGAACCAATGGGACAA
>CALMZX010000149.1 GCA_937870685.1 uncultured Alphaproteobacteria bacterium
GCAGCACCAGCAGGAGGCCCATGACATAAACCACGCGCAGCAGCTTCTTCTGACCGGCCGTGGGCACATAGGTTTCAGGGGTGTTGTCGTTGGTCATGGGACTCGTTCATCCGCGTTGCTGTCGGCTTATTGCGAAGCAGACGGCGGTTGTCGAGTGGCTTTGCGGGGCCGTGTCACTGCCACCATCACCAGAAGCGGCAAGCCCCAGGCCATCCAGGCGTCACAGGCATAGAAGACCTTGAAACCGCCACGCCAGCCGAAAATGGCCCAGAGAGCAAGATAGATGCGGAAGAACATGGCACCCGAGGTGACGGCGGCCATCAGCAACATGGCGCGGCGATGGGCGTCGGCGTTGCCGCGGCGAATGTTCCAGATGCCAGCGGCGCAGAGTGCCATCCACACCAGGCCCTGGGTGACGAAGCCGGCGGCGGACATCACCGTCACTGGCGCCTCCAGAGCAACAGGCACCGCGGTCACACCGGCCAAGGCCACATCAACCGCCGTGATGCGCCCCATCCACCTGTGCCATCGCGTGCCGCGCAACAGCATTGCCGCCGGAACCAGCAGCAGCGCCAGGCCGCCGGTTACCATGTGGACCGGGAATACCAGCGGCAGCAGTTCCAACTTGATGGCCAGCGCGTCCGGAAACGCGTCATTGTTCCAGCTTTCCGAAACGGCCCGGAGTGCCGTATAGACGGCGAAGACGGCAATCGGGGCAACCACGGCAATGCTGAGGGAACGCCGAATTGCCTCATTTGCCGGCCAAGCCTGCGCGTCACGGAGGAACCCATGTTTGCGAAACAGCATTTCTTGCATCTTACCCTGCTTGGCTCCCTGGGCCTAGCGGCCTTGTGCGGCAGCCTGCCAGCTCGGGCCGTAGTTGTGTCGCCGTTCTTCGGGCACTGGACGGTGAGCGAGGAGAACCCGGCGTTCAGCAAGAAGGGCATTCTCTACAAATCCATTGATGTCGCTCCCTGCGGCAAGGATTTCTGCGGCGTCAGCGTGGCCGATGACGGAACCTGTGGCCCGACCCTGTTCCGTTTTCTCACGGCCCATGCCAACGACGAAGAGCTGAAAGGCCACGGCAAGTGGGGAAACGAGAAAAAAAAGCTCGTCATTGACTATGTGAAGCCCAGTGATGGACAGCCCTATGTCATGCTCGGCCTTGGTGAGGACGATTTTGACTTCACCGGGCGCGAGGGCAGCATGCCCACATTCTCCACCGAGTATCACGTGTCCGGCCAAGCCCGTTGCACGGCACAGTGATTTCTCAAGGGCGAGATGAACAGCCCGCAGTCATGGCGGCTGTTGCGGAAGCGGGCGAACGGCTCGACCGCATGCTTGTTGCCGCCTTCCCTGAGATCAGCCGCGCACGCTTCCAGAAGCTGATTGCCGGCGGGGCCGTGACGGTCGATGGCAAGGTGGCGGATGATGCAGGTGCCAAACTGAAGCCCGGCCAGCACGTGTGCGTGGCCGTGCCGCCGCCCGTTGCGGCGGAGCCAGCGCCCGAGGACATCGGGCTTGATGTGGTGTTCGAGGACCGGCACGTGATCGTCATCAACAAGCCTGCCGGGCTCGTGGTGCACCCTGCTCCCGGCCATGATGGCGGCACGCTGGTCAATGCGCTGCTGGCCCATTGCGGAGAGTCGCTCTCGGGCATCGGCGGCGTCAGGCGGCCGGGCATTGTGCACCGGCTGGACAAGGATACCTCCGGACTCCTCGTGGTGGCGAAAAACGACGCGGCCCACCAAGCGCTGTCGGAGCAGTTTGCCGCGCATGGGCGCGATGGACGCTTGCAGCGGGAATACCTCGCCTTTGTCTGGGGGGTGCCGGAACGCCCGGCCGGCACCATCGCCACCGGTATCGGCCGCAGCACCGCCAACCGGCAGAAGCAGGCGGTGAGCAACCGGGCCGACGCCCGGGAGGCCATCACCCATTATGATGTGGTGGAACGTTATGGAACGGCGGCCAGCCTCGTCCGCTGCCACCTTGAAACGGGGCGAACCCACCAGATCCGCGTGCACATGGCGCATACCGGTCATCCGCTTCTGGGGGATTTGGTCTATGGGGCCGGCCACAAGTCGGCGTCCGCGCGCCTGTCGCCGGACGCGCAACTTGCCCTTAAGACCTTGAAAGGACAGGCCTTGCACGCCGCCGTGCTGGGTTTCGAGCACCCGGCCACAGGCAAGGCGCTGCGCTTCGAGGCCCCCCTGCCGGACGACCTGTCACATTTACAACAGGAACTGCGGCTTCAATCCGGCACCAGAAACAGTACGTAGCAACATTACAAATTGTTACTGAACCCGTGTCTTTTAAATCCGGCGAAGCTCCCTATATGAGGCCTTACGTCAGGTTTATTGACCAATCGGGGAAAGGGAACCAATGGCCAAGACCGCTTCACTTCCGATGATTGCTTCCGGCGAGGGCAGCCTCAGCCGCTATCTTCAGGAGATCCGCCAGTTTCCGATGCTTGCACCGGAGGAAGAATACATGCTGGCCAAGCGCTACAAGGAGCATGGCGACAGGGACGCGGCGCACCGCATGATCACCAGCCATCTGCGACTCGTGGCCAAGATTGCCATGGGCTACCGCGGCTATGGCCTGCCGATTGGTGAAGTCATCTCCGAAGGCAACATCGGCCTCATGCAGGCGGTGAAGAAGTTTGAGCCGGACAAGGGCTTCAAGCTCGCCACCTATGCCATGTGGTGGATCAAGGCCTCGATCCAGGAGTTCATCCTGCGCTCGTGGTCGCTCGTGAAAATGGGCACCACCGCCAACCAGAAGAAGCTGTTCTTCAACCTGCGCAAGATCAAGGGCCAGATCCAGGCGCTTGAGGAAGGCGATCTCAAGCCGGAGCAGGTGAAATACATCGCCCACCGGCTGGGCGTGCAGGAAGACGAGGTCATTTCCATGAACCGCCGCCTCGGTGGTGACACCTCGCTCAACGCGCCACTGCGCGCGGATGGCGAAGGCGACGGCGAATGGCAGGACTGGCTGGTCGATGATTCCGACACGCAGGAAACCGTTCTCGTGCGCAACGAGGAAAGCGACATGCGCAACGCCTACCTCAAGGAGGCGCTGACCAGGCTCACGGAGCGCGAACGCCGCGTCATCGAGGCCCGCAAGCTGCAGGACGATCCGGCGACGCTGGATGACCTGTCGCAGGAGTTCGGCGTGTCGCGCGAACGCATCCGCCAGATCGAAGTGCGGGCCTTCGAGAAGCTGCAAAAGGCCGTGAAGAACGCAGCCCAGAAAGCGCTGGCACCAAAAACACAGGCGCTGCCCGCCCCGGTGTGAGGCGAGGCACACTCAGAGAATGCAAAGGCCGCCAGAAATGGCGGCCTTTTCCATGGGCGATGAGGTATCAAAAAACGCGGAGCAACATGAACTGTCGACGAAATTCTGGTTGAACCCGCCGTCAATGCTTCCCCTATTTTCCCGAACTTGAAACTGTCATTTCATGTACCAATCCAGCCCGTGAGAAATCCATCTGGACTATGACCTGTGTTGGCAGGTCAGTGATCGAGAAAATCCAAATATCTTCCCGTATTTGCAAGTCATCCCACTTCGCTACCTCTGCAGCCCATTCCGGACCCGAGGCGCTTGTCAATATTGTCATTGTCGTCCGTGCCACTGCATGCGTAGGATTGGTGTCAGGTGGAAAGACCTGATCGTCCAACTGCACAAAAAAACCTTGGCACGCAAACCATTGCAGAGTGGAACGGAACCCACCTTTCTCAAATTGTCCCGAAACTATGTCCATTAGCGCTAGCCGCGAACTCTTGGCCTTCGCAACTTGTGAAAATATCGGGTCCATGGGCCTGCGGTTTTCTGGCGAGCATTCTTCAGTGCGACGATAGTTGCCATCGCCACCCGCAAGCCTGCAATCCCAGGTCTGCCCGTCCGCGACAACTTCGCACTTGCCTTCAAGCCTTGCGTTGGTGGCCTCGGCCAAGACCGCTGTGTCAGCTGGCAGAAGAAACAAAGTGGTCAACAGCAGCAAGGCAGCCTTGTTCAGCTGAGAAAACCCAAATCCTGGCATCAAATGCTCCGTCCAAAACCCAAGCGAACTTCTCCCCAAGTTGCCACTTGGGGGGATACCGGTTCTCTCCGTTTGACTTTCTTCAAGCGGCCATTTTCCTGATCGAGACCGGGGGCACTGGCCATCAAAGCCACTTCTCCGTGCGTAGTGCCTCGACCCTGTTGAACTCGCGCAGGTTTCCGGTCGCGAGAACGAGTCCGCGTGCCCGGGCGGTGGCGGCGATCATGAGGTCATAGGCGCCGATAACACGCCCCTGGCGTTCCAGCTTGGCGCGGATGTTGCCAGCGTGTCGCGCGGCATTGCTGTCAAAAGCAATGATCTCGACACGGCTGGCAAAATCCTCGACGATGGCAATGCACCGCCGCGGATCGTCATATCCTTCCGCCCCGAAGTAGAGTTCGAACAGGGTGACATCGCTGATGGCCATGCGGCCATCATAGGCCGTCAGCCGTTCAAGCAACACCCTGCTCCGCTTCTTGAGGGCGTGAATGCAGACGTCGGTATCCAGCAGGTGGCTGATCACGGCTCAGCCTTTGCGGGACTGCGGGGCGGGCTGTTTCCGGTCCGCCATGAAATCCGCATCAATGCCCGGAGTGGAGTAGAACTGCGCCCATCCCTGGCCCGCGGGCACCAGCAAGCGTGCCGTACCCTGGCGAATGACCTCCACGCGCGTCACGTGTTCAGGCAGCGCGACGGGCTTGGGCAGGCGCACCGCCTGACTCTTGTTCGATCTGAAAACAGAGGATTGCGTCATGATCCACGTATATCCCTTGGGGATATATCTGTCAAACCGCTCCCGGCTCTGGCATCCTGCCGCCATGCACATCATCCGCCGCTCCGCCTTCACCACCGTGCCATGGAAGAATGGCGGGGGGATCACGCATGAGGTGGCGAAGGCCGAGGGTGATGGCCGCCTGTTGTGGCGGTTGAGCCTGGCCGAGGTGGCGAGCGATGGGCCGTTCTCCTTGTTCCCGGGACTGGCGCGCATCCTCACGGTGATTGAGGGCGCAGGCATGGACCTGCTCTCGACTGCGGGTAAGGTGGTGCATCCGCTGCCGCCGCTTGTTCCGGTTCACTTCACCGGCGATGAGTTGTTGACGGGCCGGTTGCGCGCGGGGCCATGCCTTGATTTCAACCTGATCTACGATCCGCAGCGTTTTGATGCGTCGGCGGAGGTGGTTTCAGGGGAGCGGAGCATGCAGCGCCAGAGCGGCACCGTCATCGATGGCCTTCTCTGCCTCGCAGGCACGGTCCAGTGTGGAGAGCATGTTCTTGATCGACATGATTTTGCGTTTTTGGAGGATGGGGAGGACGTGAAGACCGTCGGCGGCCATGCACATGCACTCAGACTCTCTCTGGGCGCGTGGGCGTGTGACCCCCACTGACGAGAACCAAATCTATCTCCGTCACCCCGGCGCAGGCCGGGGCAAGGCTCGATCTTCGCGCCCGCGGCTGACGCAAAGCCCTGTCCCGACCTGCGCCGGGATGACGATACCTCGATTGTCTCAGGTGGAGCCGATCGTCACACAAAAAAAACCCCGCCATCGCTGGCGGGGTTTCGGATTTGTCGTTGAACCGAAATCAGCCCTTGGCTTCTTCGGCGATGCGCTCGGCTTCCGCTTCCTCGAAGAGGGCGGCGGCGGCGGCGCGGACTTCGTCGCGATCAGCGGCGTTGCCGGTGAGCACTTCACCGCGGGCCTGGGCAGCGGCTTCGTCTTCCGAGCGGGCGACGTTCACCGTCACCTTCACGGTCACTTCCGGATGCAGCGAGACATCAACCGAGTGCAGGCCGATGGTCTTGATCGGATGCACCAGTTCGACGTGGTTGCGGTGCACGGCAATGCCGGTTGCGGCAGCGGCGGCATCAGCAATGTCACGGGGCGAAACGGAGCCATAGAGGTGGCCCGATTCACCCGCCTGGCGGATGATGATGAAGGCCTTGCCGTCGAGCTTCTTGGCGTCCACTTCCGACTTGCCGCGGGCTTCGACGTTGCGGGCTTCGAGTTCCGCACGGCGGGTTTCGAACTTGGCCTTGTTGGCGTCGTTGGCGCGCAGCGCCTTGCCGCGCGGCAGCAGGAAGTTACGGGCGTAACCTTCCTTCACCTTCACGACTTCGCCCATGTGGCCGAGCTTGGAAACGCGTTCGAGGAGAATGACTTCCATGTGCGTTACTCCTTAACCGATCACATACGGCAAGAGGCCGAGGAAGCGGGCGCGCTTGATGGCGCGGGCCAGTTCACGCTGCTTCTTGGTGGACACGGCCGAGATGCGGGCCGGAACGATCTTGCCGCGCTCGGAAATGTAGCGCTGCAGCAGACGCACGTCCTTGTAGTCGATCTTGGGCGCGTTGGCGCCGGTGAAGGGGCACGACTTCCGGCGGCGGAAGAAGGGCCGGCGGGCTTGTGGTTCAGCCATCAGTTGAACTCCTCTGTTTCTTCGCCATCCTCACGGCGGCGGTCTTCGCGGCGGCGCATCTGGGCGGACGGACCCGCTTCCAGTTCTTCCACGGCCACGGTCATGAAGCGGATCACGTCTTCGGAGATGGACATCTGGCGTTCCATTTCCTTCACCGCCGGAGCGGGCGAAGCGATGTTCATCAGCGTGAAGTGCGCCTTGCGGTTCTTCTTGATGCGATAGGTGAGGGACTTGATGCCCCAGCTTTCCACCTTCTCGACCTTGCCACCACCGGCGGTGATGACACCCTTGTACTGCTCCACCAGCGCTTCGACCTGCGCGGGTGTTGCGTCCTGGCGAACCAGGAACACATGTTCGTAGAGACCCATGGGTACCCTTTCGTTTTCCTGTCCTCAAAAGCACCGGCGCAAAGCCTCCTTCAACCGGGAAAGGGTTGAAGACCGTTCTGAAGAGAGCGGAGACACGGGAAACCGGGTTCTTGCGAACCCTAACCCACTGATTTTTCAGTAGGTCTTTCCGTTCAGCCACCAGCCTTGTGCTTCGGACAACGGGCTTATGGCGGAAAGGCCGGGGGAAAGCAAGTGCACTGCGGCATGCTACACTTTGGCGGTTGACCGCCCCCTCCCCCGCCCCTTAACCGTAACAGCCATGGTCATGACTCGTCCGTCAGGCATGGAAGTGTTCCGCCGCATGGCGCGCATCGTCACGGTTCTCGTGGCGGTGGCCTGGCTCTTGCCTGCCCTGTTGACCATCCTGCCCTCGCCCGCGTCGGCGGCCGAGCAGGCGCTCTACGCCGAGGTCATGAAGAGCCGCTGCCTCGACATGGACAATGACGGCCTGCCGGATGGTGGCGCAAAAGACCATGACTGCAATGACTGCTGCGTGATGTGCGCCGCGCCGCAATCGGGCACCATGCGGGTGCCGGTTCTTGTGCCCATCCTCTTTGCACCGCGACCGGGGGTCGCCGCAATCGAACCAGAACTCGTCTTGGCCCTGCCGGCATCCGAAGCGGTGTTCCGGCCCGTCTCGCTACGCGGCCCTCCAGCCTGATCCTCTGAACTGACCAGCCGTTGCCCGTCCATGCGCAGGCGCAGGCGGGCGTCAATCGCCTCTCTTTCAAGGATCACTTCCATGACTTCCATGTCTGCTTCGGCAGAGGGCGCACATGCGTCCAGCCGCCTTTACCGCGCCGTCTGGCGCTGGCATTTTTATGCCGGTCTTTTCGTCGTTCCCTTCCTGCTCATGCTGGCGCTCACGGGCGGCTACATGATGCTCTACGCCACGCTCAGCAATGAAATGGGCTGGGTTCCAAGCGTGGCGCCGAAAGCGATCTCCGTGTCGGTGTCCGCCCAGGGCAAGGCTGCAATCGCGGCGCTGCCGGGCGGAAAACTCGCCACCTATATCGCACCCGAAGCGGTGAACCGGCCCGCCTTCTTCGAAGTGTCGAAGGACGACACCTATTATTCCGTCGCCGTCGATCCCTACACCGGCACGGTGCTGGACACACATGCCTCGGCTGACACCAGCCGTGCACTGGCGGAAAAAATCCACGGCACCTTCCTGCTCGGCACCTTCGGCGACAGGCTGATTGAAGTGGCGGCCTCGCTCACCATCATCATGGCGGTCACGGGAATCTTCCTGTGGTGGCCACGCGGCGAAGGTTTCCCCGGCGCGCTGCTGCCGCGCTTCGGGAACTCGGGCCGGGGGCTGTGGCGCGAGTTGCACAAGACGGGTGGCATCTGGATTTCGCTGTTCCTGATCCTGTTCGTGCTTTCGGGCCTCGCCTGGACCGGAATCTGGGGAGACGCCTTCGTGAAACCATGGTCGTCGTTCCCTGCTGCCAAGTGGGACAACGTGCCCCTGTCGGATGTGAGCCACGCCAGCCTCAACCACGACATCATGCATGAAGTGCCATGGACACTGGAGGCAACTCCGCTTCCGGCTTCGGGATCGAACGCCGGAACACCGGCGGTTTCCGAACCGGTGGTGCTCGACACGGTGGTCATGTGGGCGCTGGCCAACGGCTTCCAGGACCAGTTCAAGGTGGCCATTCCCGGCGACGAGAAAGGCGTCTTCACGGTGTCCTATGACGGGCGCAACGAAGACAGCGTCACGCCTGCCAGTGACCGCTTCGTGCACATCGACCAATACACCGGCAACATTCTCGCGGATGTGCGGCTCAAGGACTATCCCTTTGTCGGCAAGTTGATGGCCTGGGGCATCGCGCTCCACAAGGGCACGGCGGGCTGGTGGAACCTCGCGTTCAACCTCGCCTACCTCACCCTCGTCATCTTCGCCTGCATCTCGGGCGTGGTCATGTGGTGGAAGCGCCGACCCGCGGGCCAGCTTGGTTCGCCCAAGTATCCGCGCGACTACAAGGTGCCCGCGGGTATCCTCGGGCTTGGTGCCGTGCTGTCGGTGCTCTTCCCTCTCGGCGGGCTTGCCGTCGTTCTGTTTGCCATCATCGACTTCCTTCTGCCCAAGCGGCTGAAGCAGGCCGGTGCCCAATAATCACAACCTCAACAGGAGAAACTGAAAATGAAACTCATCAAGGAAATTGCCTTCGCCAGCGCTCTCACGCTCGCTTCGCTCGTGGCCATGCCCAGTGCATTCGCCCACGAGATCAAGTTCGGCGACCTCGTCATCAGCCATCCGTGGTCGCGCCAGTCGCCCATGGGGGCGGATGTGTCGGCGGGCTTCCTCAAGATCACCAACAACGGCGCGGCTGATGACAAGCTTGTCTCCGGCACCGCCGAGATCGCGCCCGTCGTGCAGATCCACGACATGAAGATGGACGGCGACATGATGAAGATGTTCGAGATCGAAGGCGGCCTCGTCATCCCCGCGGGCCAGACGGTGGAACTGAAGCCCAAGGCCAAGCACATCATGTTCATGAAGGTGGCTAAGCAGCCCGCCGTGGACACCTCCTTCAAGGGCACGCTGACCTTCGAGAAGGCGGGCACGGTGGAAATCGAGTATGAGGTGGTGGACCCGCAGGCCACCATGGATCACTGAGGCCATGATGAAACACATCCTGCTTGCCATCGTGTTCAGCCTGTCGCTGGGGCTTTCCGCCATCGACAGGGCTTGGGCCAATGAACATGCCCATCACATCATCCACGTGATGAAGGCGCAGTTCGACACGCCGGAAAACCCGCTCACGGTGGACCCCGTTTCCATCGAGGGCGATTTTGCCGTGGCGGGCTGGTCGCAGGGCAGCAAGGGAGGCCGCGCGCTGCTCAAGCTGGTGGACGGGCAATGGACCATCCATCTCTGTGCCGGGGCAGGCCTGAAACAGGCCCAGCTTCTGCACGAGGCCGGCATGGACATGGCTTCAGCCGAAAAGCTCGCCGCCCTCGTGGCGACGGATGAAGCGCAGATGGATGCCAAGCAGGTTGCCCTGTTTGACAGCTTCGAGGGAACCGTCATGATCGGTGCGGAAGGCCACGCAGGTCATGGGACACACGGAACCCACGGCACGCATGGCGCGGAGGCACCGGCGCAATGAGAGCCGTTCGATACACACTCTGGGGAGCGGTGGCGGTTTTCGCCGCCCTCCTCGCCTGGCTTGCCTGGCAATCGCAGTCGGGGCCGAGGACGGCCGCGCTGGATATCGGCATGCCCTTCTCGCTGGCCAGTTCCAAGGGCGGCACGCTCTCGTCCGACAGCCTGAAGGGCAAGCCCTACGCCATGTTCTTCGGCTTCACCCATTGCCCGGTGATCTGCCCGACGACGCTCTATGAAATGGACACCGCACTCAAGACGCTGGGCGATGAGGGCAAGGACCTGCGCATGCTCTTCGTTTCGGTCGATCCGGAACAGGACACGCAGGCCTTCACGGCCAACTACGTCGCCAACTTTGATCCGCGCATTGAAGGCCTGATCCCGACGCCGGAGCAGTTGCCTGTACTGGCCAAGGCCTACCGTGTCTTTTACGAGAAGGTGCCGACAAGCGGCGGGGGCTACACCATGAACCACACGGCCACGGTTTTCCTCTTCGACCGCAAGGGTGCCTTTGCCGGCACCATCGCCTTCGATGAGAATCCGCAGACGCGCATTGAGAAACTGCGCCGCATCATCGCTTCCGCACCATGAGTGGAACAGGCATGCAGGCGCAACTCAACACCGCACTCCTGCTGGTGATGGCGGCGGCGCTCGCCGTCATCGCCGTTGATACCCTGACAAGCCCCCGCCTCAGCGCCAACGACATCGCCAATGCCGTGGCACTGGCGCAGGGCAAGCCCTGCATCAACCCGGCCATTCCTCCGGCGGCACTGGAGCCGTGAGCACCTACTCAAACCGCTTCGGCGCATAACCATCTCTCGCCAGATTCTGGAACCTGGGGCATCGGACGGTCAATCGGATTCTCACCCAACCAACTCCGTCACCCCGGCGAATGCCGGGGCAAGGCTGCAACTCAAGCAAAACCCGGAAATTTAGCCCTATCCCGGCATGCGCCGGGATGACGAGAGTACTATGATTTGAAACGTGATCTCAATTGACAGTCCGATGCTGTCGTGAGCGCCCTACTCCATGTTTCGCCGAACGGACTGGGACCAAAACGGAATTTCCTTTGGAGGGTTTGCTGCATCGATAGGCTGCTTGCTGTCCCATCCATTTTCTTCACGAGCCAGCCAGTCAGCGAGGTTCTCGCCGTAGTAGATGACATCCGACTGATATACCGAAAAAACCGGATTGCCCGATTCAAATGGCTTTTCCGGCAGATATCGGTGACCGTACAATGGTATGAGTCTTGGCGCGGCGGCAAATATCTCAGTCAGTTTTTCGGCTTGTGCAGTTTCACTCATGGGCCGCGCTCCCCACTCTGGCCACCACAGATCATTGTGGCGAACGTCAAACAGAAAGCCTTCAAGGGGCCAATCAAGCTTCCGTTGGATGTCTTCATCCGAAGATGTGAGCCAGTCAAACCCTTTGACCTGAAGCGGGCGGCGTTGCCGCATGAGCGCAACGAGGTCAGGCGGAAAGCTCAGCCGCCACTTGTCCTGGATGCTTTCAAGCTCCGAAAGGCTGTAGCCGTTGCCCACCTGCTCTCCGTCCACAGTTTTGCCAACCAATCAGGAACGTTGACCTGCCGGCATCAATCCTCACTCAAACCGCTCCGGCACATAGCCGTCGCGCACCAGGTTCTGGAACTTGGTGAGGGCCGCGTTGAATTGCAGTTCGACGACGCCGGTGGGGCCGTGGCGCTGTTTGCCGATGATGACTTCGGCAATGCCTTCACACTTGGCCATTTCATCCTGCCAGGTGATGTGCTCGGGCGTGCCGGGGCGCGGTTCCTTGCGCAGCATGTAATATTCTTCGCGGTAGATGAACATGACCACGTCGGCGTCCTGTTCGATGGAGCCGGATTCACGCAAGTCCGCCAGCTGCGGGCGCTTGTCGTCGCGGTTTTCCACCTGGCGCGAGAGCTGCGAGAGGGCGATCACCGGCACCGCCAGTTCCTTGGCCAACGCCTTGAGGCCCACGGTGATTTCCGTCACTTCCTGCACGCGGCCTTCCGATGCCTTCTTGGCGGAACCGGCGAGGAGCTGGAGATAGTCCACCACAATGAGGCCAAGGCCACGCTGGCGCTTCAGGCGGCGGGCGCGGGCTGCAACCTGTGCAATCGTCAGGCCGCCGGTCGCGTCGATGTAGAGCGGCAGCTTCTGCAATTCCTGGCTCACCTCCACGAGGCGGGCGAATTCGTCCTCGGTGATCTTGCCGCGGCGGATTTTTTCCGAGCCGATGCCGGATTGCTCGGCGATGATACGCGTCGCCAATTGCTCCGCCGACATTTCCAGCGAGAAGAAGGCCACGACACCGCCATCCATCACCTTGTTGGAGCCGTCCGGCTGGTATTCGGCGCTGTAGTTCTTGGCCACGTTGTAAGCGAGATTGGTGCACAGCGCCGTCTTGCCCATGGACGGCCGACCAGCGAGGATGATGAGGTCGGACTGCTGCAGGCCACCCAGTTTTTCATCAAGGTCCTTCAAGCCGGTGGAGAGGCCGGAGAGATGCCCGTCACGCTGGTAGGCGGCAGAGGCCATGTCGATGGCATCGGTCAGGGCGCGGCCGAAGGGCATGAAGCCCTTGCCGTACTTGTCCACCTCGGCAAGCGCATAGAGGGACGACTCGGCGCGCTCGATCAGGGCGCGGGCGGAGTCTTCCACCGTGGCGTCATAGGACTCGTTGACAATGTCGGTGCCGACCGAAATCAGCTTCCGGCGCTGCGCCAGTTCATGGATGGTGCGGCCATATTCCTCGGCGTTGATGATGGTGGTGGCCGAGGCCGCAAGCCTTGCGAGGTAGGCAGGCCCGCCCACCTCTTTCATTGTCGCGTCGTTCTCGAAGAAGGAACGCAGCGTCACCGGGCTCGCCAGCTTGCCGATACGGATCAGGCTTGCTGCCGCATCAAAGATGCGGGAATGCAGCGGCTCGAAGAAATGGTCGGGCTGCAGGAATTGCGTGACACGGTCACAGGCCTCGTTGTTGATGAGGATGGCGCCCAGCAAGGCCATCTCCGCCTCGATGTTGTGCGGGAGCTGGCGGTAGGTGTCGGCTGCGGGTGCAGCATCGGCGGGGCGGAGCGGCGTGACAGTGTTCATGATTGATACTGGTGTAGCAGTGGGGGCCAGTGCGGCGGCGGATTCGATTCAATTTTACGCGCTATCCACAGGGTCGCAAGTCAATCAATTTATGTCATACAAATCAGATACTTAATTGACTGTTTTGATCTCGATTGTGAAGTGTGGCGCACGCCCCGCGCAGCGGCTGGCCCGGCTTCAGTACAGCCCGCCACCGCTGCCGCTGGTTTCGGTCTTGGGCGTTGCCACAGCCCCGCCCGTGCCGAACATGTTGCCCTTGAGCGGCGGGCCCTCGAAGATCTGCACCGCGAACAGCTTGCCGTCCTGTTCCACCACGCCCGTTGCCACGCTCACGTAGTCGCGGCTGCGCAGTGTGCGGGCGTGGGAGCCGCTGTTCACCCATTGCTGGAAGAGCTTCCGCGCCTTCGCTTCATCGGCAGCACCCTTGCTGCGCTCGCGGGCGGCATTCTCGGCCATGCGCGGCAGCATCATCACGCCGGGGTGCAGTGCGCGCATCCGGGATTCAAAACCCGCGCCAGACGAGGAGGTGTGGCCGACAAAACCATTTTGCATCATGTCGGCGGCATGGGCGCGGGCGGCGGCGGCGAGCGTTTCATTTGCCGGAGCAAGCGGCTTCAGGCCCTTGCCGGCACGGTAAGCATTGGCGGCGGCGCGCAGCACCTGCTCCAGGTCGTCGCGGTAGCTTGCTCCGCCGGGAAGGCCTGCGTTGATGCGGGCGACATAGGCGGCATAGGTTTCGCGCGCCGGGGCCTGTGGGGCAAACAGTGTGGCGGCCAGCATGGCAGTCACAAATGCTGCGGCAAGAAATCCCTTGCGCCACCACAATCCCATGCAGCCTCTCTCCCGTTCCGCGATTGCCGCCTCAAACAAATTATCCACGATTTACTCACACAATTCGTATATTTCTAGAGACCGAATCAGTCGCCCAAGGGGCAGGGCAAGACAGGGATGACGGAGCCGTCGGGCAACGAAATAGCGGAATTGCGCCGTAAAATCAGCGTGCTGGAACAGGACGTTCAGCATCTGGTGAGCCATGACCAGTTGACAGGCCTGCTCATCCGCTCGGCGCTGCTGAAGCGCGTGGAGCGCCATCTGGCGGAGGGCCGTGCCAGTGGCCAGCAGTGTGCTGTCATCGAAATCGGCGTCCGTGGCATTCCCCGCATCGCCGGAGCTTTGGGCCGCCATGTGGGCGATTATGTGATCTCGGCGCTTGCCGCCCGCCTCTCCAATGCCATTCCCAGCGACTGCCTGATCTGCCGCCTCGACTATTGGAGCTTCGCCGTCTTCCTGCCGCGCATCAGCGACGCATTGGAAGCACTCACCACCGCCAAGCGCCTCATCGAGCTCCTCGACCAGCCCATCGACTGGGTGGAACGCACCCTCACGGTGGAAGCGGCGGCCGGTGTGGCACTGGACACCAAGCTCGACACCGATGCCGCCCTGCTCGTGCACCGCGCCGGGCTGGCCTACAAGGCGGCCACGGAAAAGGGCGGGCCGGGCTATGCCTTCTTCAACCCGGCGCTGGAGCAGGCCGCCAAGCGGCGGCAGGACGTGCAACTGGCCGTGCATGAAGCGCTGGAGAAGCATTATTTCTCGCTCGCCTTCCAGCCCTATTTCAACGCCGCGAGCGGTGAACTCGCGGGCATGGAAGCGCTGATCCGGCTCAATCATCCCACGCTCGGTTTCATCTCGCCCGCGGAATTCATCCCCGTGGCGGAGGAGACCGGTGCCATCCAGAAAATCGGCGCCTGGGTTCTGGTGGAAGCCTGCCGGGTGGCGGCCAACTGGCCACCGCACCTGTTGGTCTCCATCAACTTCTCGCCGGAACAGTTCATGAGCGGCCATCTGCTCAGCGATGTGCACAACGCCCTCGAACTGTCATCCTTCCCGGCCTACCGCATGGAGGTGGAAATCACCGAATCCACCATGCTGGGCGACACGGAGATGATTTCGTCACAGCTCACGGCGCTGCGTGAGCTGGGCTGCCAGATCGTGATGGATGATTTCGGCACCGGCTATTCCAGCCTCAGCTACCTGTGGAAGTTCCCCTTCTCCAAGCTGAAGATCGACCGCTCCTTCGTGCAGGCCATGGATACAAAGCCGCAGGTGAAGGGCATGATGCGCACCATCCTTGATCTCGCCCGCAACCTCGGCCTCAAGGTCACGGCGGAGGGCATCGAGACGGTGGAGCAGGCCAAGATGCTGCGCGACCACCACTGCGATTTCATCCAGGGCTATCTCTGCGGCAAGCCTGTTCCCGAGGCGGATGTGGCCGCCGTGATCATGACCCGCTTCGCCGCCAGCCTCCGCAACATGCAGGCCCCGCCCGAAGAGCTTCCGGCAGCGCCGTTGCGTTTCGAGTTCTGATCCCCGGGCGACCGGGTCAATCCTGGAACGGATCGCGCATCAGGATGGTGTCGTCGCGTTCCGGGGAGGTCGAGAGCAGGGCCACCGGGCATTCGATCAGTTCTTCCAGATAGCGCACATACTTCACGGCCTGCGCCGGAAGTTCCGACCATGAGCGCGCGCCCGCGGACGTGCCGGCCCAGCCTTCGAAGCTTTCGTAGACCGGCTCCACCCGCTTCTGGGCCTCTTCTGCGGCGGGGAACATGTCGATGCGCTTGCCATCCAGCATGTAGCCCACACCCACCTTGATTTCCTTCAGGCCGTCGAGGATGTCGAGCTTGGTGAGCGCAATCCCCTGGATGCCGGAGGTCTTGATGGCCTGGCGCACCAGCACGGCGTCAAACCAGCCGCAGCGGCGCTTGCGGCCTGTCACAGTGCCGAACTCGCGACCGCGCTGGCCGATCAGCTCGCCGATCTCGTTGTCCTGCTCCGTCGGGAACGGACCAGAACCCACGCGCGTGGTGTAGGCCTTGGCGATGCCCAGCGTGTAGCTCACCGAAGAAGGTCCGATGCCGGTGCCGCTGGCGGCCTGGGCCGCGACGGTGTTCGACGACGTGACATAAGGATAGGTGCCGTGGTCGATGTCGAGGAGAATGCCCTGCGCGCCCTCGAAGAGGATGCGTTTGCCCGCCCGCTTGTGTTCATCCAGCAGGGCCCAGACGGCATCCGCGAAGGGCAGGATTTTCGGCGCAATCTCGCTCAGGTCCTTCAGCACGTCAGCCGCCTTCAACTCCGGCTGGCCAAGCCCGCGGCGCAAGGCGTTGTGGTGCGCCAGCATGCGCTCGATCTTCATGCCGATGGTGGAGAGGTCGGCCAAGTCATTCACGCGGATGGCGCGGCGGCCCACCTTGTCCTCATAGGCAGGGCCGATGCCGCGGCCCGTTGTGCCGATCTTCCCGGCTCCGGCGGCGGCTTCGCGCAACTGGTCCAGTTCGCGGTGCAACGGCAGGATCAGCGTGGCATTGCTTGCAATGCGCAGGTTGTCACGGCTGATGGCAACACCCTGCCCCTTCAGCTTGTCGATTTCGGCAATCAGCGCCCAGGGGTCAATCACCACGCCGTTGCCGATGACCGAGAGCTTGCCGGGACGCAGGATGCCCGAAGGCAGCAGCGACAGCTTGTAGGTCACGCCATTGATGACGAGGGTGTGACCCGCGTTGTGTCCGCCCTGGAAGCGGGCCACGACATCGGCGCGCTCCGAGAGCCAATCCACGATCTTGCCCTTGCCTTCATCGCCCCACTGGGCCCCGACCACGGCGACATTTGCCATCTCGATCATCCTTGAAAACGCGAAAACGGCCCCGCAGGACTCAATCATCCCGGGGGCCGTTGCAGGCTCTTACAGCATTTGGGGTGCGGTGCAACAGGCTGCCTCCCGCAGCCATGTGTCAACAACTGGTGACCGCGGACGGCACATAACGGGGCAATATTGCCCGGAATTGTGCCCGCAAATCTCACACTTGGTCAGGTCTAAGCCTGTCTTTGCGTAGCCAGCGGGGCCGGAACATGACATGGGCTGCAAGGTTCAAGCGTCGATTGGCGAAATACACGAACCTTTTACTTCGCCAGGTGGCGAAGAACTGGAATACGTTCTGGGCAATTGCCGCTCGTCCGGCGATGGGGGAAACATGACCGGCAAGTCGGGAGACCATGCTGTTTTCGCAGCCAACCTTCGGCAGCTTTGTGCGTCGGAGACGTCGATTGCGGACATTTGCCGCGATACGGGAATCAACCGGCAGCAGTTCAACAAGTATCTCGCGGGCCGCTCCATTCCAAGCGCCCGCATCCTGCGCAAGATCTGCCTGCGCCTTGGGGTCAGCGAGAATGCCTTGCTCTCCGGTGGCGAGAGCACCAGCCAGCCGCACGCCAGCGCGGCGCGGGCCGGGCAGTTTTCAAGGGAACTGGACCGTCTCGTCAGTGTCTATCTGCCCGAGAACAAGTCAGTGCTGCGGCTCGCCGATTCTGAATTCGGGCCCGGTGCCTACCATAGCTATTTTCCGTTCCATGATGCTGCCGGCATCCTGTTGCGCGGCTATGTGGAGGTGTGGTGGCACAAGGACACGCTGATGTTCACGCGCATGACGCGGGTGCAGGCACCCGGCAGGCGCAATCTCACCCTGCGTTCGCGCCATCATGGCGTGGCCATTGCGGCAAAGGGCGAAATTTCGCTGGTCGCCCGCAACCGCATGCAGCCGTTCCAGGTGACGCTCATGAACATCAGCCCGTCATTGTTGCTGCACAGGTTTTTCGTCGGCATGACACTCACCCATTCTGCCGGGCCCGCAATCGCCTGCCGGGTCGTGCTCGACAGGCTGGGCGAACAGAAGTCCCGCCGCGAGGCCCTGCGCACCTGCGGCGTTGTGCCGGCCGACCATGCCAGTGTCCCGACATTCGTGCGCGAGGCGATGCGCCAGGACGCACCGCGCGGACCGACACTTCAGTTGCCGAATGTTGATGAGATTCTTGGTTCCGCAGCCCTTGCCGACCTGTAGTGTCAGGAGGGGTCGAAGGGCGAAGCGTCTCCGAAAGCGTTGACATAGAGCAGGTCAGTGAGAATCTTGACCGTCGTCAGTCCGGCGGCATGGGCAACTGCACTGAGCAGTGTTGCCTGATCGGCGATGAATGCCGCCGCCGCTTCCCGGTCCAGGTGCAGGCGCTCGAACATGGTGGCGTCCGCCCCCTCGCCCAAGGCACCCTTCAGCACCTCTTCTGTTCGCGCAAACGTCAGCCGACCTGCGCCAAGTGGCTCCGGTCCGTCTGGTCTAGTCTGCCCTGTCTCGTCCATTTACCGCCCCTGCTTCTGAGGTTAAGGGCTTGATTCCGGAGCGCAATTTGTATCTGTAGCGCAGATGAAACCAACAGGCTTTCGCTCTCTGGCTTCTCCCCCTCTGGTTGCGGAAAGTTCGGATTGGTGGGCCGGAATAGGGAAGTAACTCCCTACTATTCGCCATCGTCGCTTGCTTTCGCCAACTCACTTGACAATCTGTCGCACCCCTGGTTGCTGCAACAGGTCCGTTGCTTCCTGTCTGAGCGCGGTCCCGGAGACTGCATTCATCCTCCATTCAGGGGCCGAACTGCAACACATTGCTTCCGATCACAACAGCCGGAGAAAAGCCATGCTGGACCGCCCGACCCTCCTGAACGCACTTGCCGCACTCGCGGTGCTCGCCACTGCACCGCAGGCGCTTGCCGCTGATCCCGTCAGCTTCAACATGAAGGCATCCATGCCGTCGCTGCGCGATCCCGCAAACAAGGACACCTTCACGGTGGGGCTTGCGGACAAGCAGGTGGACACCAGCCTGAAGATCAGCTGCCAGGCGGCCCAGGCCGGCATCATCTCGGGCCAGGCTGAGTCCTGCGCGGTCACCGGCAACGGCTCCCTCGTCAATCCCGCCAACGGGCAGAAGCTGCCTCGCACGCAGTACTCCGGCGGCTGGGTGGTGAAATCCGACGGCTTCACCGATGGCGCCAACCTTGCGGCCAACTATCTGGCGCTGGGCAAGGTCGCGGCTTCCAATGCGCGTTTTGCCGGATCCATGATGCTGAAGCCGGAGGTGCCGAGCACCGGTGCCAGCCTGCTGCGCGACACCATCCTGAAGCGTATCAAGACCACCGAATCCGGCCTCATCGATGAGCGCGTGGACACGGTGCAGCTCAACAATTTCACGGTGCCGTCGGCCGGCCTGCCATCGGACAAGGGCTGCGTCTGGAATGGCGACATGGTCTATTCCTACCAGACCGAATCCTGGTTCATCGACGTCAAGGCCAAGTGTGCTGGCAAGGACTATGCCCTCAAGGGCAACATGCCCTTCACCGCCACGCCCAATGTGGGCAACCAGCACCAGTATGACCTGACACTGACCCTGCCTGCCGCCGATGCCGCCAGCGACGACGCGCTGTTCGCGGCACCTGAAGGTGACGCCGATCTCTTCGCCACGGCGGACGGCATCACCGGGCAGATCATCATGAAGGAAAGCGCCTACGTGGATGTGGAAGTCGATGGCGCCATGGACAAGGTGGCGAGCGAGATTGATGCGAGCGGCTCGTTCAGCGGACAGAATGTGCCGCTGGAAACCGTTCGCTCCTTCTCCACCATCGTGGCGATCATGGCTCGCACCTTCTTCGGGGCATGATGTCCGGCCATGCTTGACGTTCTCTGGCCCATCCTCATCGGCTTTGCAGCGGGGATCATCGCCAGATTCCTGATGCCGGGAAAGAACGAGCCGAAAGGCTTTGTGCTCACAGCGCTGCTGGGAATCGCAGGGGCCTTTGTCGGCACATTCACAGGCCAGTTCGTGGGCTATCTGCGGCCGGGGGAACAGGGCAATTTCGTGGTGTCCATCATCGGCGCCATCGTCATCCTGTTCCTCTGGGGCTGGCTCGCGAAACCCAGACCACAGGCATAAAAAATGCCCCGGCAAGACCGGGGCATTCTTCAGTCAATCCGTGCCAGCCTCAACCCGGCAGACGGCCTGACGGCGTCAGCTTGTCCACCATGCCGGGGAGCACTTCGGCAAGGCGCTTGAGAAGTTCCTCGCGCGACAGGCCCGTCTGTTCGGCAAGCGAGTCAATCATGTCGCCGCCGACGCCCTTCTCGATTTCAGGGGCGGAGACGGGCTTGTTCTCGCCGGTGGAAACCCAGGAGTCCGCCTTTTCGCCGAGGCCTGCCTTCTTGAAGCTGTCGACGAGGCCGCCAAGGCCGCCTGCCGGATTGTCTCCCGCACCCGCCTGGCCGCCGAGGCCCTTGACGAAATCGCCGATCTTGTCGCGGTTCTGCCAGCCCGCGACGACGGCGAGTCCGAGCAGGGCTTTCAGCATGGTGTTGGTCTTGGCCATCTCAATCTCCTCTGAATGGTGGATTCCATATTGGAACGGATCGTGACGATTGCAAGGCATTGCGGCGACGCACGCGGACGGTTAAATTCCCGCCGTTGACCCGCTCATGGGATCGAGGAGGACGTTATGGGTATCATCTGGACCATCATCATCGGCGCCATCGTGGGTGCCGTCGCCAAGTTCATCATGCCGGGCTCGAACGAGCCAAAGGGTTTCGTTCTCACAGCCATCCTCGGCATCGTCGGCGCCTTTCTGGCAAGTTTCATCGCGGAAAATGTTGGCATCCTCGGTACCAGCGGCCTGTGGGGCTTCATCAGCTCCGTCATCGGCGCCATCATCGTGCTGGTGGTCTATGGCATGGTCACCAAGCCCAAGGCCTGAAGCCCCCGCCACAGCGAATTCCAGCGGCCCGGGCACCTCCCGGGCCGTTTTTTATGGGTAGCGTCGTTTTTTCACTACCCGTCGTTTTTGGGCCAAGGCATAAAGCCGCCCATGGCCAATCTCATCATCACTTACTGGCGCGACATTCCCTCGGCGGTTTCCGTGAAAATCGGGCGCAAGGAAGAGAAGCGCATGCTCGACAACCGCTTCATGGAAGCAATCGACATGGCCGCCATGCGCGATGGGGCCACGGCGACGGACGACTACCTCGCCGACTGGCGGCGCGGTGAACCGATCGCCGTGTCCGATGATCTTGCCGCCGAAGCCGACAAGGCCAAGGCCGACCTCGAATCCACCTACACACCAGACCGCATCAAGCAACTCATCGGCAATGGAGGCCGGAACGCATCATGACCCATACTCTCGTCGCCTCGGCCACGCGCACCCACATCATCGGTTTCGACAAGCCCTTCACCATCATCGGCGAGCGCATCAACCCGACGGGCCGCAAGAAGCTTGCTGCCGAAATGCAGGCCGGCAATTTCGACACGGTGGTGGCTGACGCGCTGGCCCAGATGGCGGCGGGTGCCCATATCCTCGACATCAATGCCGGCGTCACGGCGGTGAACCCGAACGAGACCGAGCCGCCGCTGATGAAGCAGACACTCGAGATCGTCATGGGCGTGTGCGACCTGCCGCTGTGCATCGACTCGTCCGTCACTTCCGCCCTGAAGATGGGCCTCGAAACCGCCAAGGGTCGGCCTCTCGTAAACTCCGTCACCGGAGAAGAAGAGAAGCTCGAAGCCATCCTGCCGCTGGTCGCCAAGTACAACGTGCCGGTCGTCGCCATCTCCAACGACGAGACGGGCATTTCGGAAGACCCGGATGTGCGTTTCGAAGTCGCCAGGAAGATCGTGCAGCGCGCCGCCGATCACGGCATCAAGCCGGAAGATATCGTTGTCGATCCCCTCGTCATGCCGATCGGTGCCATGGGCACGGCGGGCCAGCAGGTGTTCCGCCTCGTGCGCCGCCTGCGCGAAGAGCTGAAGGTGAACACCACCTGCGGCGCCTCCAACATTTCCTTCGGCATGCCGAACCGCCGCGCGCTCACCGGCTACTTCCTCGCCATGGCGGCCTCACACGGCATGACCTCCGCCATCATGAACCCGATGCATGATGAAGACATGCACGCCATCTTCGGCGCCAATGTTCTCAACGGCACGGATGCCCACTGCAAGTTCTGGAACAACAAGTTCCGCGACATGACGGCACCGCGCCCCGCCGCCGCGGCCCCCGGTGAAACGGCTCCCACAGCCGACGACATCGCCGCCCGCCGCGCCGCCCGCGAAGCCCGCCGCCGGAGGTGATATCTCTGTCGCCCTCCCCCCTGTGGGGAGGGTCGGGGTGGGGGTCGCTCCGGCATCTGCCCCGTCTCTTGCGCCGTATGCGGAAAGGCACGCAAGATGACCGAGAATCCCAGACCCCCACCCCTGCCCTCCCCACAAGGGGGAGGGGGAGACATTGAATGACCGAACAGAACCCCCTCATCGTTTTCACTCCCTCCGGCAAGCGCGGGCGTTTTGCCAGGGGCACGCCGGTGTTGCAGGCGGCGCGGGCGCTGGGCGTTGACATCGACTCCGTCTGCGGCGGGCGCGCCATTTGCGGCCGCTGCCAGATCACCGTCGGCGAAGGCGAGTTCGCCAAGCACGGCATTTCCTCGGCCACAACCCACGTGAGTGGCGTCACGCAGGTCGAGCAGCGCTACGACAAGCTGCGTGGCCTCGCCGCCGGTCGCCGCCTCTCCTGCCAGACGCAGATCCTCGGCGATCTCGTCATTGACGTGCCGCCGGAATCCCAGGTGCACAAGCAGGTGGTGCGCAAGGAAGCAGACACCCGCGTCATCGAACTCGATCCCGCCACGCATCTCTACTACATCGAGGTGGAAGAGCCGGACATGCACAAGCCCTCCTCCGACCTCGAGCGTGTCTACATGGCGCTCAAGGACCAGTGGGGCGTGGAGAATGTCACCTGCGACCTCTCCATCATCGCCGACCTGCAGAAGACCCTGCGCAAGGGCGAGTGGAAGATCACCTGCGCGGTCTACTCACGCGCCCCCGGTGGCGGCAACCGCCTCGCCGCCATCTGGCCGGGCTTCCATGACTCGCTTTTCGGGCTGGCGATTGACGTGGGTTCCACCACCATCGCGGCCCATCTCACCAATCTCTCCACCGGTGAAGTGGTGTCGTCGGCGGGGCTGATGAACCCGCAGATCCGCTTCGGCGAAGACCTGATGAGCCGCGTCTCCTACGTGATGATGAATCCGGGTGGCGAAAAGGAAATGACCACGGCCATCCGCACGGCGCTGCAACAGCTGGCGGAGGAAGTGGCCACCCGCGCAAACCGTCCGCTCACGGACATTCTGGAAGTGGTGCTTGTGGGCAATCCGGTCATGCATCACCTCTTCCTCGGCGTGGACCCCACGGAACTGGGTGGTGCGCCCTTCGCGCTGGCCACCGGCCTTCCCCTCACCTTCCCGGCCCGCGAGATGGAGTTCAAGCTCAATCCCGGCGCCTGGGCCTATGTGCTGCCCTGCATCGCAGGCCATGTGGGTGCGGATGCGGCGGGTGTGGTGCTGTCGGAAGCACCGCACACGCAGGATGAATACATGCTCTGCGTTGACGTGGGCACCAATGCCGAAATCGTGCTGGGTTCAAAGGCGCGGCTGCTCGCCTGTTCCTCGCCCACCGGGCCCGCCTTCGAGGGCGCGCAGATTTCATCGGGCCAGCGCGCCGCCCCCGGCGCCATCGAGCGCATCCGCATCAATCCGGAAACGCTGGAGCCGCGCTTCAAGGTGATCGGCTCCGATCTCTGGTCGGATGAGCCGGGCTTCGAAGAGGCCATTGCCTCCACCGGAGTCACGGGCATCTGCGGCTCGGGCATCATCGAGGCGATTGCCGAGATGTATCTCGCAGGGATCATCAGCCAGGATGGTCTGATCGACGGCGCGCTTGCGGCGCAGTCCCCGCGCATCGAGCCCTACAAGCGCACCTTCAATTATGTGATCCGCACGCCGCGCGAAGACGGCAACGAGCCCCTGATCCGCATCACCCAGAACGACGTGCGCGCCATCCAGATGGCGAAAGCGGCGCTCTACGCGGGTGTGCGCCTGCTCATGGACAAACTCAACATCGACCATGTGGACAAGATCAGGCTGGCGGGTGCCTTCGGCTCCCACATCGACATGAAATACGCCATGGTGCTGGGCCTCATCCCGGATTGCGATCTGGCGCGCGTGCAGTCAGCGGGCAACGCGGCGGGCACGGGGGCGCGCATCGCCCTTCTCAACAAGAAGGGCCGCGACGAAATCGAGAACGTGGTGCGCCGCATCGAAAAAATCGAAACCGCCGTCGAACCCAAGTTCCAGCAACACTTCGTGGAAGCCATGGCGCTCCCCCACAAGACAGCAGACTTCGTGAACCTGAAAAAGGTGGTCACCCTGCCGCCGCTGAAGACGGTGGTGGTCAGTGATGAGGATGGCGGGGGAAGGCGGAGACGGAGGGGGTGATGCCCGAACCGTGGCTCCAACTCCTGAGTTTTCCAGTGGCTTTGTTGGCGGGGTTGGTTGTCAAGGTTATCTACTATTCGATTCCGGCAGTCTCAAGGTGTTGGCAACGATGGTTGTTTGCCAGTGATCCCACACAACCCGAACCAGACTTTGCACTGGCGGTGTTGCTAAGTCTCCCTTTCAGTGGAGCGGCGGCAATTCTGGTCAACTTTGGCATTGATCAATCTCTGTACCTTCTTCCTTTTGTCGTTGTTTTGATCAAAGTCCTCCCCCAATACGGAGAGGGTTATCGCCAGTACTTGGCGCGGATGAAGCATTGGAAACTCGAACTTCTCTCCGGTACCGGAGTTGCAGTTCCCATGGTTGCTGCATTCTATGCTGCGCATACCGTCATCTTTACGAAACTCCATTGAACTAAATGGCGGTGGCCTCCGAGGCGGCCCAGTAGTGATGCAACAGATTTTTGAATCCCTCCTTCACAAGGAGGTGCCTGGGGTTGATGGAGGTCACGGGTTCCGGCGTCAGCACGCGTCGCCTCCACCCACCCCCGCCCCTCCCTGACAGGGAGGGGAGAAGTTGCAGGTGAGCCCCCACTCCCCCGTCATTCCGTGCACGCGCCGAACCGCGTCAGCGGTGAGCGAGTTGCGACAGCAACACGTTGCGCACGACACGGAACCCAGCTTTGGTGGCGGCGCGATCTGCTTTCAAAGCGGGGTTCCGTGTCGCAGCCCTAACCTGCCTCACGGCAGGCTCCGCTTCGCTCCGGGGCTTTGCACGGAATGACGGGCAATGGGGAGGAAGTGAAACTCCACTCTTCTCCCCTCCTTCACAAGGAGGGGCCGGGGGTGGATGGAGGCCATGGGTTCCGGCGTCGGCATGTGTTGCCTCCACCCACCCCTGCCCCGCCCTGACAGGGAGGGGAGAGGCAGTTGTTGAAGCACCGCCCTCTCAGGCCGCCGTCCGCGCCGCGTCCTTCTTCACCCTCAGCCGGACCTTCAGCCCGCCCACGCGACTTGCGGCGCATGCTTCGAGGCCGCTGCGCGGCACCTCAGCATGAGGGTCTATCTCCTGCTCCGCTTCGCTCCGGCGCTCTGCACGGAATGACGGGCAATGGGGAGGAAGTGAAACTCCCCTCCCCTCCTTCACAAGGAGGGGAGAGGCGGTTGCTGAAACACCGCCCCCTCAGGCCGCCGTCCGCGCCGCGACCTTCTTCACGCCCAACAGGAACTTCGGCCCGGCCAGCGTTGCCAGCATGTCGAGGCCGCTGCGTGACACCTCGGCATGAGGCATGTGAGACTTGCGAATTCCAGGCTGCACTTCACCTCACCACGCTCACCTCAACTCCGGCATCAAGTTTCGCCCAGCTTTTGTCGGCTGTGTAGGCTGGCAGAGACAGTCTTGCGGCAAGGGCGAGGCAGGCGCGGTCACCGATTGACAGGCCGAGATGTTTGCTCTTGAGCCGCAATGCGCCAGCAGCCACCGCCAACTCCCGGTCGAAGGGGATCACATCAATCGGCAGGTGGGAGAGCATGGGTACGGCAGCGTCGATATCGATGCCGCGATCTTGCAGCTTGGACACCACTTCCGCCCAGTTCACGGCGCTCATGACCGCCTTGTCCAACACAGCCGACACGGCATCCGAACCCGGTTCCTGCCAGATCAGCGCCAGCAGCGCCGATGCATCCAGCACCACTGCCATCAGCGCTTGGCCTCGGAGCGGCGCTGCGCCAGCAATTCATCGACGACAGAGCCCCTGCCCTTGTCCTGCTCCTTCACGAGGTCTTGCAGTCGCGAGAAGGCAAACTTCTGCGGGGTGATGCGCAATTCGCCGTTCTCGACGCGGACCATCAGTTTCGCCGTCTCATCCAGCCCCAATGCTTCACGCACGGCAAGCGGCAGCACAAGCCGACCGTCGCGGGCCATCTGCAGGACAACCGCATCAGTCCGGTCGCCGCCCTGCGCTGCCGCGCGATGCTTGCGCCATTCATAATACTGGGTGGCCGCCGTATTGACGTTGCCCCCTTCGGCAACGAAGGCATCAATCACTTCCTTGCGGGAGGCGCGGCGGCCAGACCGGCTGGAGATGGCGTCGGCAAGTTCCCACACCCGTCCGATCACCGTTCCGTGGCTGGGCCGCTTCTGGTGCACGATCTGCATTTTGCACTTCCCTTGAAATATAAACATACAACAAATTGCATATCATATGCACATTGTCAATTTGTACAATTCCTGTGCTTGAATCCAGAAAGGATGATCGCCACCCCGGTCATTCGCTCAAAGCCCGTTGGGGGGTACGCCCTGTGCCCCTACTCCACCGCCACCAGCCGCATCTTGGCGGGGGCCAGTTTTTCGGCAAGGCGCTCAAAATCTTTCAGGCCGGGTTCGCCGGTCACCTTGCAGTCCGTATTGGAGAAGGTGATCCAGCTGGCGGCATCCGGCAGCAGCTTGATTTCGTCGCAGAAGACCGGTTGCAGCAGCACGGCGCCGTCCTTGATCTCGGCCACCACATAGCCCGATGGCTTGCCCTCTTCCGTCACCTGCAGCAGGTAGCGCGATGGCCCCATGGCCACCAACAGGAAGGCGGTGGGGCGGCTGCTCTCCTCCTTGCTGGCACCCATGTAGTGGCGGCCTTCGGGAGTGAAGGTGATGGAGTCGTCCTGGCGCTGCCATGCGCCCTTGTCGAAGACCTCGGCGGCAAAGCGTGTGCCGAGGCCATCCAACGCCAGCACGCCGCGCTCATCGGGGAAGAGCGGCTTGGCGGATTCCAGCACGCAGCCCGCAAGGGCGAAGGTGAGGAGGAGAAGCGAGAAAAAGCGGTACATCATGCCGTCACCCTAGCGCTTTCACGCGCCCCTGTCAATCTTTTTATTCCTATGGGATTCCAGTCACATGCTTACGAGGGCCGGTCCTCGATGTGGCGGGAGGCCACGTAGAGGTGCCAGGTGGCATGGCCGAGCACCGGCAGCACCACGATCAGGCCGAGGAACAGGGGAATGAGGGCGAGGAAGGTGAGCAGCGCCACGATCAGGCCGAAGAGGATCATCGGCGCCAGGTTCTCGAACACCGTGCGCCAGCTGGTGATCAGCGCGGTGATGAAATCCACGTCGCGGTGCAGCAGCATGGGCATGGCGATGACGGTGGAGCAGAACAGCACGAAGGACAGCGCCGCGCCGATCACCGTGCCGATGGCGAGGAACGTGAGTCCGCTCTGCCCGGTCAGCGCCACGATGAAACCATCGAGGCTGGCGAAGCCCTTGTAGCCCATGAAGAAGGCCACCAGCAGGCGCACCTGGTACATCCAGACCCAGAGGATGAACAGCACCACGAAGGCCATCCAGCCGAATTCGCGGCGGCTCTGGCGGATGGTGACGGTGAGAATCTCGCCCCACCACAACTGCTCGCGCCGCGCCAGCCTGCGGCTGATCTCGTAGAGCCCCGCCGCCACAAAGGGTCCGATCAGCGGAAAGCCGATGGCCAGCGGCAGGATCAGCCAAACGCTGCGGTAGTAGCTGAGCAGCAGGTAGAGCAGGATTCCGGCGCCGGCATAAATGCCGCCGAAGAACATGCCGTAGAGAGGGGCGGCGCGGAAATCACGCCAGCCCGCGCCAAGGGCGCCGAAGACATCGGCGAAGCTGAGGGTATGGGAAATGCGGGAAGGTTTCGGCATGAGTGGACGCTATGGTTGCACTGTGCCTGCGGCCATGATGCAGATCAATATGCAGTGCAACAATGCGGTCAGGCCTGCTTCGCACCTGCACGCAGGGCCAGCAATCCGGCGAGTGCAATCAGCCCCATGCCGATGAAGGTGGTGATGCGCGGCACTTCGCCGAAGAACAGGAAGCCCCACAGGCTGCCCCAGACCATGCCCAGATATTCAAACGGTGCCACGACATTGGCGCTGGCCTTGCGGTAACCCTGAGTCAGGAAGTTGGCACCAAAGACGGCGATGACACCACAAAGCGCCATCAACCCCATGTCGCGCAGGTTGGGCACGGACCAGGGCCGCACGAGGAAATCGAGGCTTGGGTGTCCGAACGGCTGCACCTGCAAGCCCATCATGACCGTCGCGATGAAGATCGCGCCAATCAGATAGGCGAAGTTGAGGTAGAAGGTCATCACCGATGCCGCAATGGTGCGGCCATGCTTGCGGGCAAGGATCATGGCATAGGCATAGGCTGTGGCGCTGACCAGCGAGAGCAGAGCAGCGGGTTCGAAGATGCCTGAGCCCGGACGCAGGATCACCAGCACGCCCGCGAGCCCGATCACCACCGCAGCCCAGGCGGAAGGCGTCACCCGCTCGCCCAGCAGCGGCCCGGACATCAGCGTCACCAGCAGCGGCACCATGAAGAACAGGGCGATGGCCTCGGCCAGTGGCAGCGCCGGAAAAGCCATGAAGTAGGTCGTGTAGGAGGTCAGCAGGATGAAGCCGCGCACCATCAGGATCGGCCATTGCGGGGTTTCCAGCTGGCGAAGCCCTCCCGACATGATCACCATCACGGTGATGATGGGGAAGGCGACCACGGCCCTGAGGGCGATGGCCAGCGTCACGGAATGCTCCCCGCTGATCGACTTGATCACGGTATCCTGCAGCGAAAAGACCAGCGAACCCGCACAGAGCGAGGCGATGCCGATCAGGGTGTTGCGGGAAATGGACGACGTCATGGGCAGGAGGCAAGCCATATCCCGGCGCGGGATTCGCGGCAATGCGCGTTGCACTCACCTGCCCTGCCGATTGTTCACCGCTGCCGTCTCGACGCAACCACGCCTGCCCGTTAGAAGCGGGGGCATGACACTGCTTGCCCCCGTCCACGCCATTCTCGCCCGCACCGGTCTTGACGCCATCGCGCTCGTTCCCGGGGCCAATTTCCTGCGCATCTTCGGCAAGGATTTCCACCAGATGGAACGTCCGCTGGTGATCGTCGTGCCGCGCACAGGTTCGCCGGTGGCGATCGTGCCCAACCTCGAAATGGGTTCTTTCGCGCCGCTGGGTTTTCCGGGCGAAGTGTTTGACTGGCGCGATGAGGAAGGTTTCATGGGCGCCTTCATGAAAGCCGGTGCGGCGCTGCCGCAACTTGGCAAGGGCGCGCGCATCGGCGTGGAAGGCCAGCGCATGCGGGTGTTTGACTTCCAGGCCCTGCAGAAGGCCCTGCCCCACGCCGCATTCGAGGACGCCCACGCGGAGATTTCCACCGTCCGCCTGCACAAGACGCCAGCCGAGATCGAGGCGCTGCGCGAAGCCATCCGGCGGTCCGAAGTTGCGCTCGAAGCCACACTGCAACAGGTCAAGGTGGGCATGACGGAAAAGCAGGTGGAGGCGATCCTGCTGGGTGAACTGTTCAGGGCGGGATGCGACGGGCTCTCATTCGATCCGATTGTCGCGGCCGGAGACAATGCGGCTAAGCCCCATGCATCGGCGCGCGCCGACTATGTGATCAAGGCAGGTGATGCCCTTCTCTTTGACTTCGGCGGACGCTACCGGCATTTCAACGCCGACATCACGCGCACGTTTTTCGTCGGCCATGTGAGTGACCATGACCGCGCCTTCTATGAAACGGTGCTCGCCGCCAATGCCAAGGGCCGGGAAATTTCCCGTCCCGGCATGACCGCCTCCGAGGTGGATGACGCGGTGTGCAAGGTGCTGGAGAATTCCCAGTTCGCTGCCTTCAAGCGCCACAAGACCGGACACGGCCTCGGGCTTGATGTGCATGAAGCACCGCAGATCATGCGCGGCAACATGGCGAAGCTCGAACCCGGCATGATCTTCACCATCGAACCCGGCCTCTACCGCGACGGCGAAGCAGGCGTGCGCATCGAGGATGATGTTGTGGTGACGGAAACCGGAATCGAAAGCCTCACCACCTTCCCGCGTGACTTGCGGGTGATCGGCTAACCCTTGGCGTAAGCCACGGCGATCTCCGTTGCCACGCGGGCGTTGTTCATGACGAGCGCGATATTGGCCGTGAGCGAGCGGCCCGCGGTGATTTCGGTGATGCGCTTCAGCAGGAATGGCGTGACGTTCTTCCCGGCAATGCCCTGGTCTTTCGCCTCGGCGAGGGCGCGCGTGATGTGCGGCGTGATTTCGGCTGACGGGATCTCGTCTGCACCCGGAATGGGATTGGCAACGACAATGCCGCCCTTCAATCCCAAGTTCCACTTGGCCTTCATCATCGCCGCCACCTCAGCCGCCGTGTCAAGGCGCATGGGCACGGGGATGCCGCTGGCGCGCGAGTAAAAGGCGGGAAATTCGTCCGTCGCGAATCCCACCACCGGCACGCCGTTGGTTTCGAGAATTTCAAGGGTCAGCGGCAAATCCAGGATGGCCTTGGCACCTGCCGTCACCACCGCCACATTGCTGATGGCAAACTCATGCAGGTCATTCGAAATGTCGAAGGTCGTATCGGCCTCGCGGTGGGCCCCGCCGATGCCGCCTGTCGCGAACACGGCAATGCCCGCCATGGCCGCAAGTCGCATGGTGGAGGCGACCGTCGTCGCGCCCGTCACCTTGCGGGCCACGATGTAGGGGATGTCGCGCGTCGAAACCTTCGGAATGGTGGTACCGGTTTTCGCGAAGTGCTCCAACTCCCCGTCAGCCAGTCCGGCGCGCAGCACGCCATCGATGATTGCGATGGTGGCGGGAATGGCGCCGTTTTTCCGCACCACGTCCTCAACCTCGCGGGCCATATCCAGATTCTGCGGGTATGGCATGCCATGGGCGATGATGGTGGACTCGAGTGCCACCACAGGCGCGCCTCTGACCACGGCGCGGCGCACATCCTCAGCGAGTTGCACTTTCATGTTCTACTCCAAAGTGGATGCGGCACCGGCAATGACCTGCCCCGCCAGACGTTGCCCGCGGGCTGCCGCGATGGCCAACGGCTCGCCCTGCAAAAGCCCATGGACCAGACCCGCCACGGCGGCGTCGCCAGCTCCAGTCACATCGGCGATCTGTGCCGGCGGCTGGGCTTCGACATGGTCGATGTCGGTTCCATCGGAGACAAACGCGCCTTCCGGTCCGGCGTGGATCACCACGTTCCGCAGGCCCTTGCCGTGCATGTAGGCAAAGGCGGCTTCGATGTCCCGCGTGCCTGCAAGGCTGTCGATCTGGTCGAAGTTCGGCGAAGCGAGGAAGAGCGGCGCCACCTTCAGGGCCTCGATCAGCTTCCTCGATTTCGGAACGGAGACGGGCTCGACGACGAGCTTTGCGCCAGCCAGTTCCGCCACGAAATTCAGTGTCTCCTGCGGCAGGTTGCAATCCGCGACCACGAGGCGCGCCTTGTCGAGCATGGCGGCATGGGCCTCCACCAGCTGTGGCGTCAGTTCCTCCATGCAGCGCATGTCGTTCAGCGCCGTCACCAGTTCCCCGTCATGGTCGAGATAGGCGACATAGGAGCCGGTGCTGATGCTTGTGCGCAGGATGCGCGACACGTCCACGCCCGCCTTGCGGGTCTGGTCCAGCACCGCATCGCCGTGCACGTCGCGGCCGACAATGGAAATGAGTGCGACGTCGGCTCCGAGGCGCGCGAGGTTGTGGGCGATGTTGCGCCCCACCCCGCCTGCCGTCATGCTTACCACACCGGGATTGGATGTTCCCAGCCGGTTGGGTTCGTTGACCTTGGCCTTGATGTCGATGTTGGCGCCGCCAATGACGACGATGTCGGGCATGCTCAGAAGTCCGTCTTGACGCCGCCCTCCCTGACACGGCGGTCGACGAACGCGTCGAGTTCGGCGCGGACGGCGGCGGGCATTTCAGGCTGCACGTAGTTTTCCAGTGCCTGCTTATAGACCTGATTCGCCTTCTTGTAGGCATCGGGGCTGCCGGCGGCGGTCCACTGCTGATAGTTGCGCCAGTCCGAGATGATCGGCTGGTAGAAGGCATCGGCATAGCGTGCCAGCGTGTGCTGGGCGCCGAAGAAGTGGCCGCCGGGGCCAACTTCGCGGATCGCGTCCAGCGCCAGCGAGTCCGGGCTGGTGTCCAGCGGCTTGAGGAAGGTCTTCACCATCTGGATCAGGTCGCAGTCGAGCACGAACTTCTCGAAGGAGGCGACGAGGCCGCCCTCCATCCAGCCCGCGCCGTGCATGATGTAGTTGCCACCGCCCATGGTGACACCCCAGAGCGAGAACACGCTTTCGTAGGCCGCCTGCGCGTCCACCGTGTTGGCGGCGCAGGTGTTGGAGGTACGGTAGGGCACGCCATAGCGCCGCGCCATTTGCCCGCCGAGCAGGGTGGATTTCATGTATTCCGGTGTGCCGAAAGCCGGTGCGCCGGATTTCATGTCCACGTTGGAGGTGAACCCGCCATAGATCACGGGCGCGCCCTTCTTCACCAGTTGGCAGAAAGCGAGGCCTGCCAGAGCTTCGGCATTTTGAAGTGCCACGGCACCGGCGATGGTGACGGGGGCCATGGCACCCGCCAGCGTGAAAGGCGTGACGCAGACGATCTGGCCGCGCGATGACAGCTCCATCATGCCCGTCAGCATGTTGCCATCCAGCTTGAGGGGCGAGTTGGTGTTGACGATGGTCATCAGGCAGGGGCGCCTGGTGAACTCCTCTTCGCTGACATTGTTGGCAATGCGGGCGATCTCGATGGCGTCGAGAACGTTCTGGCGGCCAAGCGAATAGCATTTCAGCGGCTTGTCGAGGAGAAGGCACTTGTCGCGCAGGGCCTCCAGATGACGGATCGACGGATGCAGGTCGATCGGTTCCACGCTGTAGCCGCTGCAGGCGTCGAGGCAGTCAAAATACTGCGAGAGCTTGAGGAACTTCTGGAAATCGGCGCGGGTGCCGGGGCGGCGGCCACCGTCCATGTCGTGGCAATTGGGCGGGCTGCCCACGGCGCAGAACGCCATGTAGTCGCCACCAAGCGGGAAGCTGCGCGCGGGATTGCGGGCATGGAAGGTGAATTGCGCCGGGGCGTGGCTCACCATGTCCTCGATGAAGGCGGGATCGAAGCGCACGCGCTCGCCGTCTATCTTCACGCCGCCTGATGCCTTCAGCAGGTCACGCGCTTCGGGCAGAAGGAAATCCATGCCGATTTCGCTGAGGATCTGGAGCGACGCGCGGTGAATGGATTCCACCTGGTCATCGGACACGATCTTCGTCGGCGGGAACGGCCGCTTGGCCACACCCGGCGGAATTTGCGGAATGGTGCTTCCGGCGGGAGCGCGGCGCGTGGTGTCGCGGCGGGTACGGCGGGTGCTTTCGGGGGCGATCTCGGTCATGCTGCTTTGCCTGCATCCTTGATGGGTTCGAGGGCGGGATCGGCAGCGACCTGCTTTACCAGCCAGTCCTCGAAGCGTTTGATCTTGGGCTTGTTGCGGTGCTCGCTGTGGCAGGCGAAGTACCACTGGTTCCTGTTGGGCGCGCGCATGGGGAATGGCTGCACCAGCCGGCCCAGCTTGATTTCTTCCGATGCGAAAGGCCCGATGGTCATGGCCACACCACGGCCTTCGATGGCCGCTTCCTGGGCGAGGATGTAGCTGTCCACCGAGAGGCGGTTGGAAGGTTTCACGCCCTTCACGCCCGCCGCGTCGAGCCAGAGCTGCCAGTCCTCCTCTGCCGTATAGACGTCGATCAGCTTGTGCTTCTTCAGGTCTTCCGGCTTCTTCAGCGGATTGTCGCCTTTCAGGAGTTGTGGCGCACATACCGGCACGAGATAGGACTTGAAGAGCGGGCGGTAGTAGTGGCCCGGTGCCTTGTTGCGGGCCAGGATGATGCCGAGGTCCACGTTGCGGTCATCAAAGTCCCAGTCGAAGTAGGAGGTGGAGAGCCTGACCTTCATGTCCGGAAAGCGGCGCTCGAAATCATGCAGGCGGGGAATGAGCCACTTGAGGGCCACCGTCACATAGACCTGCACCGTCAGCTCATTGTCGGTGACAGACGGGCGCGCGGCGCGGGTCTGCGCCTCGATCTGGTCGAAAGCATCGCGGATCGCGGGAAAATAGGCCTGGCCGCTCTGGGTCAGTTCGGCCCTGCGGGCATCGCGGCGGAACAGCTGGGTGCCAAGCCGGTCTTCCAGCAGCTTCACCTGGTGGCTGACGGCACTGCGGGTTATGCCCAGCTCATTGGCGGCCATGCGGAACGAACCGAGCCGGGCAGCGGCCTCGAAGGCGGTCAGGGCGCGGAGCGGTGGAAGGTCACGTCTGGGCAAGATGGCTCACCATGGTCAAAGTGTGATTCACCCTAGCAGGCCTGTTTTCTGGGTGTTAGGGGGCAATTTCAGATCGCCCACAGCGCCAGAGTGAATTCTCCTCACCACCACCGCGCGCAAAAGCGGCCTTCCGGCAGGACGTGAAAAAAGGCATGTTCCGGGCTTCACTGGAAACCTTGCCATGAGCACTGCCGAAGACCTTTCCCGCCGCCGTGGCGGCCGCGACGCCCGCCGGGCGCTGCGTTCCCGCGCCATTCCCATGGATGAAGCTGCTGTCCGCCCCGGCATGACGGGAGGCCAGTACAAGCCACTGAAGGATTCAGACCTGCCGCGCATTCATGCGGCGGCCCTCAAGCTGCTGGAGACAGTGGGGCTGGGCAGCGCCATTCCCTCCTGCGTCGAGGCGATGTCGGCGCACGGCTGCTGGGTCAATGACAAGGGCCGCCTGTGCATTCCGCGCGGCCTCGTCGAGGACACCATCGCCAAGGCGGCGCGCAATTTCATCCTGCCCGCGCGCAACCCGCAGCACGATATGGAACCGTCGGGCAAGCGCGTCTATTTCGGCACGGCGGGTGCCGCTGTCCATATCGTCGAACCCTCGACCAAGGAATACCGCGAGTCGCTTCTGGTCGATCTCTACGATGCCGCCCGCATTGTTGACACCTGCGAGCACATCCACTTCTTCCAGCGCCCGCTGACGGCGCGCGACATGATCACGGGGCACGACCTCGACATCAACACCATGTACGCCTGTCTCGCGGGCACACAGAAGCATGTGGGCACCTCCATGGTTGAACCCGCCCATGTGGAGGAATGCCTGCAGATCCTGCACGTGATCGCGGGCGGTGAGGACAAGTGGCGGGCGCGGCCCTTCGTGTCGCAGTCCAACTGCTTCGTGGTGCCGCCCCTCAAGTTCGCCGAAGATGCCTGCCGCTGCCTTGAGGCCGCGGCGCGCGGCGGCATGCCGGTGCTGCTGCTCTCGGCGGCGCAGGCTGGTGCCACATCCCCGGCGGCGCTCGCCGGAACAGTGGTGCAGGCGGTGGCGGAATGCCTCGCAGGCCTTGTCTACATCAACTGCATCGTGCCCGGCGCGCTGGCGATCTGGGGGCCCTGGCCCTTCGTGTCCGATCTCCGCACCGGGGCCATGTCTGGCGGTTCGGGCGAGCAGGCGCTGATCACGTCCGGTTGCGCACAGATGGGCCACTACTACGATCTCACCGTCGGCTCCGCCGCAGGCATGTGCGACTCCAAGATGCCGGACATGCAGGCAGGCTATGAAAAGGGCGTGACCGCCGGCATCTCAGCCATGACCGGCATCAACATGCTCTATGAATCGGCTGGCATGCATGCCTCGCTGCTCGGCTTCTGCCTTGAGAGCCTGCTCATCGACAACGACATGCTGGGCTCGATCAACCGCAATGTGCGGGGCATCGAGGTGACGGAGGATTCACTTTCCATCGACGTCATCACCGACACCTGCATCAATGGTCCGGGGCACTATCTCGGCAGCGAGCAGACACTGAACCTGATGCAGAAGGACTACGTGTATCCCGCCATCGGCAACCGCATGAGCCCGAAGGAATGGGTAGAGGCGGGCAAGCCGGACATCGTGGAGCGGGCGGCGGCACGCAAGCGGGAAATCCTGTCGGGCTACTATCCCGACTACATCCCGCGCGCGATTGATGATCTCATCCGCGCCAAACATGACATCAAGCTGCCACGGCAGGTGATGGAACCGGGCGATCCGCGCTGGGCGCGCTGAGATGGAACACCCGGTACTGGGCCGCATCCGGCGCGAGGGCTTCGCGGCCCTCGGCTGGTTTGCGCCTTCGCCGGAGGACCGCGCGCCCGCCGGTGCCGTCTTCATGGTGTTGATCGGCAACGCAGGGCCGGAGATGTTCCGGCGCTTTGCCCGCGAACGAGACCCGGCCCGGGACAGGATGGATGACTGGACACGCCAAACGGTGGACCGGATGGCCACCGATCTTGATGCCCGCGCCGTCTATCCGTTTGACACACCTCCCCTGCCCTTCCTCACCTGGGCGCGGAAGGCGGGCGCGGGCCATGTCTCTCCGCTCGGCCTCAACATCCATCCCGTCCATGGCCTGTGGCATGCCTACCGTGCCGCGCTGCTGTTTCCGGTGGCGTTTGACTTTCCGCGCCACGCCGCAGGGCCGCATCCGTGCGAAAGCTGCGTCGGCAAACCCTGCCTTGCGGCCTGTCCGGTTTCCGCCTTTGACGGGACTTCCTATGATGTTGCCGCTTGCGGACAACATGTGCTCTCGCCCAAGGGTGAAACCTGCATGACGGGCGGGTGTCTCGCCCGGCTTGCCTGCCCGGTGGGCAGGCGTTACGTCTATGAACCGGCACAACTGCACTTCCACATGAGGGCCTTTGCCGAAGCCCGCAGGAAAGAGCGACCATGAGTTACGAACCCATCCGCCGGAAACTTGCGGGAGGTGAGGTCATCATCCTCGACGGCGGAACGGGAACGGACATCCAGCGCCGGGGCGCCCCGATGAGCGGCGACACCTGGTGCGCCGATGCCAACCTCACCCACCCGCAGATCGTACGCGAGGTCCACAGGGACTATGTGGCGTGTGGCGCCGACATCATCACCGCCAACACCTACGCCAGCAGTCCCCTGCTCTTCAGCCATATCGGGCGCGCGGCGGATGTGAACCGCATCGACACCATCGCCGTCCAGCTGGCGCAGGAGGCTGCTGCCGGGACAGATGTTTGCGTGGCGGGCTCCATGTCCACCATGCGGCCCATGCAAACGGGTTCCGACCGCAACAATCTGGCCCATGAGTGGCCGGAAGAAGAGGCGCGTCGCCTGTTCCGCATGAAGGCCAATGGGCTGAAAGCCGCGGGCGCTGACCTGATCATGATGGAGATGATGCGCGACACTGACTACGCCGTTTGGGCCAGCGAGGCCGCGTTGGAAACCGGGCTGCCTGTATGGATCGGCATGTCAGCCGAACGGGCCGAAGGCGGGGGATTGCAGGGCTGGGGCCGCGCCGATTGCCGGTTTGAAGACATTGTGACACGTCTGGCTGCCCTGAAGCCGGACGTGATGTGCATCATGCATACGTCGCCCAACGACACGGGCGAAGCGATCGGCATCCTGCGCAAGCACTGGAGCGGCCCCATCGCCACATATCCAGAATGCGGTTACTTCAAGTCACCGGACTGGGAGTTTGTTGACGTGATCGCGCCTGCCGATCTCGTGGCGGCGTCTCGTGACTGGCAGCGCAAGGGTGCCAGCATCTTCGGCGGCTGCTGCGGCATCGGGCCGGAGCACATTGCCACACTCAACAGGGAATTGCGGACATGACACAGGGTTCCTGTCTTTGCGGCGGCGTTGCCTTCACCATCACCGGTCCGCTGCGCCCGGTTGTCGCCTGTCACTGCACGCAGTGCCGCAAGCAATCGGGCCACTACGGCGCTTTCACCGCCTGTGCCGATGCCGACCTGCATTTCACGGCACAGGATACACTGGCCTGGTACAGCGCCAGTGCTTCGGCAAAGCGCGGCTTCTGCAAGACCTGTGGTTCCCTGCTGTTCTGGAAAGGTGATGGCCGCGACTACACCTCCATTGCCGCCGGATCGCTGGACGGCAAGACCGGCCTGACACTGGAAGGTCACATCTTCTGCGCCGACAAGGGCGACTATTATGAGATCTGTGATGGCACCTACCAGAAACAGACCTGGTGATCAGGAGCGCTTCGCCATCTCGTCGGCCAGTTCGCCATAACCGGTGAAGCGGTACTCATAGGCAAGGCCGAGTTTGCGGGCAGCGGCCCTTGCCTTCTCCTCCATGGCCTCGTCCTTCACCTGGGCGAGATAGACGATCTTGGTATAGTTGCCGAAATAATCCGCCAGCAGTTCGGGGTGCCGGTCGAGGCCGAGCCCCTGCCAGACCAGCTTGTCGAAGTGCCGGGCCAGATAGTCGGTGAGGAAGAAGGCGCTGAAGTCGTCATCCGCCGTGGCGGCAAAACGCTCGTTGCCACTGAAGAAGGCATAGCAGTGCGGACCACCAATGCGCTCCACCCCTTCTTCCGCGAGCATCACATCCAGCAGCCCGCCCGTACCACAATCACCATAGAGGACATAGAGCGATTGATAACGGGCCCGGTTCGCCCTGATCTTCTCGCGCAAGGCAGGAACAATGAGTTCCGGCGTGTTGTGCCACTTGGCGGGCAGACACTGGATGTCGAAGGCCTGCCAGCTGTTTGCCTCGACCAGATCGACGATCTCGCGCGCCAGCGCGCCACAGGCCAGCAGGAGAACGCGGGCACTTCCGGTGCTGCGTTCGAGTTTCTCGGACGGCAGAAGTTCCAGTGGTTGTGTCGTCGCCATGAACAGCGCCCAGCCTAGGTCAATTGCGGGTGACCGATGCATAACACCGCAACCGGCCCATTTACCAGCCATTCACCACGCTCCCGATCCTGTACAGGATTTCATGAACTTCCATCAATGTTCACAATCGGATTCAGCCCTCGTTAAAGGGTGACGCGTAGGTTGAGCCTCATATTCACGAGGCAAACAGCAAGACGCTCACTGCAGATCGTGGATAGGTGCAGTCAGTAAATGAGTTGGAGTTTTCAAATGAAGAAGTTTTTCAAGGACGAATCTGGTGCGACCGCCATTGAATATGGCCTGATCGCTGCTGCCACGGGCCTCGCCCTCATCGGCGTCATGCCGACCCTGTCGGCCAACCTCGGCTCGACCTTCTCCACGATCGCCACGAACATCTCTGGTTCGTAATGGTTTGACTGCGGGGCGCGGCGCAAGCTGCCCCCGCAGCCCTATCACAAAAGGCGTCCCCTCGCGGGGGCGCCTTTTTGCATTGCCTGGAGCATCCCCGCGCAGCTTAACGCGGCATTCACCACACTCCCGATCCTGTATGGAATTTCATGAACTTCCATCAATGTTCACAATCGGATTCAGCCCTCGTTAAAGGGTGACGCGTAGGTTGAGCCTCATATTCACGAGGCAAACAGCAAGACGCTCACTGCAGATCGTGGATAGGTGCAGTCAGTAAATGAGTTGGAGTTTTCAAATGAAGAAGTTTTTCAAGGACGAATCTGGTGCGACCGCCATTGAATATGGCCTGATCGCTGCTGCCACGGGCCTCGCCCTCATCGGCGTCATGCCGACCCTGTCGGCCAACCTCGGCTCGACCTTCTCCACGATCGCCACGAACATCTCTGGTTCGTAATGGTTTGACTGCGGGGCGCGGCGCAAGCTGCCCCCGCAGCCCTATCACAAAAGGCGTCCCCTCGCGGGGGCGCCTTTTTGCTCTGCCTGGAGCGTCCCCGCGCAGCTTAACGTGGCATTCACCACACTCCCGATCCTGTACGGAATTTCATGAACTTCCATCAATGTTCACAATCGGATTCAGGTCTCATTAAAGAGTGCGGCATAATTTGACACCCTGTCAGCGAAACATTGGCTAGGCAGTCTTTCGCGGGTTGAAATCGGGCAGGCAATTGGAGCGTTCAATGCGGAAATTTTTGAAGGAAGAGTCGGGCGCGACGGCCATTGAATATGGCATGATTGCCGCAGCCACCGGCATGGCCCTCATGGGCGTCATGCCGTCCATCGGCGAAGCGCTGCAACCGATCTTTACCAGTCTCGCAGCCGGCTTCGGCAGCTGATCACGGCATTCACGGGGCCCTGCCCCAAACGCAAAAAGCGCCGCGACAAGCGGCGCTTTTTTCATGGGAGTGAGTTGCGGCTGATCAGGCCATCTGGTTGTGCTTGCGGGCCATGAAGCTCTTGGCGGTTTCGACGGCCACCGCAGCATCGCGGCAATAGGCGTCGGCACCAATGGCCTTGGCAAAGTCTTCGTTCAGGGGAGCACCGCCCACGAGCACGGTGTAATCGTCGCGGATGCCCTTTTCCTTCATGGTGTCGATGACGACCTTCATGTAGGGCATGGT
>CALMZX010000150.1 GCA_937870685.1 uncultured Alphaproteobacteria bacterium
CGGTCCGCGCCCACCGCCCTGGCCGTGGCGGGTGCAGCCGGATCGGCATCGACAAACAGCGAGACGCGGAAACCAGACCTGTGCAGCCGCGCGATGACGCCATTCAGCCGTTCGCCATCCCTGCCGAAATCCCAGCCATGGTCCGACGTCGCCTGCGACGGGTCGTCCGGCACCAGCGTCACCTGCTCCGGCGTCTCCGCCTCGCACAGCGCGAGAAAGCGCTCATCCGGATAGCCCTCGATGTTGAACTCGCGGCCCGGCCAGTCCTTGCGCAGCATCTGCCGCAACACCGTCACGTCAGTCCGGCGGATGTGGCGCTCGTCGGGGCGCGGATGCACGGTGATGCCATGGGCACCCGCCTCCAGCGCCATCCGGCTGAGACCTTCCACCGAAGGCCATGGCAGGTCGCGGCGGTTGCGCAGGAAAGCGATGGCATTGACGTTCACAGACAATTGGCAGGGCAAGGCAATTCTCCTTCGGCCCCAGCGATAGAAAGAAAGCGGCTTATCCAGAACTGCCGGATTCCACAATTTTCGTCAGACCACTTCGTCACTCGGCATCCCCCGCTGGACCTCGCGTGGGAAATGCCTTTAGCTTGCGGAGGGGGAAGACTGCCGGAGGACCAGAGATCATGCGTGTTGCCGCCACTGCCATTCTTGCCATGCTTGCCGCCTCATCCGGCCCCGCCGCAGCCCAGCAAGCCATGGAGTATGACTACATCAAGACCCCGCAATGGCTGATGGCACAGCAATATGTGGGCGCAGTCATCGATGCCTGCGTCGCCCGCCGTACCGCAGCTGACAATGGCCGCACGCTCACCATCGGCCGCGCCATCTCTGGCGATGACTACATCTTTGTCCACAACATCGCCGACCTCGTGGCTCCGGGCGAGGCCAAGGCCAAGGGCAAGGTCTGGATCAACGGCAAGACGCCCTATGATTTCTCCGACCAGCAGGTGCTGGACTCGGCCATGAACCCCGGCCAGAAATATGTCACCATCTATCTCGCCAACGGCTTCATCAACCAGTTCGCCAAGGCCAATTCCGTCGACGTGGAGTTCGCCAACGGCCGCAGCAGCCATCCCTTGCGCGGCTCCAGCAACATCATCGGCAAGCTCGATACCTGCCTTGATGAAGGCCTTGCCAATGAGCGCTTCACCGCCGCCCCCGCCTTCACCGCCCCCGCCGGCTGGACCGCCGCCACGCCAGCCGAAGGCCATGGCACGCGCCTCATCTCCATCGAACTGCCGCTGATCGCGGGCCAGCCGCCCAACACCAAATTCTACATGGGCATCGTGGACACCGGCAGCGGCCGCTACGAACTGCGCTTCCGCACCGATCCCGCCGCGCTGGCCACACGCGTTGACCTCACTGCCTCCGACGCCCGCCGCATTGCCTCCAGCGTGGGCCTGCGCGGGCAGGCGCCATTCTCGACACTCGCCGCCCTGCAGGGCTCCAACACGGACATACTCGACATCCTGCCCGCCGATCTCATGAAGCTTGGCGGCACCGGATTCCTGCATCTGGAATCGCTGGATGCCGGAACGAAATACAAGCTCGACATTCCCGTGCTCGGCGCCATGGCCGATGGCCCCGCCGCCATGATGCAGGCCAGCGCGCCAAAGCCGCTCAGCCTGGAAACGCTTCCGGGGAAATACTACGTCCGTGGCCGCAACCCCAACGGCAACTACTACTACGGTGATGCCGAAACCGCGCTCGAGAACGGCACGCTGCGCATCACCTGGTCATGGCGCAACGGCAAGAGTGACACCGGCCAGGCCAATCTCGTCTCCAATCTCCTCACCGCCGTCGTGCCCGGATTTGCTGATCCGGTGCTCTACTCCATCGGCAAGGATGGCGTCTGGCGCGGCACATGGGACAAGGGGCGCGCCACCGAACATCTCGTGCCCAAGCCGTAACGGCACGGCGCACACCAGCAGGATGTGAACCGCGGAACCGCGACCTGCAATTGCTTACGGATCAGTTGGCGTCGGCGTAGATTGGCCGCGCCGGGGGCGTTGCAATTGGAGGGAACCATGCAACGCTTGGATCGAAACTATATTCTGCTGGGGCTGGCCTGGGTCATTGTGGGAATGATCTTCGGGGCCTGGCTGGGGGCCAGCAACCACCTGAACTACGGAAACTCGCACGCCCACATCAACCTGCTGGGCTTTGTCACCTCTGTGCTGTTCGGCCTGTTGCACCATGCCTGGCCCGCCTTGCGCACCTCGCGCCTCGCCGTGCTCCAATTCGTCATCTACGAAGTGGGCGTGCTGCTGCTGGTGATCGGCAAAGTGCTCGTCGACGGCGGCCAGCTGACGATGTTTCTGGAAGTGGGCTCGCTGGTCACCATTGTCGGCGCCATCCTCATGCTCGTCATGTTCACGCGCCACAGCATGAAGACGGCCTGAAGGTCACCTGAACCGAGATTGCACAAACCGCAGCTTTGGGTTTAGCCTCTCCCCGTCATGAAATTGACGGGGAGTTTTTCTTTGCTCCCGCGCAATTTTCAACGGAGGCCTCATCATGATCATGCGCTCATTCACCCGCACCCTTCTCGCCGCCACCCTGGCCTCCGGCCTGCTGGCGGGTGCCGCCCATGCCGAGATGGTGAAAATCACGCTGCTCGGTGTCGGCGATGTTTATAACTTCGAAGGCGGAAAATCGCGCGGCGGCATGGCCCGGCTGAATGCCGTGGCCAAGGCTGAGCGCGCCGCCAATCCCAACACGCTCTACCTCTTCAACGGCGACATGCTCTCGCCCTCCCTGCTCTCGGGCCTCGACAAGGGCGGCAATATGGTGGAACTGACCAACCTCGTGCCCTTCGACCTCGCCGTGCCCGGCAACCACGAGTTTGATTTCGGGCCGGAGGTCTTCGCCGAGGCCATGAAGAAATCGAAATATCCCTGGGCCGCCATCAACATCACGCAAGCCGATGGCAAGCCATTGCCGGGCCTCGGTGGCGTGACGGTGAAGGACATCGCGGGCGTGAAGGTCGCCCTCGTTCCCGTGGCGCAGGACACCTCGCCCGTGGTGGCGTCCACCGGCGACCTGAAATTCGGCCCCACCGCGCAAGGCGCGATTGATGCCGCCAAACAGGCCCGCGCGGATGGTGCCGACGTTGTGGTGGGCGTGGTGCAGGCGCCCCACTCCGATGACCAGAAGATGTTCGCCTCCAAGGCCTTCGACGTCATCCTCTCCGGCGACGATCATGATCTTGTCATGCAGTACAACGGCATCACGGCCTACGTGGATACCTCGACGGAAGCCAACTACCTCGTGCCCATCGACCTCAACGTCGATGTGCAGGAGAAGGACGGCAAGCGCTCCGTGAAATGGGAGCCCAACTTCCGCTTCATCGATACCGCCAGTGTGACACCCGATCCGGAGACGATGAAGGTTGTTGATGGCTTCAAGGCCGAACTCGACAAGGAACTCAACGTCGTGATCGGCAAGACCGAAGGCCCGCTCGACTCCCGCCGCAACATGGTGAGGAGCCAGGAAACCGCAATCGGCAACCTCATCTGTGACGCCATGATGGACGCGGTGGGCGGCGAGATCGCGCTCTTCAGCGGCGGAGGCATCCGCGCCGACAAGGAATACCCGGCAGGCAGCGACCTGACCCGCCGCGACATCCTCACCGAACTGCCCTTCGGCAATGTCACGGTGCTGACGGAATTGACGGGACAGCAGGTGTGGGACGCGCTGGAAAACGGCTTCTCGAAAATCGAGGACGGTGCAGGCCGCTTCCCGCAGGTTGGCGGCATGAAAGTGGTGGCCGACAAGTCCAAGCCTGCGGGCAGCCGGGTGGTCTCGGTCGAGATCGGCGGCAAACCGCTTGATCCCAAAGCCACCTACAAGCTCGCCACCAATGACTACATGCTGGGCGGCGGCGACGGCTACACTTCGCTCGCCGGCGGCAAGGTCACGGTCGATCCGCGCGGCGGCAAACTCGTCGCCAATGACGTGATGGCACTGGTGAAGAAGCACGGCACCGTGAAGGCCAGGGTGGAAGGGCGGATCGTGCTGAAGTGAGGCGGAAGCCTCGCACCTGCCGCCAAACCGTCACGGCCCACGCATGTGGGCCGCGAGTCTTTGGTCACAGGGCGCGATGCGGCATCAAAGACACATCCTCCACATGCGTGGAGGATGACGGGTTAGGGGATTGACTTGGAAAATCGTGTTCTTAGCCTCGCCTCATGCGAGACGAGAAGCACCCCGCAGTTTACATCATGTCGGAGCGCAAACACGGCATTCCCTATATCGGCGTGACGAGCGATCTCTGGAACCGGGTTGCAGACCACAAGAATGGCGCGCTCGGCGGTTTCACGGCTGAACACAAGCTGCACCGGCTTGTCTGGTACGAACATCACCATGCGATGAGCGACGCAATCCGGCGCGAGAAGCAACTGAAGAAGTGGAAACGGCGCTGGAAGCTGGAACTGGTGGATGCATTCAATCCGGCATGGCGCGACTTGCATGACGAAATCTACATGCTGGCAACGCTGGTGGACTATCGCGACCCGGGAGGGTGAACCGGAGGTCACCTTGCCATTCCCCCCACCTCCGTCATGGCCCACGCATGTGGGCCGCGTGTCTTTGATCGTGGGGCCGGATGCGTCATCACAGACACATCCTCCACATGCGTGGAGGATGACGGCTTTTGGGGTGGATGTTGACACAGCCCAACGTATCCTTACCTTCGCCTCATGCGAGACGAGAAGCACCCCGCAGTTTACATCATGTCGGAGCGCAAA
>CALMZX010000151.1 GCA_937870685.1 uncultured Alphaproteobacteria bacterium
TCCCGGCCATCAATGGTGTTGCTGCCTTCTTCCGGCGTGTAGATGCCGGTGATCGTCTTCATCAGCGTCGATTTTCCGGCCCCGTTGTCTCCCACAAGGCCCGTCACCGTCCCGGGTTCAATGGCAAGGTCAACGCCGTTCAGAACCTGCACCGCGCCAAAGCGCTTGGTCACGCCTTTCACAGCAAGGAGACTCATGCCTTCTTCTCCTTGCTGGTCTGCAGCTGGTCGATATAGACCGCGAGGATCAACACCATGCCGATGGCCACCTGCTGCCAGAAGCTCGGCACGGCCAGAAGGTTCAAACCGTTCTGCAGCACGCCCATGATGAGGGCGCCCACCATCGTGCCGAGGATCGATCCCTTGCCGCCGAACAGCGATGTGCCACCGATGATCGCGGCGGTAATGGCCGTCAGCTCGTAGTTCAGTCCGGCCGTCGGGTCGCCCGCATTGACGCGCGCCATGAAGACAAGTCCCGCAAGCCCGGCGGTGAACCCCGACAGCGTGTAGAGAATCCAGCGGTGCCGCTCCACCGCGATGCCTGTCGCCCGCGCCGCCGCCTCGTTGTCGCCCAGCGCCAGCGTGTGCCGGCCAAAGCGCGAATAGGCCAGCATGTAGTGCGCGATAATCGCAGTCATCACCAGGATGATCACCGGGGTGGGAATGCCCAGCGGCCTGCCCTGCCCCAGGAAAACGATCTCCGGTGACAGTCCGTAGATGGCCCCGCCATTTGGCGCAAGGATCAGCGCAAAGCCGCGCGCGATGCCAAGCATGCCAAGCGTCACGATGAAGGCGGGAATGCGCGTGCGGGTGATCAGGAAGCCGTTGATGGCACCGGCAAAGGCACCGGCCGCAAGAGCGCCGAGGATGGCAAAAGGCCACGGCCAGCCAAGGATGCCGACAAGAAACGCACCCGCCACGCCAGAAAAACCCAGCACCGAACCCACGGAAAGATCAAGACCGTTGGAACTCAGGATCAGTGTGGCACCAATCGCCAGAATGCCGATGGTCGACGTCGCCAGCAGGATGTTGAGGAAATTGGAGACGGAGAGGAAATAGGGCGACAGCACGCTCATGGCGATCAGGAGGATCAGCAGCACGATGAGCGATTCCAGCCGCAAGTGCAGCCGCGTGTCGAAATGGAATTGCAGGTTTCGCCAGTGATCGGCAAAGGCGGACTGACCAGTGGCCATGCGCAGGACCCGACGGAAATGAGTGTGGGAAGGCACCGCCACCCGGCAGGGAGTCCGGATGGCGGCGAAAGTTTGGCGTCGTTTACTTCACGAACTCAAGCATGGGTTCCTTGCCGTCTTCGATCACCTGCTTGGTGAGCACGAGGGTCGGAACGAAGAGAACTTCATCCACCTTGCCACCTTCAACCACCTTCTTCACGTTCTCCACCGCCTGCTTACCCACCAGGTAGGGCAGCTGCGCGACCGATGCCGTGAGGCGGCCTTCCTTGATCGACTTCACGGCATCCGAGTTGCCATCCACGCCGATGATCGTCACCTGTTCGCCCTTGCTGGCGGCGAAAACTGTCTCGACGGCCCCCAGCGCCATGCCGTCATTGGCGGCGAAAATGGCGACAAGATCAGGATGCTTGGTCAGGATGTCGTTGGTGATGTTGGCCGCCTTGCCGCGGTCCCAGTCACCGGGAAGCGACGCCACGACTTCCAGTCCGGGTGCCAGTTCTTTCAGCTTGTTGGCAAATCCGTCAGCGCGCTTCTTGCCGGTGATGTTGCCGGAGAGACCTTCGATTACCAGAACCGGGCCTTTGGCATCCTTGCCCACCTTGCCGACAAGATACTCTGCACCCTGCGCACCGGCCGCCATGTTGTCGGAACCGATATGGAAGGTGATGTTGACACCGGCTTCCTTGGTCACGGCCGGATCAAGGTTGTTGTCGAGATCGACAACCGGGATGTTCATTTCGTTGGCGCGCTTCAGGCACGGCAGCAGGATGTTGGAGTTGATCGCTGCCGTGATCATCACGGTCGGTTTGCGCTCAAGCATGGTGTTGCAGGTGTTGAGCTGCGGTTCGGCGGCCTGGTCGCTTTCGACGGCTTGCAGATAGTATTCGACGCCGGCAGCGTCGGCGCCGGCCTTCACGCCCTGCTCCATGGCACCCCAGAAGGGATTGGCGAGCGTCTTCATCAGCACGCCATAAACGGGCTTGTCCTGCGCCTGGGCCGAAGCACCGAGCGCCAGCAGCGAACTGGCAACCAGCAAGGTCTTGAAAAGTTTCATTCGACGATCCTCCACATGTTCGTTGGCACCGCGTATCGCAGCCTTGTTGTCCGGCATGCTGGCAGCGCCGCGCAGCACGCCAGTCGGGCGCACCCGCCCGTGTGACTGACGCCGCAACGTAAGCACAGCAGTCTGATTGTGTAAACCGTTTAACATTCCGCAGTGCAGCAAGCGTCTTCGGCAGAATATGCCTCATGTTTTCGCAGAATCGTCGATTTTGCACCGCAATAGCCGCAACGCAGCAACGTCTGACGTGTAGCGCAATGTGGCAGCATGACTGACATTTGCATGGTCAAACATTCACCGCCGGCTGTTTTGATTAAACGTTTGAATTTCACAGGACCCGGCTGTATCTCTTCATTTCCAGTGCGAAAGACGCGCCATGACCAAACCTTTGATACTCGTTGATCCCTTGCCCCGCACACTGGATCTCATCTGCACGCCAGCCACGCGGCAACGGTTGAATGGCCTCGGCCGTCTGGTCGTGCATGAGTCAGGTCCCATGCCGGACGCACTCATCGACCAACACCTGCCGGAGGTGGAACTGCTCGTCGGCCAGACGACCATGACCACCGAGCGACTCCGGCGCGCCCGCAAACTCCGTGCCATCATCAACGTCGAAACCAACTTCATCGACAATATTGACTATGACTACTGTTTCAGCCACGGCATCCATGTGCTGACTCCAGGCTCGGCCTTTGCCGATGCCGTGGCAGAATCAGCCCTCGGCATGGCGATTGACCTCGCCCGCGGCATCACCCGCGCCGACCGGGACATGCGGGCAGGCCGGGAGGCCTATGGACTGGAAGGCAATGTGGGGGCTTACAGCCTGATCGGCACGACCGTGGGCCTGATCGGCTTCGGTGATCTGGCCCGTTCGCTTCATCGCCTCATCCAACCCTTCAACTGCACCATCAAGGTCTATGATCCGTGGGTGCCGGACTACGTGCTGCAGAAGCACGGCTGCGCTCCGGCATCCCTTCACGACGTGCTCTCAACCTCGCAGGTCATTTTCGTTTTCGCAGGCGTTACCTCTGAAAACCATGGCTTCCTTGGTCACAAGGAACTGTCCCTGATCCGCAAGGACGCAAGTTTCCTGCTCATGAGCCGCGCCGCCGTGGTCGATTTTCCCGTGTTCATGGAATTTGTCCGCGCAGGCCGCTTTCGTGCCGCAACCGATGTCTTCCCCGTCGAGCCGGTGGCGAAGGACGATCCCGTCCGCAATATCGAAGGCCTGCTGCTCTCGGCGCACCGCACCGGCGGCATGCCTTCCGCCCTTTTCGACATCGGCGACCAGATGGTGGCGGACGCCGAGCTGATCCTGAAGGGCCTGCCACCCGTCGTCTGCCGCAAGGCCCAGCGCGAAACCGTGGCGCGCTTCCGCAGCAAACCCGTCACCATCACCTGACCGGCGCACATGACGGGCAACAGAAGCAGAAAAACCGGGAGTGCCGTGCCAACCATCAAGGATGTGGCGGCACTTGCCAAGGTTTCAACCGCCACCGTTTCCCATGTGCTCAATGAAACGGGACGCGCAGGCCTGCACGCCAAGGAGCGTGTCACTGCCGCGATTGCCGAACTGGGTTACAGGCCGAACGCCAATGCTGCCAGCCTGCGCAGCCGCCGAAGCCGCCTTGTCGGTCTCGTGCTGCCCTCCATCACCAACACCTTCTTTGCCCAGATGGCGAGCGAGTTTGAGTCCCTCGCCATGGAGTCAGGCTACGACATCGCCATCGTCACCAGCAACGAAGACCAAGAACGCGAGCATGAGAGAATCCAGGCCCTGCTCTTCCGTCAGACGGATGGTCTCATCATCTACCCCTGTTCGGACAAGGGCATCGGCAACGGCATCACCAAAAGAGACTTGCCACCATCGGTCCTGATGGACCGCGGACTGACGCTGGCCGAATTTGACACGATCGGCCTCAACAACGAATTGGCCGGACGGACCGTGGCGCGCCACCTGCTCGAACTGGGTCACCGGCGCTTCACCGTGGTTCTGCCTGAACTCGCCCTCGCGGCCAGTGCAGACAGGGCCCGCGGCATCGAAAAGGAACTGAAGGCGCATGGCGGGCCTGCGCAACTGCGCGTCATCACGGGTGGTCATACCATCGAAGGGTCGCGCGGCGCATTGGAACAAGACCTGCACCGGGACGAACGCCCCACCGCCGTCGTTGCCACCACCAACGTTGCCACATTGGGCGCCATAAAGGCCATCCAGGCGCTGCAACTGTCAATGCCGCAGGATGTGTCACTCGTCGGTTTCGACGACTTCGAATGGATGACGGCCCTCCGCCCCTATGTCACGGCCATGGGCCAACCAACCCGCACGCTGGCCTCCGCCGCGTGGAAGCTGCTGGTGGAGCGCATGTCATTGCCGCCGGGCACCGGCAGAAAGGTGCAGCACCTCACCTTCGACGGCAATTTCACTATCCGTGAATCATCGGGGCGCGTGCGGCAGAACGGTTGAACCCCGTCCCGTCACGCCGCGCCGAACAGAGCCGCGCTGACAATGGCCTGCGACGCCACGGCATCCTGCCGCGCAATCGCTTGCGCCAGAGCGTCATTGCCACTCAGGCCGTCGGCAATGCGGGCCAGCCGCTCCACCACCGTAATGTTTACGGCACACTCCGCCACCGGATCAAGATTGGTGATGTCGGGGAACGTGTCGAAATAGATGGCGCCGTTGTAGCCCAGCGTCTTCAGGGCAAAGAGCAGTTCGAGTGTCTGCACGGGATGAACCGCGGCAGCCATCAACCCGTCATCGCGCTTGCCATAGCCATCATTGAGGTGAATGCCCAGCAGCCGTGAATGCCGCGCCGCCAGCGCCGCCGCATGGGCCGGCATTTCACCTGCATAGAGCACATGGGCAAAATCCAGCGTCACACCCATGTTCTTGCGGTTGATGTCCTTGATTGCCAGCAGCGTCGTCGCCACGTCCGGCATCAGCGCGAAGGAGCGCGGCTCGTTCGGCTTGTACTCGATGCTGATATCAACACCTGAATCGTGGTCCGCAATCTCGGCCATGGCTGCAATCGTGTGTGACCACTGCGCATCGTAGTCAGCCTGGAAGGAATAGTCGTAGCCGTCGTTGCCCATCCACAGCGTCATCAGGTTGCCGCCAAGTTCCAGCAGGCTGTCGATGCCGCGTTTGGTGAGGTCAATGGCAGCGCGCCGCACCGCCTTGTCCGGATGTGTGAATGCCCCCAGCTTGAAGCCGGGCTCTGTATAGTAGCGCATCGCCAATCCGTTCAGACCGATGCCGGTCCGCGTGAGGCAAGTTCTCAGGTCGGCCACGCTGGCGCCCTGCACATGATCCGGAAAATTCAGGTCTACGGCCTTCAAACCCGGCACCTTGCTGGCGCGTTCAACCAGATCAATGACGGTCGGCTTCTTGCCGCCCCAGTCTCCATTGCGGAAGGAATTCAGGCGTGCTGCATAGGTGTAGCGGTAAGCCAAGGTGGTCTCCTCAAGCCAAGATCATGTGCCGCGCTACTGGCCCAGCGGCGCGCCGATGTAAAGGACAACCGACCGGAAAAGAGGAGGCTGGTGTCACGGCCGTGGGTCGAAGATCACGCCCATGGTCAGCAGGAAGCAACCATAGGGCCTGAATTCTGACGTACGCACAACGGCGAATCCGGATTTCGCCGCCTCGTAGAACGCAAAGCGCTCCAGCCGCTCCATGCCCACTTCGCGCCGCTCACTGACGCGGGCAATGGCATGCACCTCCGCTTGCATCGGCAGGATTTTCTCCGGCTCGCCGACAACCTGCATGCACGAGACCGGATCCGGAATGAAATCGTCAAGCGGCATCACCGAAAGAATGACCTGGACGGCTTGCGGGATGTCGAGGCCTGGCAATTCGATCAGCTTGCCTGAACTGGTGTGACGCACCACGTCATGGGCCGGAAAGTTCCGGTCCACGATCACCAGCTTCTCGCCATGCCCCATGGAGGCAAGACACCAGAGCAGGTCTGGAGAAAGTGCGGCAGGAATGTTCTTCAGCATGTGTGGACCTACGCATAAATATTCACGTCTTGGACGCAACAGACAAAACCAGAAAAGCACGTGAGAATCCACGTGAATTTCGCAACAAACCGATGCTGTTTCGTTGACTTTCAACACGCGCAATGGTCTATCTGGCGGGCAAGAAACCGGACCATCTGCCAGGCAAAATCTCCCATGAAGGCCGCTGTCCTCACCGCCGTAGACAACATCATTTACACCGCTGCGCCAGACCCTGTTCTGCAGAAGGGCGATCTCCTGCTCAGGGTGAAAGCCGCAACCGTCTGCGGCACCGACATCCGCATCCTGCGTGGACGCAAGACGGCGGGCATCCGCTATCCCTCGATCATCGGCCACGAGTTTGCAGGCGAAGTGGTGGATGCTGGCGGACACAGCCAATTCAAAGTGGGCCAGTCAGTCGCCGTCTGTCCGGCCTTCGCCTGCGGCCATTGTGATTTGTGCAAGGCGGGTGCCGAGAACCTGTGCAGCAATCTTGTCGCCATGGGCTACGAAATCGATGGCGCCTTTGCCGAATATGTCCGCATTCCGACCCAGGGCGTGGCCTCGGGAAATGTCTTTGCCGTGCCGGAGCGAACCCCACCGGAACTGATCGCCCTCGCCGAGCCGCTCGCCTGCGTCATCAACGGGCAGGAACAGGTCAACATCAAGCCGGGCGATACGGTGGTGGTACTGGGTGCAGGGCCAATCGGCATCCTCCATGTGAAGCTGGCCAAATTGGCCGGTGCCGCGCGCGTCATCGTCAGTCAGCGCAGCGCGCTGCGGCGTGACGCAGCCCTGGCGGCAGGCGCCGACATGGTCATTGATCCCGTCGCCGAAGACACCGTGGAACGGGTGAAGCTCGAAACCGGCGGCCACGGTGCCGATGTGGCGATCTGTGCCATCGGCGTGCTTTCGCTCGCCAACGACGCCATCCGCATGGTGCGCCCGCGTGGCCGCGTCAACTTGTTTGCTGGCTTCGTCCCCGGCGCCATGGCGGAACTTGACGTCAACGCCATCCACTACAAGGAACTTGCCGTCACCGGCGCCTTCGGCCTCACCCGCGCGCAGTACAAGCGCGCCCTCGACCTGATCACCTCCGGCCAGATCGAACTTTCCTCCATGCTCACCCACCGTTTCCCGCTGCACGACATCGCCAAGGCGGTGAGCGCTGCGGAAAGCGGCGCCGCCATCAAGGTCGCCATCACGGCCGCATAACGTCACAGGTTCTCACAATGCAACTGAAGCCGCACTATCCCGTTCTCATCATTGGCGCCGGCATCAACGGCTGCGGCACCTTCCGCGATCTCTGCCTGCAGGGTGTCGATTGCCTGCTGATCGACCGCGGCGATATCTGCGGCGGCGCCAGCGCCGCCCCGTCGCGCCTTATCCACGGCGGCATCAAGTATCTTGAAACCAACGAGTTCAGGCTGGTGAAAGAATCGGCCATGGAGCGCAACCGCCTGCTCCGCAACGCACCGCACTATGTGAAGGCGCTGGAAGTCGTCTTCCCGTCCAAGTCGTGGTTTGCGGGCCTCACGCCTGCCATCCTCGGCTATCTCGGCTTCGACACGCGCATCAAGGAACGCGGCGCGCTGCTCATCGAGATCGGCCTTCAGATCTATGATTTCTACAGCCGCAAGGTGAAGGCGCTACCGGACCACCGGTTCTTCAACAAGTCGCACCTCGCCCTTGAGTTTCCGCATCTGCCGAAGGAATCTGTCGCCGCCGGAATGTACTACGAAGGCCGCGTCACCCATGCCGAACGACTGGGACTGGAAGTCGTGCAGGATGGTCTTGCCGCACATCCGGCAAGCGCGCTCAGCACCTACACGCAGGTCAAGGGCAGGCCCAAGGGCAAGACACTGACACTGGAAAACACGATCACCGGCGAGACCCGTGAGGTGACGGCTGACGTCATCATCAATGCCGGCGGCGCCTGGATTGACAAGGTGAACGCCAGCCTCGGCATCAACTCGCAGCACATGGGCGGGTCCAAGGGCTCGCACCTCATCGTCCGTCACAAGGGACTGATGGACGCACTCAATGGCCGCATGATGTATTTCGGCACCAAAGACGGCCGCTTCAACCTGATCTACCCGTTCTTCGGAAACGCCCTCGTCGGCTCCACCGACCACGCCATCAAGGACGCCGACGAGGCCTATTGCAGCGCCGAGGAAACCGACTACATGCTCGCTATCGTCAGCGAGATATTCCCCGCGATCAAGCTCACGCGTGACGACGTGATCCTCACCTACAACGGCGTGCGGCCCCTGCCGCGGGCCGAAGGCAAGGACATCGGCGTTGTCTCACGCGACCACAGCATCGGTCGCGACCAGCTTCCGGGAACCGACACGCCTGTGCTTTCGCTGATCGGTGGCAAGTGGACCACCTTCCGCGCCTTCTCCGAACAATCCTGCGACGCCGTGCTTGCCCTGCTCGGCCGCGCCCGCTCCCGCACCACGCAAGACATGCCCATCGGTGGTGGCCGCGACTATCCCGCGACGGAGTCCGCCAAGCAGGACTATGCCGCGAAACTGCAAGGCGCTTCAGCCGCCCGCGCCCGCATCCTCCTGGAACGCTATGGCACACGGGCCGCCGACGTGCAGGCCTTTGCCAATGCCATGACTGACAAGCCGCTGGCCTCCCTGCCGGACTACAGCAGCGGCGAAATCGCCTTCATCTGCAAAACCGAGAATGTTGGACGACTCGCTGACCTGCTGCTCCGGCGCACCTCCGTCACCATGGAAGGCTTGCTGACGCTGGCTGCGATCGAGGAAACAGCAGCGATTGCCGCCACTGTTCTCGGCTGGGACCGCAAGCGCACCGCAGCGGAAATCGAACATGCCAGGATGGAACTGGCGCGCCGCAGTGTTGCCAATGTGAAACCTGAGAAAGCAGCCTGAGATCACTCGAGCCGATCAGGCGACAGCGGCAACAATCTCGCGCACCACCGCCTGCGCCACGCGCGCGTGCGAAAGGTGTGGGCCGAAGTCCCGGACAGCCCCATAGGTGCCACGGTCAAACGGCAGTTCCATCAGTTGATAGACTGATGTCAGCGCCTCACGCGCGGCGGCCGAGTGCTCCACGGCAATCACAGCCCCCATTTGGTAGCCGCGGCTGGTCATGCGCTGGGCGATGCCCACCAGCTTGACCCGACCCTCGGCGTTGATGCTGAATTTGCCCGGGCAGTATTCGTTCGGAAGCTCCCCCACCCGCGCCTCCACATCAAGCGACCGCAAGGCGGTGGCAATGGCACCGGCAAACCTCTCGTAGCGGTGCATCATCGTTTCCTGCGGAGCATGAAGCGGTGCGAGCAGCGTGACGCCAATGGCACCTTCGTCAAAGATGCTGAGCCTCCCGCCCGTGCCGCGCTCAATCGGTGCAAACCCCGCCGCACGCGCCAGTGCCTGCGCGCCGTCATAGAGCGGATGTGCCGCATCCTGCGGCGAGAAAGCCGCAGTCGGGCGCGGGCGGCGCAGGCGCAGGATGCCCGCGTCACCCGCTTTCATGGTGCCCAAGGTCTGGCGAATCCACTCCGCGTAGTCTTCGGACGATGGCCGCGCCGCATCCGGCAGCGCGGTCTCGTCACGCACATGGAATGGTCCACCAAAGACCGGGTTCACGCCTTGGCCTTCGCCTTTCCGGCGCAACCATAGAGCTTCATCTTTTCGACCGTCGCCGCAACCATCCGCTTGCGGCCCTCGGCCATGGCCTCTTCCAGCTGGTGGTCACCGCTGGACCACACATCCAGCATGCCGGCGCGGAAGGCATGGCGCAGGTCGGTGTCGGCATTGAACTTGTGCACACCGGCCTTCTTCGCCGCCTGCACCTCATCCTCCGGAATGCCTGAAGCACCGTGCAGCACCAGCGGAATGCCGACCGCGTCGCGGATTTCCAGCGTACGCTTGATGGCCAGCGGCTGCGGCGTCACGCCGGGCACCACGCCATGCACAATGCCGACCGAGATGGCGAGATAGTCCACGCCCGTCTCCTCCACGAAGCGCTTCGCCTCGCCCACGTCGGTGTAATAGTCTTCCCAGTTCACGCTTTCGCCAGCATCCGGAATCTTGCCAAGTTCGGCTTCCACCGGAATGCCGAAGTCGTGCGCGATCTCCACGATGCGCCGCGTGGTGCGGATGTTTTCCTCAAACGGCAGGTGCGCGCCGTCATACATGATCGAATTGAAGCCCAGCTTGATGGCCTCAAGGCACTCGTCCCACGGACCATGGTCCAGATGGATGACGAAATCGGCGTTGGACTTCTCGGCGATGCGCTTGGTCATCTCGAAGGCGCGGCGCACCCCCATGTGCGGAACGATGGCGCGGCCCACCTGCAGGAACAACGGCGCCTTGGCCTGTTCCGCCGCCATGACAAGCGCTTCGGTTGTCTCGTCATTGTGCATGTTGAAGGCGCCGATGGCATAGCCACCCTTGCGCGCGTCATCGATCAGTGTGCGGGGATTGACCCAGGGCATGTTGCGATCCTCAGATGAAATGTGTCAGCGTTCAATGATGGCGATCGGGGTGCGAACCTCGACCACGGTTCCTGCCTCGAACAGGATTTCCGTCAGCGTTCCGGCGGAGGGTGATTCCACCACTTCCGTCGTTTTCTCGGCTTCGACTTCGGCAATCGGTTCGTCTTCGGCCACCGTATCGCCCACGGCCTTGAGCCATTTCACGATCGTGCCTTCGCTCATGCCCATGCCCCACTGGGGCAGAAGTACCTTGATGCGTGCCATGCTGGATGTTCCTTGTCTTATGAGCGTGTCTTGGCGGCCATGGCCTTGCGCACCGCATCGGCAATCTTTTCCGCGTTGGGATAAAGCTGCTTCTCGATCGCCGGGCTGAACGGCACATGGGTATCGGGCGTTGTCACCCGCATGATCGGCGCTTTCAGGCAGTCGAAGGCTTCTTCGGCGACAATGGCCGAGATTTCCGCTGCCGCGCCGCAGGTCTTGTTGGCCGGATCGGCGATCACCAGACGCCCGGTACGGCCCACCGAGTTGAGCACGGCCTGCGAGTCAAACGGCACCAGCGTGCGCGGATCGATGATCTCCACCGAGATGCCCTCCGCTTCCAGCTTCTGCGCCGCCTGCATCGCGGCAGGCACGCCCGTCGAGATGGCAACAATCGTGCAATCCTTGCCTTCCCGCACCGTGCGCGCCACGCCGAAGGGAATGCGGAACTCGCCGTCCTGCACATCCTCCTTCATGCCCCACAGCAGGCAGGCCTCGAAGGACATGACGGGATCGTCCATGTCCACCGCGGTGCGCAGCAGGCCCTTGGCGTCCGTCGGCGTCGACGGCACCATGATCTTCAGTCCCGGCACATTCATGAACATGGGGTAAGGCCGGTCGGAGTGGTGCGCTGCCGTGCTCAGCCCGTAGAACATGGCCGAGCGGAACACCACGGGAAGCGAAGCCTGGCCGCCGAACATGTAGCGGCTCTTGGCCACCTGGTTCACGAACTGGTCCATCGCCATGTAGAGGAAGGTCGAGTAGGAGAGATCGACGATAGGCCTCAGGCCCGTCATCGCCGCACCGGCGGCGGCCCCCACCATCACCTCTTCGGAAATCGGCGTGTTGCGGATGCGGTTCGGTCCGAACATCTGCAGGAAGTCGCCCTTGTCGGCACGAGACTTGCCGCCCATGGTGCCATAGACATTGGCCTCCACGTCCTCGCCGAAGATGATGACGCGCGGATCGGCTTCCATCGCTTCGCGCTGTGCGGCACCGATGGCGCCAAGATAGCTGGTAACGGTCATTGCGTGACTCCAAACGGAACAGTGTAGACATCCTTGAAGGCGACATGCGGCTCCGGATAGGGGCTCTCCTCCGAGAACCGCACCGCTGCTTCCACTTCCTCAGCCACGTCGTTCTCAAGGCCAGCCAGCGTGGCTTCGTCGGCAACGCCCTGCTCCAGCAGATAGCTGCGGAACATCTTCACCGGATCGCGCTTCAGCCAGGATTCCTTTTCCGCCGCATTGCGGTAGTCCACGGCAAGGCGCAGGCCTTCCGAATGTTCGTTGAAGCGGTAGGTCACCACTTCCACAAGGCTTGGTCCCTTGCCCGCCCGCGCCCGGTCAACGGCGGTGCGCACCGCGTCATGGACAGTGAGGACACTCTGTCCATCTTCCACGCGCACTCCAGGCATGTTGAAGCCTGTGGCGCGGTCGGAAACCCGGCCTGCAGTCACCGTGTGGGCAGGCGTTGAAAGCGCATACTGGTTGTTCTCGCACAGGAAAACGATCGGCAGTCCCCAAACCGAGGCAAGGTTCATCGCTTCATAGAGGCAGCCCTGATTGGCCGCACCGTCACCGAAGAAAGCCAGCGACACGCGGCCCGTGCCAAGCACCTTGCTGGAGAGTGCCGCGCCCGTCGCAATCGGAATGGATGATCCCACAATGCCGGATTCGCCGAGGCTCCCCACCTTGAAGTCGGCAAGATGCATGGAACCGCCCTTGCCCATGCACACACCCGTGGCCTTGCCCTGAAGTTCTGCCATCAACGGCCCAAGTGCTGCGCCCTTGCCAATGGGGTGTCCATGGCTGCGGTGGTTGCCGGTCATGTAGTCACCTTCGGCAAGCGCCATGCAGGCCCCCACCACCTGGGCCTCCTGCCCGATGGAGGTGTGAACGGTGCCGGGAATTTCGCCGCGCTTCACCATCTTGGAAGCGCGCTCGTCAAAGAGCCGGATGCGCAGCATGCGCCGCTGCATCTCCAACAGAAGATCGTTTGCCAGTGTCATGTCTTGCCTTTCCGGGAATGGGCGATGAGGAAGTTGGCGGTATGCACGTCAGTGACGAGCACATCCACCCAGTGTCCGGCCAATGCCGCGGCAATGGCCTGATGTTTGGCGGCACCGCCCGCAACTGCAATCCTGCGGCGGGCATTGCGCAACTGTGCCAGCGTGATGCCGACGACGAGTTGGTCAAGTGGCGTCTCGACAGCTTCACCCCGCGCATTGATGAAGCGTTGGTGCAGCTGGCCAACGGCGCCAGCGGCGCGCACTTCGGCCAATTGCTCTGCCGTGAAGAAGTTGTCGCCTTCTTCCAGCGGCCCGTGAAAATCTGCGGGACCGATGCCGATGAAGGCGATGTCGAGTTGGTCCAGCAGCTTGAGTGCCGCCTGGATGTGCACGTCCGACACGGCGATCTTGAGCAACGCCTGATTGGGCATCACCCCGGGTGTGCGCAGGAACACGGGCTCGGCATCCAGTGCCTTCGCCATCTGGAATGTCGCAAGCGCCGCTTCATGTTGCAGCAACGGAGAGCCGAGGTCGCCCAGCATTTCGACAACAGTCTGGGCAGAGGCGTCGCCGCGCGGTTCGATCGCTCGCGCCATCTCGCGCAATGTCGTGCTCCAGGAGGTGAGCCCGATGACTGGCCCGCCCTTCAGCTCGCCAGCAAGGCAACGCGCTGCCGCGGTTCCAAGAACATGGGCAACACCTTCCTCGCGTGAATTGATGTCGATGACAAAGGCATTCTTGAGTCCGTAGGCATCAACAAGGCTGTCTTCGAGATCGGGATAGAGCCCTTCCGGCGACACCACCACGGTGCGCACGATGCCGTATTCTTGTGCGAGGCTGAGCAGACGCGATACGCTGGCCTGTGAAATGCCCATCTCCTCGGCGATTTCTGCCTGGCGCTTGCCCTTCATGTGGTGCAGCCGCGACGCCCGCGTGATCAGCCGCATCTGTTCAATGTCGAGCCGCGAAACCCGCGCCGACACGGAAGATGACAATGCGCGCTTCATGACATCTTCTCCGTCATCAGCCGGAATGTCTCCTTCAGGCCCGGATAGATGCTGCGGTAGGCTTCGAAAATGGTGGCATACCGCGCATGTGCTGCGGCATCCGGCAAATAGGTTTTCTGCACGCCAGTCATGGCATCAGCAGCCTCGCGCACGCTGCCGTGAAGTCCTGCGGCAGCGGCAGCGTGAATGCCGGCCCCCAGCGCCGTACTCTCCTGCTCCCGTGCCAGCTTCACCGTGCGGCCCAGAACATCGGCAATGATCTGGCACCACAGGGGACTGCGTGATCCGCCACCCAGCAACACGATCTCGTCAAGCCGCTGACCTGTGGCAGCTTCAACACCATCCGTGAGCAGCTTCTCTTCCAGCGCAATGGCTTCCAGGATGGCGCGGTACATGTGCGCCTTGCCATGCAGGCCGGAAAGGCCGACGAAGGCACCACGCGCGTGCCCGTCCCAGTATGGCGTCATGGCACCCGTCCAGTACGGCAGGCACAGGAGCTTTTCCGAGCCTGCCGGAATGGCCGCCGCCAGCTTTTCAAGATGCTGTTCTGGCGTTTCGCCGCCCTTCAGGTCCGACGCTGTCAGGCCTGCGAGTTGTTCGACAAACCACACCACATTCTGCGTGCCGCCACCGATGAAGGTTTCGAGGATGTAAGTGCCCGGCACTGGTCCGCCCATGGTTCGGTAGGCTGTGCCATGGCTGTAGCGGTCAGCGTAAACACCGGACACAGTTCCGGTTCCGATGTTGAGATAGGCCCGCCCCGGCCGCGTGACATTGCATCCCAGACCGGCGGACTGGCCATCACCGGCACCGACGACCACTGGCACGCCTGCAGGAATGCCAACGGCTGCAGCCACCGCTGCGGAAAGTCCGCCCGCAACTTCACCAGGCGCCAGCAATCGCCCCACCTGCGCGCGGGTAAGGCCCACCGAGGCGAGGAGGCCGTCATCATAGTCAAAGCGTTGCAGGTCCACGAGTCCAAGCGGATCAGCACAGGCCCACGACGTCGCCCACACGCCCGTGAGCTTGTTGACCAAATAGGCCGCCACATCCACCACATGCGCGGTCTTGCGCAGGGTTTCCGGCTCATGCTTCTTGAGCCAAAGCAATTTGTACCAGGCCGGCGTCGGGTTGGGCGGCTTGCCGGTGATGCGGTGCACCTCGCCCGTGCCGAAAGCCTCCACTTCCGCCGTGGCGCGAATGTCCATCCACGTGATGCCGGGGCGAATGGCCTCACCTTCCGCATCAAGGCAAGCAAAGGTTTCGCGCTGGTGCGTGATGGCAATGGCCGCAATGCGTTCGCCGCCCACCTGTGCTGCCGCCTCAGCCAGAGCAGCGGCCGTGGCCGTCCACCAGTCCGCGGCGTTCTGCTCCACCCATCCGGAGCGCACGTGGTCAAGCCCGTAGGTCCTCCGCCCGGTGGCAACGGCCTTGCCCGTCCTGTCCCACACCACGGCCTTGCTGGCCGTGGTCGAACAGTCGATGCCGATCACCAGGTCCTTGCCGCTCATGGCATCACGTCCTTCATGGCCCAGTCGATCAGCTCGTCGGTCCACAGGCCCATCATGTCGAGCAAATCGGCAAGGTTGAAACGGTTGCGCATGAGGTGGCAGTTCTTGACGGCCCAGCGTGCAAGTTCAGGAGAGATCGAGGGCTTCAGCGCGCCAAATGTGGCGGGAGAACCAGAGGCCACAAGTGCGGGCCGCAGCGTTTCCGCCGGCTGCACCATCTTGCCGAACTCCACGCAATGCGTTGCCCAGGTTTTGGTAACTTCAACGAAACGTGACCAGTTCTTCTCGACCAGCGTCAGCTTCTTCTGGCCGTCGCTCCAGCACTCCGCAGCGATGCTGCCCGTCTTGTCCAGATGGCCGAAGGCCTGCGTGATGCGGCGCTGCATGGCATCCGGATCCGGCTTCTTCAGTTTCTCCGGCTTGATAAGATCAGTTTCGATGGCACGCCGCCACAGCTTCGAAGCCACAAGGCTCGCCACGCCAACCTGCGCACCGTGCAGGCCGATGGCCTGATGATGTGCCGCGTGATGAAGGTCCAGCATGTGGCTGATGACATGCTCGACGCCAGACAGACAGGCGGTCGTGTTGGAGACCCCGGAAACGATGCCGCGCAAGGCCAGAAGCCGCGTCAGCTTGCGGATGGCCTCTGCCTCGCCACTTGCCACGCCACCCGACCAGGTTGGCGGTTCGGCAGCCGCCGCCTTGAGCAGCGCCATGGAAGCGGGGTGGAAGGTGTTGTCCAGTCCGAGAAGGTTTGAAAGGTACCAGTCTGCAGGTGCCGTGAAGAGTGAAATGGCCTCACCGAAGCCCGAGGTGTTGAGTTCGCGCGGTGCTTCCCCGATGGTCACGACATCGGCCAGCACCACGGCTGGCCAGCTGGAGGGAATCGTGCGCTTCACGCCGTTGCGCAGCACCACCGAAACGTTGTCGGTGAAACCGTCGACAGAAGCCGCCGTCTGCACCGCCACCTGGGGCAAGCCGCCGGAACGGCTGGTCGCCACCTTTCCCACGTCCGTCATGGTGCCGGAGCCGATGGTGACGATCAGATCGGCTCCCACGACAGCAGCCGCCGCGGCATCAAGTGTCTTCTCGTCTGCATGCAGGGTTGCGTGACCGTCATCAAGCGCGACGGTGCGGATGTCGTGGCTGCCTTTGATCTGGCCTTCGACGAGATGGCTGAGTCTCTGGCCCTGCCGCTGGATCGTGGTCTTGTCCGTCAGCATGACGATCGATGCCCGCCCGGACTTGCCCGCGCGCGCCAGCGATGCCTGCACCGCCTCCAGAACACGCAAATGCGCGGTGTCAGAGATTTCCATGCCGAGCAGGTCCAGCGAGGCAAGGCGCTTGCCGGGGTCTTCCTGCCTCAGGAACTGCCGCAGGCCATCAAGATCAGTCGGGTCAGAAATATCCAGCATGCCACACCTCTGTTGTCGCATTTTTATACGACTCGTGAATTTTTATTCAAGCTGAATAAAAATTCAAGCCCGCATGGAGTTTCAGGTCTCCCACGAAGAGAAAATTCGCTTGAAGGTCAGCTAGTTGCCACGCATCCCGCGCCACACCGGGCGGATCGCCTGGCGCGCTGCCACATAGTGTGGAAAGACCGCTGCATAGCGCCGGACCAGGCCGGAATCGGGCTCCAGCGGTGTGCCGAGATGCGGGTCCACCCAGGTGCTGGCACAGGCCGCCATGTCCGGGAACAGCTTCTGCTGAACCGCCGCCATCATGGCAGCACCGGCCGCCCCTGCCTCCTCACGGGAGACACTGCGCACCTTGGCATTGAGCGCACTCGCCAGAATGAGGCGCAAGGCCTTGGAGCGCGCCGCACCACCCGTCACACGGATTTCCTTCGGCACCGGTCCCATCACGCTGTAGCAATCCCGTGCCGCAAGCCCGAGTCCTTCGAACACGGCGCGCATCATGTCGTGATAGTCCGCCGTCACGTCGAGGCCGTTGAAACTGGCGCGCGCCGCCACGTCCATGAAAGGGCCACGCTCGCCGATGCGCGAGATATAGGGATGGTACATCAGTTTGGCCGGTTCCCGAGCCAGAACTTTGTCATCGAGTCCCTTGATCAGGTCAGCGCGGCTGCGTTCCACCCCCTGCTCGCTCAGGATGCCGCGCGCCACATCGAGTAGCCAGTCGATGTTGAGCGTCGCCGCCATGTTGGACTGGATCTGCGCCACCATGCCCGGTGCGGGGAACGCGATGGTGAAACCTGAACGTTCCGCATTCAGTTGCGCCGCATCCGCATTGGCATGAAGCCGCATGTGCATGCCTGTGGAACCAACGATGGTGCATCCGGATTGCCCGCTCGGATCAAACAACCCGCCGCCAAGACCGGAACAGACGATGTCGATGTAGCCGAGACACACAGGCGTTCCGGCCTTCAGCCCCGTCGCCGTCGCCGCCGCATCCGACAACTTGCCACACTCCCGCGTTCCTTCCACCATCGGCGTCAACAGATGCTTGTATGCAGCAAGTCCCAGATGCTCCAGAATATCCGGTTGGTATCGCAGTGTGCGGTAGTTGCCAAAGGTGAAGTTCGCTTCCGAAGGATCGGTCACCCTGTCGCCTGTCAGCCTGAAATAGATCCAGTCCTTGCAGTGGAATGCATTGGTGGCCCGCGCCAGAAGCTCCGGCCTGTTGCGCTTCATCCACGCCAGCTTCACACTCAGCTGCACCACGCTCAGCCCCGTGCCCGTGCGTTCATAGTGCCCGGCATAGTGCGGTGAGTTCACATACTCCTCGACGATGGAACCCGCCCTGTTGTCGAGCCAGATGGTGGCAGGCCCAACCGGCTCGCCAGCTTTGTCGATCATCCACAAACCGTCACCCTGCGCGGTCACGGACAAGGCAATGACACGTGAGGCCAACCCCGGAATCTGTTCGCCTAGCTGCCGCAGGGTTTCCGCGGTGTCCGCCCAGGTCACGCCCATGTCCTGTTCGGCACCACCATCAGGCGATGTTGAATATTTATTCGGAATGGCCGCGACGGCGAGTTGTTCACCCTGCGTGTTGAAGGCAACGGACTTGATGACGGAGGTTCCCGCATCGATGCCGATCAGAATGCCGTCTTTCATGTATACTCCCACCTTCATCTCTTCGTCGCCGGCACTTTTCTAGCGGAGGCTCTGCGGAAAATTCAAATGCAATTCTGCCACGCACGCGCAGGGCCTTGCTGATGATCCCGCCCGAGCTGCAGCTCATTCCGAATGGTGAGCACCATACCACCAACATTCTCGGCACATTTGACCTGCTGAGCAGAACGTCAGGTTTGGCGCGACAAGAGTCTGATGGCGCTCGTGGCCCACAAACACAGGGTGGCGAAGGACATCGGTACATTATACCCCACTGGAGTTCCGGCCTGGCTGGCACTTGCAAGGAACGCCAGCCTATGACACTGAGTGCACCGCATGTCTGATCGCCGCTCAATTTCGTCTCGTGCTCACTTTCAGCGAGAGGCTTGTGTTTGGCGGGAACGGACGCAGTTGAATGCAGGCAGGTTCCGGACGTCATGAGTGTGGACTTTGACAGCGTTATCATTGGCGCCGGCGTCATCGGCCTGGCGCTGGCCCGTGAACTGGCTCTGGCAGGGCAGAGCGTGCTCGTGCTTGAAAGGGCGGCCAGCGCCGGTCTGGAAACCTCGTCCCGCAACTCCGAAGTGATCCATGCCGGAATCTACTACCCCACCGGCAGCCTGAAGGCGACGCTCTGCGTCCAGGGACGTGACCTGCTCTATGACTTCTGCACCTCCGCAGGAGTGGAGACACGGCGTCTCGGCAAGATCATCGTCGCCACCGCACCGGAAGAAGAAATCAAGCTGCAGTCGATCCAGGCACTCGCCACCGCCAATGGCGTCGATGACCTGCAATGGCTCACGGCGGACGAAGTGGCGCGTCTCGAACCTGAAGTGCGCTGCACCCGGGCCCTGCTCTCGCCTTCCACCGGAATCGTCGATGCAAAGGCCTACATGCTGGCTCTCCAGGGCGAGGCCGAATCCCGTGGTGCAAGCTTCGCGTTCAACACGAGTTTTGCCAGCGCCAGACGCCGCGATGGACTGTTCCATGTGACAGCCCGCGGCAGCGATGGTGAAGCCGTGGACATCACCTGCACCTCCCTCATCAACGCCGCGGGCCATGGTGCCCACGTGGCTGCGACTGCTGTTGAAGGCGTGAGCAAGGCTCAGCTTCCGCCACGCTTCCTCGCCAAGGGTAATTATTGCAGCGTCTCGGGCAAGTCGCCCTTCACCCATCTGGTCTATCCCGTGCCGGTCGCGGGCGCGCTTGGCATCCACGCCACCCTCGACATGGGTGGTGCCGTGCGCTTCGGCCCGGACATCCAGTGGATCAAGGATTTTGACTACGGCCTGCCAGATGGCCTGCCGGAAAAGTTTGCCACCGCCGTGGAGTCCTACTGGCCCGGCGTGCGCGCCCGCACCCTGTCGCCCAGCTATTGTGGCATTCGTCCCAAGGTACACGGTCCGGAAAAATCCGCCGCCGACTTCATCATCCAGGGCGAGGCGGAACATGGCATTGCGGGCCTCGTCAACCTGTTCGGCATGGAGTCACCCGGCCTCACTGCATCGCTCGCCGTGGCGAGACTCGTGCACACGCTGCTGCGCGGCTGACCGGGCCGTCACGCATCTCGCGACACAAAGGCAGCCGCCCGGGCATTGGCAAAGCGGCAGGCTGCATCAAGCGCAATGCCATCTGCAAGCTGCGCCGCCAGCACGCCAACAAAACAATCCCCCGCACCATGGGTGGAGGTGACACGGACTGGAACAGCCGCAATTTCCGTCACCGTCCCGTCCTTGTCTGCAATGACAAGACCTTCCCCTCCCAGCGTGATGATCACCGCGCCAACATCGCGCCTGAGCCGCGGCAGCACGGTACGCGCCGTCGCACGGTCGTCAACAGGCGCGCCGCCCAGCGCAGATGCCTCGACCCGGTTGACCACCAGCACATCGACCAGCGGCAGCAAGTCGTCGCGCAAGTCGCGCGCCGGCGCGGCATTCAACACAACTGCCGCACCTGCCGCGCGCGCCAGCGCCGCCATGGCGACGTTTACCGCATGCGGCACTTCGTTCTGCAACACCACGACGCGGGCACCGCCCAACCTGCCCCACACATCCGCCAAACCGGCGGGATCAATGGCCGTGTTGGCGCCGGAGACGATCACCGCACCATATTCGCCATCATCCTGCAGGATGGCGACACTCATGCCGGAGCCCAGCACTCCATCAACCCCAATGCCGGATGCATCGACGCCGGAGGCCCCCAGATTGTCCAGCAGGGTCCTGCCGAAATTGTCCCGTCCGATACGCCCAACCATCGCCGCGCGCGCTCCGGCCCGCGCCGCCTGAACAGCCTGATTGCCACCCTTGCCGCCGCACACCTCTTGCCACGCGTGCCCTACAGCCGTTTCATCGGCGCGCGGCAGCGCTGGCGCCTTCACCACGATATCGAGATGCAGGCTTCCGCAAACGATGACATCAAGCATGAATATCTGTCTCACTTTCCGGCATGTTGCGCGCGCCATTCCGCCGGATTGAGGCCATGCAGCTTGCGGAACATCCGGCTGAAATGGGTTTGTGACTCATAGCCCAGTTCGGTGGCAATCCGCAGGATCGTCTCGTCGGTATGCTCCAGGAACATCTTGGCCTTGTCGAGCTTGATCCGCTGGAAGGACCTGATCGGCGTTTCGCCCAGTTCCAGTTTGAACAGGCGCTCCAGCTGGCGCGGCGAAACACCGACCCGCCGTGCGATGCGCCCGATGTTGCATTTGCGGTGCACGGCTTCATCCATCAGCAGCATGGCAAGCTTCACCCGCTCGTCGTTGAGCGACGGCGTGTCGAGCGGCAACCGCGCCTGGATGCTTTTGCCTTCGCGTCGCCGCTCAACCTGCAGGATTTCCATGGCGTTCTTGGCCGCCGCGCTTCCGATGTGCCGCGTCACAATGGCAGCTGCCAGGTCCGCCACCGCCGTGCCACCCGCGCACGTCGTGACCGATCCGTCCTCGACGAACAGCTGGTGCGAGACCAGCGCGATGTCGGGAAAGCGCCTGTGAAAGTCCTCCCGGTGCAGCCAGCTCACACAGGCCGTCTTGCCATTGAGCAGTCCTGCCTCCGCCAGCACGAAGCTGCCCGTGCACAACCCGATCACCGGCACGCCGCGCGCGGCGGATGATTTCAGGTAGCTCATCTGCGCATGCTCAAGCTGCTGCTCCACATTGAGCCGCCCGCCCACCACGGCGAGATAGTCAAACGCCTGACGCTCCGCCAGTTTCGCCGTGGGCGCCACCGACACGCCGCAGCTTGAACCGATCAGATGCGAGGCGTCGCTGAGCACGTCCCAGTCGATGTATTTGCGGCCCGACTTGTCGAGTTCGTCACTGGCCAGACGCAGGGTATCAACAAACAGCGAGAAGGCGCTGAGCGTGAAATTCCGCGACAGCAGAATGCCGACCCGCAGCCGCTTCTGGCCGCGTTGGGCCGCCACAGGCCGCGCGGGCGCGGCTTCCGCCTGCCGGACCGTCCCGGGATGTTGCTGTTCGCGTGTCATGACTGGAACCAGTCCATACCACAGCCTGCCCCCCGGCAAACAACTCCCGCCAATCACGGTTTGACAAAAAAGGACACGGACTTAACCTTTCACGCCATGGCCGATCTAAAGCAGTCCCCCCTCGATATTCTCGTGCTGGTCACGCCAAGTTTCAATCTGGCCGCCACATCCGCCTTCATTGATCCGTTTCGTGCCGCCAACTACCTCGAAGGCCGCACTTGCTTTCGCTGGACCATCGCCGCGATTGCCGGCACGTCCTGCCTTGCCAGCAATGGCCTCCAGTTCGGCACACGGTCACTGGCCAGCATCAAGTCCCGGCCCTATGACGTGGTTGTCGTCTCTGCCAGCTGGACGCCGGAAGCCGCGCGCACCCCGCAACTGCTTGCGGCCCTGCGGCGCTGGGCCCGGTCCGGAAGCATGATCGGCGGTCTCGATACCGGCGCCTTCATTCTCGCCGATGCCGGATTGCTCGAAGGCATGCGCGCAACGGTTCACTACGAACACATCGATTCATTCAGGGAACTGCATCCCGGCATCGATGTCTCGGAAGACCTTTTTGTCTTCGGCGGGAAACGCTTCACCTGCGCGGGCGGCATTGCCGCCTCCGACATGGCGCTGCACATCATCCGTGCCCACGCAGGCGATGCCATGGCCAATGCAGCCGCGCGCTACGTCTTTCATCCCGGCCTGCGCCCCCCGGGCACGCCGCAGAACCCGGCCGCCATCGAACCGCTGGGCAGTCACGTGCCGGAATCCGTCCGCCGCGTCATCGCGATGATGGAACAGCACCTGGAAAACGCCGTCGCCATCTCCACCCTCGCCGCCAGAACCGGCATGTCCCACCGCCAGTTGGACAGGCTCTTCCGGCGCTTCGTTGGCAAATCGCCGGTCGCCTATTACCGGGACATCCGCCTCGATCGCGCCCGCAGTCTCGTCACCCAGACCGACATGCCCATGTCCGAGATTTCCATGGCCTCCGGCTTTGCCAGCCAGGTGCATTTCAGCCGGGCCTACAGGCAGCGCTTCGGCCTGGCCCCCCGCACCGACCGGGTCGAGGGGCGCATTCCCTTCGAGTTCCGCGCCTGGCCCATGCACAGCAATCCCCGGTGAGGGAAAACACGCGCCGGGTTTGTCCAAAAAGATCAACTCAATGGCCAATCCCGCATAGCGAAAAAGGCCCGGGCGCAGGAACCTTCCGCCGTTGTCTCGCACCAGCATGCAGCCGGGGCAACATGAGGTGCAGCCATGAACGATGTCCCGTCACAGCAGGAATTCGCCGCCATCCGCCAGGGCTACTCGCCCAACCCCTCGCGTTCCATGTCACTGCGGGCGGAAGCCTATGTCGATCCGCGCTGGCACACCGTGGACCTGAAACAGATCATCGCCAAAACCTGGCAGTGGGTGTGCCATGTGGAAAAGGTCCGCGAGCCCGGCTCCTATGTCACGATCGAAATCGCCGGACAGCCTGTTGCCGTCGTCCGCGACGGTGATGGCACGCTGCGCGCCTTCTACAATGTCTGCAAGCACCGCGCCCACACCCTGCTCTCGGGCGAAGGCCGCACCAACAAGATGATGTGCCCGTACCACGCCTGGGTCTACAGGCTCGACGGCCAGTTGGTCCGCGCCCCGCCCACCGAACCACTGG
>CALMZX010000152.1 GCA_937870685.1 uncultured Alphaproteobacteria bacterium
AGCCGAGGACGAGGCCGCCAACGGCAATGCCGACAAGCAGCATGAGCAGCACCTGGCTTCCGCCCTTGCCCAAGGTGCGCGCTTCCGGCGGCAGGGCCGGTGCTGCAGCGGGACGCAGGATGGTGACGCCCAGCACATAAAGACAGTACAGCACCACAAGCATCAGACCAGGCAGGAGCGCGCCGGCATACATGTCACCCACCGATGCACCCAGCTGGTCGGCCAGAACGATGAGAACAAGCGATGGCGGGATGATCTGCGCCAATGTGCCGGAGGCCGTAATGACGCCTGTCGCCAAGGAGCGGTCATAGCCATAGCGCAGCATGATCGGCAACGAGATCAGGCCCATGGCCATGACCGAGGCCGCGACGACGCCTGTGGTGGCGGCCAGCAGCGCGCCGACCAGAATGACGGCGTAGGCGAGACCGCCACGGATGGAGCCAAAGAGCTGGCCCACGGTTTCCAGCAGGTCCTCGGCCATGCGGGATCGTTCCAGCACGATGCCCATGAAGGTGAAGAAGGGAATGGCCAGCAGCTGGTCATTGCGCATCACGTCCAGCACGCGGCCCGGCAAAGTGCCAAGCAATGGCCAGTCCAGCGTGATCGTGTCGGAATAGGGAGAGAGCGTGACGGCCAGCACAAAGAACGCCAGGCCGTTCGCAGCCAGCGAAAATGCCACCGGATAGCCCATCAGCAGGAAGACGATGAGCGAGAGGAACATGAGCGGCGCCAGATTCTGGGCGAAGAGTTCGAGCATCACTTCGACTCCTCTTTCATTTCGGCGATCAGGGTGGTGGCAACGTTCTCGCCTTCATGGTCCTGTTCCTCCAGATGACCCGAGAGCACGGCAGCCCGCTTGACGGCTTCCGAGATCATTTGCGCGAAGAGCAATGCAAAGCCAACGAATACGAAGAGCTTGAAGGGCCAGACCGGCAGCCCGCCGGCATTGCTGGATGCCTCTGAATCCAAAAAGGACTCGAGGAAGAAGGGGCCGGACAGCCACACCATGATGACCGTCAGGGGCGCCAGCATGAAGAGATGTCCAAAAAGGTCGATCCAGTCCCGGCTGCGCTTCGACAGGCGACTCGAAACCACATCAATGCGGACATGGGCGTTCTTTTGCAGGACGTATGCCGCTGCCGACATGAAGGCAACGCCGAAAAGAAGTGTCTGCGTTTCCAACCAGGCATTGGAACTGGTGTCGAAGAGCTTGCGGATGACTGCATTGACAGTGCTGACCAGCACCGCCGCCAAGATCAGCCAGCGGACGTGATAGCCAATGAACCGTGTGACCGCGTCGATGACGCGGCTCAAGGCCAGGAGCCCTGCCATGTGTTTCTCCCCTCAAGCATGGGGCCGTTATCCGGCCTCTCATTCAGGAGGGGATGACACTCGAAATCGGTCAGGCGCGCAACCGGAAAGCAGTCTTACTCCGCAGCGTGGCGCGGGGCCTCCGGAGCGCCGGAGAAGCGCCTGGCATTTTCGGCGAACATGGCCACAAGCCTGCGGGCCGCCGCATCATAGGCCTGCGCATCAGCCCAGCCCCTTGCGGGATCAAGCATGGTCTCCGGCACGCCCGCAATACGCGCGGGAATGGCGAGGCCGAAGTGCGGGTCTGTGCGGGTTTCGCCTTCCGCCAGCACGCCAGACAGGGCCGCGCGTACGATCTTGCGTGTCACGTCAATCGGAATGCGCTTGCCCACACCATAGGCACCACCGGTCCAGCCGGTGTTGACGAGGTAGCAGGAGACATTGTGGCGGGCGATCAGGTCTTTGAGCATCGCGCCATACTCAGCCGGGTGCCGGGTCAGGAACGGCGCGCCGAAACAGGCAGAGAATGTGGCCTGCGGTTCCTTTACGCCGCGCTCTGTGCCCGCAACCTTCGCGGTGTAACCGGCCATGAAGTGTTCCATGGCCTGTGCGGGTGTGAGCTTTGCCACGGGCGGCAGGACGCCGAAGGCATCCGCCGTCAACATGATGATGGTCTTCGGCATGGTACCGCGGCCATCTTCCCTGGCGCCCGGGATAGCCGACATGTCATAGGCCACGCGGGTGTTTTCGGTGATGCTGTTGTCATCGAAGTGCGGCCGGTGATCCTCGTCGAGGGTCACGTTTTCCAGCACGCTGCCGAAGCGGTGGGCGGCGGCAAAGATCTGCGGTTCGGCGGCGGCCGAAAGGTTGATGGCCTTGGCGTAGCAGCCGCCCTCGATGTTGAAGACGCCATTCTCCGACCAGCCATGCTCGTCGTCGCCGATGAGGGCGCGTTCCGGGTCGGTGGAGAGCGTCGTCTTGCCCGTGCCGGACAGGCCGAAGAAAACGGCTGTGTCACCCATCGCACCGATATTGGCGGAGCAGTGCATGGGCAGCACACCCTGTTCGGGCAGGATGTGGTTCATGACTGTGAAGACCGACTTCTTGATCTCGCCGGCGTAATGCGTACCGCCGATGAGGACGAGGCGCTGGGCCAGGTCGAGGGCAATCACCACATCGCTGCGGGTGCCATGACGGGCCGGATCGGCCTTGAAGCTGGGCAGGCAGAGGATGGTGAGGCCGGGTGCCTCGGCAAAGTCGGCCTTCGGCACGATGAGCAGGTTGCGGATGAAAAGGGCCTGCCAGGCGAATTCCGTGATGACGCGGGTTTCGAGACGGTGGGCCGGGTCGGCACCCGCATGCAGGTCCTGCACGAAGAGTGACTTGAGCCGGGCATGGGCCAACATGTCGGTCTTGATCTGATCAAACTGGTTCTCGCCCAGGGCGGCGGTGTTGTCCCACCAGACGGAACCGGCAGATGCGGCATTGCGGACGATGAACTTGTCCTTCGGGCTGCGGCCTGTGTGCGTGCCAGTCATGACCGATAGCGCGCCACCCTCCGACATGCGGGCCTCGCCGCGTTCAAGGGCCTGCTGGTACAGTTCCGCCACGCCCGCATTCCAGGAAATGCAGTTGGCCCAGCGCAGGCCAATCTTGGCCAGTTCGGCGCGGATCACGGGCTCATTCAAGGCGTTCATGGCAGGACTCCCCAGCGAAGGTTCAGTGAGAGCCTTTCTGCGTGAGTTTCTGAATGATGTAAAGATGTAATTACATCATCAGTTAATGTTATCGAACATCATTTTCTGATCGTTTTAAGTCGAACTCACTTTGCCGAATTCACCGCTCAAAAGTACATTCGAAATCCGTCATGACTGCGAGAGAATCCCAATTTTTCGTAGAACTTCCCCGCCCCTTCCCGGCGCTTGTCCATCAACAACTGCACCATCCCACAGCCCTCCCTCACAGCGTGATCAAGGGCCCAATGTAGCATTGTCGTTCCAAGCCCTTCCCCCCTCAGGGTTCGCTGCACACGCACCGCCTCGATCAGGGCGCGCCGCATGCCGTTGCGGGACAAGCCCGGAATGATAGTCAACTGCACTGTCGCGACAACCGTGCCATCGCGTTCGCCAACGGCCAGAAACTGGTTGCTGTCGCCGTCAATGGCGCGAAAGCCTGCGAGGTGACCTTCCGTCACCTCCACATCTGCAAGTTTGGCCAAATCGTCATCTCGCAAGAGATGCAGGATTTTTGGAACGTCTGTCGCGACGGCTTTGCGGATGGTCAGTGTAGCCATCAATGCGCTTCGTCCCAGTTTCCGGCGGCGCGGGCGTCCACTTGCAGCGGCACCGTGAGCCTGACGGCAGGCTCTGCGGCTCCTTCCATCACGGCGCGTACCACAGGCAGGGTCGCGTCCACCTCGGTCGAAGGCACTTCGAAAATCAGTTCGTCATGGACCTGCAGCAGCATCCTTGCCTTCAGGCCAGCCCCAGCAAGCGCCGGGTTCATGCGGATCATGGCGCGGCGGATGATGTCGGCGGCCGAGCCCTGGATGGGGGCGTTGATCGAGGCCCGCTCGAGGAAGGCGCGCTCGGACGGGTTGGGCGACTTGATGCGCGGGAAGTGCATGCGCCGCCCGAAGATGGTTTCCACATAGCCCTGATCGTGGGCCGCCTGTTTGGTGGCGTCCATATAGTCCCTGATGCCGGGGAAGCGTTTGAAATAGGTGCGGATGTACTCACCCGCCTCTTCGCGGCTGATGCCCAGCTGGTTCGACAGCCCGAAGGCGGAAATGCCGTAGATGATACCGAAGTTGATGGCCTTGGCGCGGCGGCGCACGGCAGGGTCCATGCCGGCGATGGGCACATTGAACATCTCGCTTGCGGTCATGGCATGGATGTCGAGGCCCTCGGCGAAGGCCTTCTTCAACTGCGGAATGTCGGCGACATGGGCGAGCACCCGCAGCTCGATTTGCGAGTAGTCGGCGCTGACGAGACGATGTCCCAGCTTGGGCACGAAGGCGGTGCGGATGCGGCGGCCCTCCTCGGTGCGCACCGGAATGTTCTGCAGGTTCGGATCGGTGGATGACAGCCGCCCCGTCGAGGTCGAGGCCATGGCATAGCTGGTGTGGACGCGGTGCGTGCGCGGATTGATGAAGTTGGGCAGGGCATCGGTATAGGTCGAGCGCAGCTTGGCAAGCTGCCGCCAGTCGAGCACCCGCTTGGCCAGATCGACACCCTGGGCGGCTAGGTCTTCGAGCGCGTCACTGTCGGTGCTCCAGGCACCTGTGGCCGTCTTGCGCCCCCCCGCCAATCCCATGCGGCCAAACAGGATTTCGCCGAGTTGCTTGGGTGAGCCGATGTTGAAGGGGCCACCAGCCAAGGCATGGATGTCCTGCTCAATCCTGCCCTGTGACGCGGCAAATTCCGAGGACAGGCGCTGCAGGACGGCGCGGTCCACAACCACGCCCTCATTCTCCATGTTCACCAGAACGGGAACGAGCGGACGCTCCAGCGTTTCATACACTGTCATCTTGCGCGCCTTGAGGAGCTTCTGGCGAAAGAGCATCCACAGGCGCAGCGTGATGTCGGCATCTTCCGCCGCATATTGCGTGGCACGGTCGATGGCGACACGGTCGAAGGTAAGGGCATTCTTGCCCGAGCCCGCGACCTCCTTGTAGCTGATGGGCTTGTGGCCAAGGTGCCGCTCCGACAGCTCATCCATGCCGTGGCCCACGTCACCGGATTCGAAGGCGTAGGACATGAGCATGGTGTCATCGATGGGAGCGATATCAATGCCCTTCTGCTTCAGCAGCAGCATGTCGTATTTCAGGTTCTGCCCGATCTTGAGCACGGCAGGCGCGCGCAGCAAGGGCGCCAGCAGCGAGAGTGCATCCTTTTCCGGAAGCTGTTCGCCGATGCGGTCGCCACCGAACAGGCCGTCACCGGCGCTCTTGTGATTGAGCGGCACATAACAGGCCTTTCCGGGCGCCAGCGCCAGCGACACGCCGACCAGTCGCGCCTGCATGGCATCAAGCGAGTCCGTCTCTGTATCAAAGGAGACAAAGCCCTGTTCTTCAGCAGCCGCAATCCAGCGCTTCAGCACCTCCAGTGATGTGACCGTTTCATAGGCCTGATGGTTGACCGGAATTGCGCGCAGCCAGGCCTCCATGTCACCGGCTCCGTCCGCGACGGGCAACGCTTCTCCCTGCGCCTGCGCGGCATCCTGCTTCGCCGGACGCTCGAAGCGGCGGCGTGGAGCATCCGCCTGCGCGGCGTCGACGCCCCCTTCCGGCGGCCAGTGGCTGATCTCGACAGGCACCGGTTCGATGGCCGCCATGTCGGCATCCAGCTCACCTGCCACTTTCTTCGTGAAGGACGTGAACTCGAGAGTCTTGAGGAAACCGATGAGATGGGCCGCCTTGGGCACATCAACGGCGAAACTTCCCACCGCGTGTTCGACAGGAACATTCTCATCGAGCACAACGAGCCGTTTGGAAAGCTTCGCCTGCTCCGCAAAGGCAATCAGGTTCTCACGCCGCTTGTTCTGCTTGATCTCGCCCGCCCGTTCCAGAAGGGCCTCCAGCGACCCATAGGTGTTGACCAGTTCCGCGCCCGTCTTGAGGCCGATGCCGGGCACACCCGGCACGTTGTCCACGCTGTCACCGGCAAGCGACTGCACATCCACGACCTTGTCCGGCGTGACGCCGAATTTCTCCAGCACCTCCGCCTCACCGATCTCCCTGTCTTTCATGGTGTCGTAGAGCGCCACGCCGGGTTTCACCAGTTGCATGAGGTCCTTGTCGGAGGACACGATCCGGCACGTTGCGCCAGCCTCCACCGCCTGCCTCGCATAGGTGGCGATCAGGTCGTCGGCCTCGTAGTTGGCCTGCTCGATGGCGGGCACGTTGAAGGCGCGTGTCGCCTGCTTGATCAGCGAGAATTGCGGGCGCAGGTCCGCTGGCGGTTCCGGGCGGTGGGCCTTGTATTCGGGATAGATGTCGTTGCGGAATGTCTTCGAGGACTTGTCGAAGATCACGGCGAGATGGGTGGGCCTGTGTCCGGCATTTGTTTCCTTCAGCAGCTTCCACAGCATGTTGCAGAAGCCCTGCACCGCGCCCACGGGCAGGCCGTCACTCTTGCGCGTCAGCGGCGGCAGCGCGTGATAGGCGCGGAAGATGTAGCCCGATCCGTCGATCAGGTAGAGGTGGTCACCGGGCTTGAGTCCGTTTGAAGTGTTGCTCATGCCCGGCACTGTGCCAGACCTTGCCTGCGGTTTCCAGCTTGGGCGCTGAGGGGATGTGGGCCCAGCGCGGGCGCCGGAAGAGGAACCGGAACGACGTGTTGCGCGTGATCCAGAACAGTATGACCGGGCCCACCAGACCGGCAACAGTGACCAGTCCGGAGATGATGTCCGGACCCAGTTGCGGGACCAGCTTCAGCAACACCGTGCGGCCGGCCGCCATGAAGAGGAAGAAGGACAGGTAGACCACGATAGAATTCTCGCCGAGATAGCGAAGGGCATGGCCCAGACGGAACCGGGACATCAGGATGCCAGCGGAAATCACCGCGCCCACGCCAACGAATCCGGCTGCAAGGCCCAAGCCTGGACCTGTCACGAGATCGAGCCGAAACGCTTCCGTGTGGGCAAACCCCCAGATGACGAGGGCCGAGAACAGTGCAGCGGTGGAGAGACCCGCCATGTGGTCGGCAAAGCGGAAAACCTGGCCAGCGAGCCAATATCCGGCAAAGAAATAGACATAGCGGGCCGCGAATTCATCGATCATGATCCAGCCGGTGTGGATCGGCGCCATTTCCAGCAGGGCTGCTGCCGCCAAAACGAGAAGCGGCGGCAGTGGCCGTAACAGGCGCGTCACCACGAAGAACACCGGCAGGAGGTAGATGAACCACAGCGTGCCAAAGGGTTCGAGGACTGCCAGCGCATATTCATAGGCCAGTCCGGCCAGTCCCTGTTCCTGCCAGATGCCGGGCCCCTTGACGAGCAATTGCAGGGTCATCCAGAGGACATAGAAATAGAGGAAGTGAACGACTTTCTTGTCGAGGAAGTCCCGCCACGGCGCATCCATGCGGCGGGCGAGAAACAATCCGGAAATCAGGAAAAAATCGGGCATGCGGAAGGGTTGTGCCCAATGGATGAAAGTATTGAGGCCACCCGTCTCGCCCAGGGCTTTCTCGACGCCGAGGGTGGTATGCATCAGGACAACAAGGACAATGCAGATGCCCTTCGCGTAGTCCACCCAATCGACCCGCTGCTTTGCCGCAAACCCGTCAGCCATTGTTCCGTTCCCTGTTCCAGACCGGCACGGCGCCGGCACAAGAGTGCGCCCCCATGCGAACAAGCAAGTATGACGCCCGAGACGCCAGCAACGGCTTGCCACCGCAGGGCGACATGGTTTCGTGGTGAACAAGCGGTAAACATTCCCGCGCAAGCCGCTTCGCCGCGATTGCAGCAGCCCCCGCCCTCCGCTATAGCCGTTCCGCACAGCACCCGTAGCTCAGCTGGATCAGAGCGCTGCCCTCCGAAGGCAAACGCAAGCTCTTTCTGCTGATTGAGGGTGGCG
>CALMZX010000153.1 GCA_937870685.1 uncultured Alphaproteobacteria bacterium
GGGTGAGGGCAAGTGGCGCTCCCCCAACTCGTTTGGGGGAGCTGTCCGAAGGACTGAGGGGGTTACACCAATGTTATTCCAGCCCCAGCATCCGCCTTGCCTTGCCGGTGTCCTTGTTGCCGGCGGCGAAGTCGTCGAAGGCCTTGGCGGTGGTCTTGATGATGTGGCTTTCGATGAAGGGGGCACCTTCCTTGGCACCCTGGGCTGCGTCCTTCAGGCAGCATTCCCATTCCAGCACGGCCCATGAGTCATAGTTGTGCTGGGCCAGCGCCGAGAAGATCGCCGAGAAATCCACCTGGCCATCGCCCAGAGAGCGGAAGCGCCCGGCGCGGTTGGTCCAGTTCTGGAAACCGGAGTAGACGCCCTGCCTGCCGTTCGGGTTGAACTCTGCGTCCTTCACATGGAAGGCGAAAATGCGCTCGTGGTAGATGTGAATGAATTCCACATAGTCCATCTGCTGCAAGAGAAAGTGCGAGGGATCGTAGTTGATGCCGCAGCTCTCGTGGTTTCCGGTTTCGGCGAGGAACATCTCGAAGGTGGCGCCATCGAATGTGTCTTCGCCGGGGTGAAGCTCGAAGCCCACCTTCACGCCGTTGTCTTTCATGGCATCGAGCAGAGGTGTCCAGCGCTTGCCCAGTTCCTTGAAGGCCTCCTCGACAACACCGGGCGCGCGCGGCGGCCATGGATAAAGGAAGGGCCAGGCGAGCGCGCCGGAGAAGGAGACATGGGTCTTGAGGCCCATGTTCTTCGAGGCCTTGGCGGCGAGCTTCACCTGTTCGCAGGCCCAGGCCTGACGGGCTTTGGGGTTGCCGTGCACCTGCGGCGGGGCAAAGGCATCCACCGCCTCGTCATAGGCCGGATGGATGGCGACGAGATGGCCCTGCAAATGGGTGGAGAGTTCGGTGATCTCCACGCCGTTCTGCTTGGCGATGCCCTTGAGTTCATCACAGTAGGTTTTCGATTCCGCCGCCTTCTTCAGGTCGATCATGCGGCCGTCCCAAGTGGGCACCTGCACGCCCTTGTAGCCGAGCTTGCCCGCCCACTTGGTGATCGCCTCGAAGGAATTGAACGGTGCCGCGTCGCACGCGAACTGGGCCAGGAAAATGCCGGGGCCCTTGATGTCTGTTGCCATGATTGTGTGTCCTCCCGATTGATGTTCAGCAATAGCGGTTGATGAGATTTTCGAGGCGTTCCTGCTGCCCCGACTTCGGCTGCGGGTTAATGTTCTTCTTCTCCACCCGCGCGGCGATCTGTTCGAGGCTTTCCTTGCCCGCGAGCATGGCCTTGTTCTGCGCGGTTTTCCAGCCGCTGTAGCGCTCGTCCACAATGGTCTGCAGCTTGGCATCCTCCATCATGTCCGCCGCATTGAGCAGCGCCTTGGCGCAGGCATCCATGGAGCCGACGTGGGCGTGGATCAGGTCATCGGGGTCGATGGACTGGCGGCGGATCTTGGCATCGAAGTTCATGCCGCCCGTGGTGAAGCCGCCGGCTTTCAGGATTTCATACATGGCGACGGTCAGTTCCGGCACATCGACGATGAACTGGTCGGTGTCCCAGCCGGACTGGTAGTCACCACGGTTGAGGTCGATGGAGCCGAAGATGCCCAAGGCCGAAGCCAGCGCGATTTCATGCTCGAAGGTGTGGCCCGCGAGGATGGCGTGGTTCTGTTCGATGTTGACCTTCACGTCCTTCTGGGCACCGAGTGACGAGATCAGTGAATAGACCGTGGCCACGTCGTAGTCATACTGGTGCTTGGTCGGCTCCTGGGGCTTGGGTTCGATCAGGATCGGACCCTTGAAGCCGATCTTGTGCTTGTACTCGATCACCAGTGCGAGCATGCGCTTGGCCGCTTCCAGTTCATGGCCGATGTTGGTGTTGAGCAGCGTTTCGTAGCCTTCGCGCCCGCCCCACATCACATAGTTGGCGCCGCCCAGACCCTTGGTCACGTCCATGCAGTGCTTGATCTGCGCGGCACACCAGGCAAACACATCCGGGTCCGGATTGGTGGCGGCACCGGCCATGAAGCGGCGGTTGGAGAACATGTTGGCCGTGCCCCAGAGCAGCTTCTTCTTGCCCTTCGCCATCTTCTTTTCGATGTAGTTGGAGATGGCCGTGACGTTGGCGTTCGATTCCTTCAGCGAATTTCCTTCCGGCGCGATGTCGCGGTCGTGGAAGCAGAAGAAGTCGATCGAGGTGAGGTCCATGGCGTCGAACATCACATCGGCCTTCTGGCGGGCGGCGGCCATTTCATCCGTGCTGTGGTGCCAGGGCCGCAGGAAGGTGTCGCCGCCGAACGGGTCGCTGCCCGGCCAGCAGGTGGAGTGCCACCAGCACATGGCAAAGCGCAGATGCTCCGCCATGGTCTTGCCCATCACCTTCTTGTTCTTGTCGTAATGGCGGAAGGCCAGTTCGGTTTTCGACTTGGGGCCTTCGTATTTCGCCTTCTTCGCTGTGAAGAATGTCATGTGAGCCTGATCTCCTTGATGGCGGGATAAATTTGCGTGTAGCGACGGTACTGGTCGTCATAGGCGGCGCTGGCCGACTTTTCCGGTGTGAAGGTTTTTGCCGTCTTCGGCTTGGTGAAGACCTTGCGGAAGTCCTCGCCCGTCGATGCAACAAGCCCCATGCGGGCCGCGCCGAAGGCACCGCCCACTTCGCCCGAAGCCGGCAGGTCGATGGGTACACCCATGACCGTGGCCATGATCTTCATCCAGAGTTCGGACCTGGTGCCGCCACCCACCGCCATGAGGCGGTTGATGGTGGCGCCACCGGCCCGCAAGGCATCAAGTGAATCGCGGAAGGCGAAGGCAATCGAGTCCAGCACCGCGTGGGTCATGGTGTTGCGGTCGGTTTCGTGGCCGAGGCCCATCATGAGGCCACGGACCTGCGCGTCACCCACCGGCGTGCGCTCACCCGAAAGATAAGGCAGGAACAGCGCTGAAGATGGTCCCTTGACCTTGGTGCCGAGCGCCCTGGTCAGTTGCGGCGCGGGTGTCTGCAACACGCCGGAGAGCCATTCGAGGCTTGCGGTTGCCGAGACGATCACACCCATCTGGTGCCAGGTGCCGGGCACGGCATGGCAAAAGGCATGGACGTAGCGTTCGGCGTTGGGCGAGAACCTGTCGTTGGAGACAAACATCACACCTGACGTGCCGATGGAGAAGAAGCCTGCACCATCGGTGACAGCACCAATACCGCAGGCCGATGCGGCGTTGTCACCGCCACCGCCTGCCACCACAGGGCGCTTGGGCATGCCCCAGGCCCTGGCGACGGAAGGCGTGAGCTGTCCCGTCGGATCGGTGCCTTCGAAGAGTTCCGGCATCTGGTCGCGGCGCATGTCGGAAGCGGCGAGCAACATGTCCGACCATTTGCGGCCCGCGATGTCCAGCCAGTAGGTGCCGGAGGAATCCGACATGTCGGAACCATAGGTGCCGGTCATGCGGTAGCGGATGTAGTCCTTGGGCAGCAGGACCTTGGCCACCTTCTCGAAAACCCTCGGCTCATGCTTCTTCACCCACACCAGCTTGGGCGCGGTGTAGCCCGCCAGCGGAATGTTGCCGGTGAAGGGCACGGCCCGCGGCTCGCGCGCCATGATCTCCTGGCATTCGACAAAGGAGCGGGCGTCATTCCACAGGATGCAGGGGCGCAGCACCTTGCCGTCCTTGTCCAGCAGCGTCGCGCCGTGCTGCTGACCGGAGAGGCCGATTCCCTCCACCGCCGCGATGGCCTTGGGCTTTGCCGCTTTCAATTGCGCGATGACCTTGTTGGTGGCCTTCCACCAGTCCTCCGGGTTCTGCTCGCTCCAGCCGGACTGGGGCCGCGACACCTTCAGGGGGGACGATGCGATGGCGATGATCTTCTGCTTCGCATCAATGAGGACGCCCTTCACCGAGGACGTGCCGAAATCAAGTCCGAGATACATGGGGCCTCGCTTTGCTTGTGCTGGTCATGGTGCCGATCATGGCAGGTTGTCCCGCAGGAAGATGTCGATGGAAATGCGTTCCTGTGCCGCAAGGATGGGTTGGCGGTCGCAGCGCGCCATGAGCACGCGCATGGCGCTGCGGATTTCATGGCCGGGGTCCTGGGCAATGACGGCGGAGAGCGTGCCGTCCATCAGGGCGGCGCGGGAAAAGGCTGTGAGTTCGTGGGCAATCACAACGGCATCGCGCCGTCCCGCCTGGCGCAGCGTGTCGATGATGCCATCGGTCCCGGCCCCCACATTGTAGAGGCCGATCAGGTCGGGGTGGTGCGCGAAGAGATCGCGCGTGGCTTTGCCGGTGCGGCTGGCGCTGTCGCGCTCTTCGCGCAGCGGCAGGAGTTGCAGGGATGGATACTCCTGCCCCATCACCTGCACGAAACCGAAATGGCGCTCGGCATGGTCACGAAGCGCGAGCGAGCCCGCGATGATGCCGACCTTTCCGCCGCGGCCCCCCAGGAAGCGGCCCATCAGCGTAGCGGCGGTGCGGCCTGCGGCGGAATTGTCGATGCCGACGAAGTGGGCGCGCGCCGCACCCGGCACGTCCGACACCAGCGTCACCACTTCGGTGCCGCGCGCCATGAGGCCGTTCACGGCTTCGCGCACGCGCGGGTGGTCGAGCGCCACCACAGCGACGCCGTCATAGCCGTGGATCGCGTCCAGTGCGGAGGCCAGCTTGGCGGCATCAAAGACATCGGTGTGGCGGATGTCGGCTTCGACGCGTTCGGCGGCGAGGTGGCTGGTGTGGGCGGCGATCTCGTCCTCAAGTCCCTTCATGAAGACGTTGTCGCCCTCCGGCAGGACAAAGCAGAAGCGGTATTCGCGGCCGCGGGCAAGGCGCGCCGCCAGCCGGTCCGGGTGATAGTTGAGGGCGCGGATCGCCGCTTCCACGCGTTTCACATTGAGCGGTCGCACCGTGGAGCGGGCGTTGAGCACGCGGTCCACCGTCGCCACGCTGACGCCAGCGCGCGCCGCAACGTCCTCGATGGTTGCCCGTGCCATGGGACGGGAGTGAATCCCATGGACAGAATTTTGTCAAGAACTGATAGGCGTATGTCAGTTTGGAGCCGACACGCTCCCTCCCCCCTTGTGGGGAGGGATGAAAATCGGATGTCTTCTGATTGCGCCTACCGTCCGTTGAAGCCGGTATCGATGTGCGGTTCCCAGAAGGCGACGGATTCGCGGATCGCGTCCACCACATTGCTGTCGGTGGGTTCGCGTTCGCGGAAGGACAGTTCCATGCAGATTTCGGTGTCGTGGCCGCCCGCCTTCTTCACCGTGTCGATGAGCTTCGCGGGCTGGATGCGGCCGTCCTTGTTGTGCTGGGCGGTGAAGGGCCAGTGTCCGCCCTTGTTCATGGAGGACTGCTTCACATGGATGATTGGGCTTTCCACCGGGAAGGCGGCAGCCCAGGCGTAAGGATCGGTGTCCGCCGGATTGGACGAGGTGACATCGCCATGGTCGATGTCGACGATCATGCGGAAGGGAATGGCGAGTTTTGCAGCGGCCAGACGCTTGTCGAAACGGCGACATTCCTCGATGGTGTGGCCGAATTCACGGCCCACGGACATCGGCTCCCAGAACACATATTTCAGGCCTGCCGCCTTGGCGTGCTCGGCGACTTCGCGCCAGCAATCGATGACAATGTCGATCAACTCCTCGCGGCGCTTTTCATCGTTGTAGTCCTTCTGGGTGAAGATGGCGAACTGCGAGCCCATGGAGTCGGCGCCGATGGCGCCCGCGATGTCGGCCAGCGTCTTGAACCAGTTGACGTAGTAGCGGCGCACGTCCGCGTCCGGATGCCCCATGTGGTTGAGGCGCGAATAGGTTGAGGTCATCACCGAGGTGGCACGCATGTGGTTGCGGGCAAAGGCGGCGCGGAACTGGCGCTCGCGCTTGGCAATCACGGCGGACGGCCAGGAGGGATTGAGGAACTCCGGATTGAGCTGGATGTAGCCCGCCCTGATCTTTTGCGCGATCGTGTCACAGAGATCATCCACATCGGCGAAGCGGTTGACCAGCGGATTGACGTTGAGCGAGAGGCGAAGGGGCATGGGGCTTGTCCTTAGGCTGGGGCGAGAATGCGCGTGAGGGCATCGGGGATGGCGGCAAAGCTGTCGAGAACGGCATCCGGTGCCAGATCAGCCAGCGGAATCTTGGTGTAGCCATAGGTCATGGCGATGACCGGGCAGCCCGCGCGTTTGCCGGTTTCCACGTCCACCTCCGAGTCGCCCACGAACACCAGCGGCGCGCCGCCGTCCACGGCCCTGGCCGTTTCCAGCAGCTGGCGCGGATCGGGTTTGGCCACGCCAAAAGTGTCCGGGCCGCTGGTGAAGGAGATGAAGGGCGAGAACTGGAGATCAACCACGATCTGGCGGGCGAAGGCCTCACGCTTGTTGGTGCAGATGCCCATGCGCCAGCCCTGTTGCTGGAGCACGCCGAGGGTTTCCTCGACACCTGCGTAGGCGCGGGTCAGGCGGGTCAGGCGGCCACCATAGATTTCGGTGAAGCGAGCAATGAGGGGTGGCGCCTTGGCGTCGATGTCGGCGATTCCACGCTGCTTCAGCGCGCCCTTCACCAGATTGGCGATGCCATGGCCGATGAGCTTGCGGCCCTGCTCCAGCCCGAAGGGCGCGAGGCCCTGCTCCTGCATGAGTGTGTCGAGCGAGCCCGCGATGTCCCCGGCGCTGTCGACCAGCGTTCCGTCAAGATCGAAAATCAATGTGCCCCTGGCCGCCATGCGCTACGCTCCGTTACCGGAGCAGGGCATAGCGAGTGGCCGGGCGCACTGCAACGGGAACACCTCGACCTGCCGTCACACCAGCATCAATCCCGGTTCTTCGAGATAGCCCTTGATGGCATTGATGAACTCGGCCCCCAAGGCGCCGTCGATGCAGCGGTGATCGGTGGAAAGCGTGATGGTCATCTGCTGCACGACGACAACCTGTCCGGCACGCACCACGGCGCGTTCTTCGCCGGAACCCACAGCGAGGATGCTGGCGTGGGGCGGATTGACGATGGCGCCGAAGCTCTTCACGTTCAGCATTCCCATGTTGGAGATGGCCGCGGAGCCGCCCGAATATTCCTCGGGCTTCAGCTTCCGGTCCTTGGCGCGCCGGGCATAGTCCTTCATCTCGGCGGAAATCTGCGCCAGTCCCTTGGTTTCGGCCTTGCGCACGATGGGGGTGATGAGGCCGCCCGGGATGGACACGGCAACGCCGATGTCGGCGTGCCTGTGTTTCACCATGGCATTCTCGGTCCAGCTGACATTGGCGTCGGGAACCTTGGCCAGCGCCATGGCCATGGCCTTGATGACGAAGTCGTTGACGGAGATCTTCCAGGCGGGCTTGCCATCGGCATCCTTCGGGGCCTGGGTGTTCAGTCGTTCGCGCAGTGCCAGCAGTTGGTCCAGCGTCACATCAACGGAGACATAGAAGTGCGGGATGGTCTGCTTCGATTCCGAAAGCCTGCGCGCGATGGTCTTGCGCATGCCGTCATGGGGCACGAGATCATAGGAGCCTTCAGCGAAGAGCTTGAGCACCTGATCATCACCCGGCGGCTGGGCACGCGCAGCGCCGGCAAAGTTCAGGACAGTGGCAGTCGCCGCGGCGGACTGGCGGAAAGCCTCCACGTCCTTCATCACAACAGAGCCGCCGGGACCGCTGCCGGGAATTTGCCGGATGTCGAGACCGGCTTCACGGGCCAGCCTGCGGGCCAGCGGCGATGAACGGCCCGAGCCCGCATCGGCGTGCAGGGAGGTCACTGCCGCGGCGGTCGCGGGCGCGTTCATCGTCGCATGAGTCACAGGGGGTGAAGCGGGAGCCGCAGCAGCCGCTGGCGGTGCCGCCGCTTGCACTGCGGCAGATGCGACTTCGCCTTCGTCGCCCACCATCATGAGGGGCTGGAGCACGGTGGCGTTGTCACCCACCTTGTAGCGGATGTCGATGATGGTGCCGGTTTCAAAGGCTTCCACGTCGAAGGTGGCTTTTTCAGATTCCACCTCGGCGACGATGTCGCCCTTCTTCACCTTGTCGCCGACTTTCACCTTGATGGCGACAACCTTGCCTTCCGTCAGATCCTGTCCGACCTGGGGCATGAGAATGGGGCGGGCCATTGTGTCAGTTCCTTTGCTCAGGCGGCGCTCTGCGCGGCTTCCACGGCCTGGGCCACGAAATCCACGGTCTTGCGGGTTGCGCCTGCGAATTCGGTTGCGGTCGCGGCGAAGGCACCGAAGCGAGAGAATTCCTCGGGCTTCATGCCATCAGGCTCGTAGGCCTGGCGGAAGTAGGGAATGCGCATCAGCTTGGCGATCACGTCCTTCGGTTCTTCCTCGTTGATGGCATTGGCATCAAAGGGCGGGAGACGGTCTTCGGCCTGCATCAGCTGGGCGATGTAGCCGGGCGGGCAGGTGTAGACGAAGTCGCCGCCGGCAATGCGCGAGATGTGCCACGACGACGCGCTGCCGCCCGGACCTGCATCGGACACGCGCATGGAACACTGCAGCATCTTGCTGGGGTGGCCGGCGTTCTTGCCGTGGAAGTAGGCACGCTTCATCACGGCCGTTTCGCCGTGCAGGATGTCTTCCGGCGAGAGCGCGATGCCGCGCGCATCGGCCTGGGCCTTGAGGTCGCCGATGTTGCCGAGGCGTGCCGACATGTGGGTGATGACCGAGCGCCAGCGGCTGGTGTCGATGCCCGCCTTCTTGGCACGTGCAAGGCCGCGCGAAACGGCATTCATGCAGGCGATGTACTGCGGCACGGTGAAGGAGGTGGTGTTGTTGGTGGAGATGCCGCGAGCGGTCAGCTCCTCGATGACCTCGTAACCTTCCTTGGAGCCCGGAATTTTCACCATGACGTTGGGGGCGATCTTCGCCAGTTCGAGGCCCTGGGCCAGCATGACCTCGCCTTCGCTCACGAAACGCGGATCGACCTGACCGGAGACGACGCCGTATTTGCCGTTGGAGGTGTCATAGACCTTGCGGATGAGATCGGCACCACGGCGCACCACGTCGAGATAGGTTTCCCAATAGATGCCTTCGATGTCGTTCTTGCCGTGCCGTGCCGCGATCTTGCGGATTTCGCCCGCCCAGAAGGCAGGGTTGGCCTGGAGGGCCTGCAACGACAGGGGTGGATTGGTGGTGACACCGCGGAAGCCCATGGTGCCCTTTGCCTTCAACGTCTCCTCGTCGAACAGGCGCGTCAGCTGTTCGGTCCACGCCTGCTTCTTCTCGGGCGGCGCATCCTTGATCATCTTCTCCTTCCAGCCGGCATAGACCAGCGGCGAGGAATCCCACCAGATTTCACATTCGGGATTGGTTGCGGCGAGTTTCTCAAGGACGTGCAGGGTCATGTCTTTATCTCAACTGCTGGCGTGCGGTTATTGCGCGGCAAGGGCGCGGGGCTGAAGGTGGAGGGTGCGGCGGGCGGCGGCAATGATGTCAGGCACCTGCGGCACACTGGCCTTTTCCAGTTCCAGGTTGAAGGGCACCGGAATGTTGAGGCCGGCCACGATCTCGACGGGAGCATCGAGGGAATAGAAGGCCTCTTCCTGAATGATGGAGCAGATGTCAGACGCGACACCGCCACGGCGGACCGCTTCCTGGACGATCACCACGCGGTTGGTCTTGGCGACGGAGGCGAGGATGGCCTCCTTGTCGAGGGGGACCAGCGTGCGGGGGTCCAGCACTTCCGCCTCAATGCCTTCTTCGGCGAGTTTCGCGGCAGCCTCGAGGGCGCGCGGCACCATGTTGGACCAGGCAATGATGGTGACATCCTTGCCCGGGCGCTTGATGTCGGCCTTGCCGAATTCGATCACCAGTTCACCCTCGGGCACCGGGCCCTTGGTCATGTAGAGGTGCTTGTGCTCGAGGAAGATCACGGGGTCCTGCTGGCGCAGGGCATATTTGAGCAGGCCCTTGGCGTCAGCCGGCTGTGACGGGATCACCACCTTGAGGCCCGGCACGTGATAGAACATGGCTTCGAGGCTTTGCGAATGCTGGGCCGCGACACCGCCGCCGGTGCCGCCCTGCGTGCGCATGATGAAGGGCACACGGCCGTTGCCTCCGGTCATCAGGCGAAACTTGGCGGCCTGGTTCACCAGCATGTCCATGCCGAGCATGGCGAAGTCCACATAGAGGATTTCAACAATGGGGCGCGCGCCGGCGATGGCAGCGCCAACACCAACACCGATCATGCCGGCTTCGGCAATGGGCGTGTCGCGCACGCGTTTGGGGCCGTACTTGCCAAGCAGGCCTTCGGTCACCTTGTAGGAGCCGCCGCGTTCGGCAATGCCCTCGCCGATGATGAAGACCAGCGGGTTCGCCGCCATTTCCTCGTCGATCGCCTCGCGGAGCGCGTCACGGTACATGATTTCGCGTGTCATTGTTCGTACTCTCTCTTGCGCGCTCAGTAGCTGTCGATGAACTGCTGGAATTCCGCCAGCGTGATTTCGCGGCTGGCCTTGGAGAACTCCACGGCGTCGTCGAATTCCTTGCGGATCGCCTCTTCGATGGCGTCAATCTGGGATTTGTCGATGCCGGTCATCTCAGTCAGGGCATTGCGGGCGCGGTCGACGGGATCGCGCTCCTTGTAGTGGGCCAGTTCCTTCTCCGGCATGTATTTGCCGGGATCGTTCACGTGGTGGCCCATGTGGCGGAAGGTCTTGGCCTCGATCAGGATGGGGCCCTTGCCTTCCCGGCACTTCTGCACGGCATCGCGCATCAAGTGATAGACGGCGAGCGGATCGTTGCCATCCACCTGGTGGCTTTCCACACCAATGGCGAGGCCACGCTTGTAAAGATCGGGTTCGCGGGTCGAATCCTCGATGCGCGTTGACACGGCATAGTGGTTGTTCTCGATCACCAGCACATAGGAGAGGTTCCAGATGGCGGCGAGGTTGAGGGATTCAAGGAAAGTGCCGTTGTTGGAACCGCCATCGGAGGAGAAGGTGACGGTGACGGCATCATTGCCCTTGATCTGGTTGGCCAAGGCCGCGCCCACGCCGAGCGGCGTGCCCGCACCGACGATGCCGTTGGCTCCGAGGTTGCCCTTGGAAATGTCGGCAATGTGCATGGAGCCGCCGTAGCCGCGGCAGTAGCCCGATTCCTTCTGCAAGAGTTCGGCAACCATCTTCTTCACGTCGGCGCCCCAGGCAATGCAGTGACCGTGGCCGCGATGGGTGGAGGCAATGATGTCGCCCTCGGAGAGGGCCGCGCAGACGCCGGTGGCGATGCCTTCCTGCCCGAGATAGGGATGGAAGTAGCCGCGGATCAGGCCCTGGCGGTAGAGCTTGATGCCTTCGGTCTCGAAGACACGGATTTTGTAGGCCGTCCTGAAAAGTTTTTCCAGAAGTTCGGCGGAGGGAGCGTTGGCGCGTTTGGCTGATGCTGGCATGAATCCTGAAATCCTGTTGGGCCCGCAGTGCACGGTCAGGCTCGTGACTAACACCGGCCCTTGATGCTGTCGAGTAAAATTTTCTACACAAACCCCAAGGTCCGGGATTCGGGTTCAACATGGTCCTGAAGTATCATCACCAAAACACAGTTTATAAATCTTTTAATTGATCATCTGAGCGCCGGAAAGGGACTATCGAAACAACGGTCAACCGCGCCCACAACAGCATTTTTTCCACAGTCCGAAACAGTTCCTGAAAATTCTTGCCAAAAACTGCTGTTGTGGTTTTCAGGATCGGGTGAAGCGCTGCCCGGACCTCCCTGCACGGTCTTGCACGGGACCCAACAGATACAAAAAGCCTGCGGTGCCTGTCAAAAGTGTGGAACTTTTTTCCGCTTGTGACAATGTGACGGCCTCCAGCAACCGCATACGTTCCCGGCACGAATTTCAGGACAGTCAGAGGGCAAGCACAGCATGAGCGAGAGTTCCGGCGTCAGCGCACCGCTCCACGGAAGCCTTCTGGAACGGATACAGGAGCGCTACGGCAGCCTGCGCAAGTCCGAGCGGGTGGTGGCGGACTACCTGCGTGACAATGCCGGAACACGTCTCGACTCCTCGATCACCGAGCTGGGCCGCAAGCTGGGTGTCAGCGAGGCGACCATCAGCCGGGTAAGCCGGGCGCTGGGCTATGAGGGCTTTCCCGATCTCAAGCTGTCGGTGGCCGAAGGGGCACGGCCAGGTGGGGCCTTCGCCAACATTCCGGTGGAAATTGCCGCAGGCGATTCCCTCATCCAGACCAGCGGCAAGCTGCTGTCGCTTCTGGTGGCCGGGCTGGAGGGCACGCAGCGCATGCTGGATGCACAGCGGCTGGAGCAGGCCGTGGAAGCACTGAGCAAGGCGCGCAAGATCATCTTTGTCGGCGTGGGCGGCGGTGCGGCGATCTGTGACGAGGCCGCGCATCTCTTCCTCAAGGCGGGCTTTGACGCGGCCAGCTACCGCGATGGCTATACCCAGACCATCATCGCCGCCAAGCTCACACAGGATGATGTGGTGGTGGGCATTTCCCACACCGGCAGCACCCGCACCGTGTCCGATGCGCTGCTGCTGGCGCGGGAGAACGGGGCGACCACGCTGGCCATCACCAGCGCAGCGGACTCGGAGGTGGCGCGCGCGGCCCATGTCTGCCTCACGACCTGGGGGGCGAGCCAGCAGGTGGTGCCGCTGCATGGCGATTTCCTGGAAGGGCGCCTGAGCCAACTCTTCCTTGTCGCCCTGCTCTATGTGGGCGTGCTGTTCCGGGCGGAGGAAACCACGGCCCACAACCTGCGCCTCACGGGTGCCGCGCTGGAAAAGCATTACCTCAATCCGGGCAAGGGCACGGGCGCGGGCAAAGGGTAGGCCTGCGGCGCCGGTTCAAAGCGGCCCGCAGCGGAGCGCCGCAAACCAAAAAAGAAAACCGCCCGGACTTGCGTCCGGGCGGCTCTTTCAAACGGGCAGACCGATTACTTCTGCCAGGACTTGATCAGCTCGTCGTAGTTGACGGTGATCGGCTTTTCCTTTTCGTTCTCGATCTTCAGCTGCGGGGCAAGGCCACCGGCAGCCACAGCGGTCGCGTTCCAGGTGGCCAGATCGCTTTCGTCGGCGAGCTTCGGACCAATGTCACCCTGGACGCCAGCCTTCTCGAGACGGCCAAGGACCTTTTCCTGCTCGGCGCAGAGAGCGTCCATGGCTTCCTGAGGCGTCTTGGCACCCGACGACGCGTCACCGATGTTCTGCCACCAGAGCTGAGCCAGCTTCGGATAGTCAGGAACGTTGGTGCCGGTCGGCGACCACTGCAGGCGGGCCGGCGAGCGGTAGAACTCGATCAGGCCGCCGAGCTTCGGCGCACGGTCGGTGAAGTGCTGGAGGTCGAGCGTGGACTGACGGATGAAGGTCAGGCCGACGTCGGACTTCTTGCCGTCAACGGTCTTGGAGGTGACGAACTGGGCATAGAGCCAGGCCGCCTTGGCGCGGTCATCCGGGGTGGACTTGAGAATGGTCCACGAACCGGCGTCCTGATAGCCAAGCTTCATGCCTTCCTTCCAGTACACGCCATGCGGCGAAGGAGCCATGCGCCACTTCGGCGTGCCGTCGGCGTTCACCACGGGCAGGCCTTCCGTCACTGTACCGGCGGTGAACACCGTGTACCAGAAGATCTGCTGGGCGATGGAGCCCTGGGCAGGAAGTGCACCGGCTTCGCCGAAGGTCATGCCCTGGGCTTCCGGCGGCGCGTACTTCTTCAGCCACTCGAGGTATTTGGCGATCGAGTAGACCGAGGCCGGGCCGTTGGTGTCACCGCCACGGGCGACGCACGAGCCGATCGGCTGCGACTTCTCGTTCACACGGATGCCCCATTCGTCAACCGGCAGGCCGTTCGGAATGCCCTTGTCGCCGTTGCCGGCCATGGAGAGCCAGGCGTCGGTGAAGCGCCAGCCGAGGGACGGGTCCTTCTTGCCGTAGTCCATGTGGCCGAAGACCTTCTTGCCGTCGATTTCACGGCCCGTGAAGAATTCGGCGATGTCTTCGTATGCCGACCAGTTGACGGGAACACCGAGGTCATAGCCATACTTGGCCTTGAAGTCGGCCTTGTTCTTCTCGTCATTGAACCAGTCGTAGCGGAACCAGTAGAGGTTGGCGAACTGCTGGTCGGGCAGCT
>CALMZX010000154.1 GCA_937870685.1 uncultured Alphaproteobacteria bacterium
GGCTTCGCCGTGATCATAAAGCTGAAGCGTGATGCCAACGACATCGTAACCGGCCGCCTTCAGGAGTGCGGCCGCGACGGACGAATCGACCCCCCCTGACATGGCGCACACCACCCTGTGCTGCGCCGGGTTTCCGGGCAGTGACATGGCCTCGTGCACGAGAGCCAGAACGTCTGGGGTGAGCGTCAGGGACATGGGGCCTCAATGGCGCTGCGGGCCCGGAAAGGCAACATCGCTGTCACAGGGCAGGCGACTTCGGTTTCACACGATTTGTTCAGTGCCTCAACCCACAGGCGCAGGCAAAAGCCGCTCCTGTTCCAAAATGTGCCAGCCGATGCGCCTGAATTTGCACTTTCTTCATAAGCGTTTAGGCCAAAATTAAGGCGCGCCACGTAGGGTGACTGTCAGTTGGGCCAGTGAAGCGCCAGTTGCGCAGGCCCGGTGTGTGTGAGTGAGTTTGCGTATGAACGGTCAGTTGCGTCCCCGCGTCAATTACGTCATCGGCCCCGATGGGAGCCCTTTGACGATCGCCGATCTGCCGCCGCCAGGCAGCCACCGCTGGGTCATCCGGCGCAAGGCTGAGGTGGTTGCAGCGGTGCGCGGGGGCCTCCTGTCCCTCGAGGAAGCCTGTGAGCGCTACACGCTGACAACGGAGGAATATCTCTCCTGGCAGCGCGCCCTCGACAAGAACGGCCTTGCCGGCCTGCGCACCACGCGCATCCAGCAATACCGCACCTGATCAAAAGGGTTCACCAGATTTTCAAACCGCCTGCGGCCTGGCCCGGGCGGTTTGTGCTTTTGAAGATACTTCTCAAATCAGCTCGTAAACGAGCGCCTTGGCCACGGCTTCGATTGTGCTGGCGGCGTGGAGGGCTTTTCTTGCCCTGTCGAGGATGTTGAACACGGATTTCTCCGCAATTCCGAGGTGAAGGCCGATCTCCTTGGCGGACATGCCTCCCACGGCGAGCGACAGGCACTCCTTCTCCCGCCGCGTCAGTTGCAGGCGGTTCTTCACCATGGCGGGCCGCATGAGGTGGTCAAACGCTGTCAGCACGGCCATGTGACCAGCCACATCGGCCCTCCACATCTCCTCGAATTGCCGCGTTGACATTCCGCGTGAGGCGAGGCCGATACCTCCGTACCCGCGCCCGCCTGCAAAGCGGAAACCCAGGGTCACTCCCGCGCTGAGTTGCAGGGCGTCATCCAGCGCGTTGCGCTGGCGCTGGGCGTTTGTCAGACCGGGAAGGTTGTCGATCTCATGCCATAGAAACGGCCCGACGCCATCATAGAGCATTGCCACCGACACATCGTCTTCAAGAAAGTTTGCCATGCTGAAATGGGAGAGATAGTCATTACTGTGGCTGTTTTTCAGCAGCAGGCTGCGTGTGAACCCCACCCTGTCTGCCAGATGCACGCTATGTGCAAATCCATACACGATGGCAGTCGTGCCAAGCCTTTCCTTCATCACTTCATGAAGCTTGCGCCACAGCTCGTCTTCACTGTCTGTCACCTTGAACGCGGCTGTGTTTATCGCACCACTCAAATGCGTCCCCCGATGCATGTCACACGCAATCGTTGTATTGTCATATCGCTTGACGGTCCAGTGCTGATTTCGTGACACCATCGGCATATTGGGCTTGGCCGAAGCGCACCCTACATTTTAACAAGAACCTATAAGGTGGAGCGGTTGATGGCTGGGCAGGTACGCCACGGGTTGAGCACGGCGGAGGCCTTGGCCAGACTGCAATCGGACGGTCCGAACGAGTTGCCCCGGCCTGACCGGCGCACACCGTTGCGCATTGTCGCGGAAGTGCTGCGCGAGCCGATGCTGGCGCTGTTGCTGGCGGGCGGTGGCATCTACCTGCTGATCGGGGATCTGGCGGAAGCCCTGATCCTGTTGGCCTTCGCCAGCCTCTCCGTCATCATCACCGTCATCCAGGAGACACGCACGGAACGCGTGCTCGAAGCGCTGCGCGATCTCACCAGCCCGCGCGCACTTGTGATCCGTGACGGACAACTTGCCCGCATCGCCGGGCGCGAAGTGGTGCGCGGAGACCTTCTGGTGGTTGGAGAAGGCGACCGGGTGGCTGCTGACGCCGTTCTGATGACCGCCAGCGAGCTGCGGGCTGACGAGAGCCTGCTGACGGGCGAATCCGTGCCCGTGCAAAAGCGGGTATCCGGCGCGGCAGACATGGCGGGCCGCGTTTTTGCCGGCTCACTCATCGTGCGCGGCAGCGGCAAGGCAGAAGTGGTGGCGACAGGTCCTTTGAGCGAGATCGGCAAGATCGGCCAATCTCTGCGGAACATCGCGCTTGAGCCCCCTCGCCTGCAGCAACAAACCCGGCGCATGGTGAAGCTGTTTGCGGCGGCGGGCATTGCCGTCAGTCTCGCGCTGGTGCTCCTGCACGGACTGTTGCGCGGCAACTGGCTGGAAGGCGCTCTTGCCGGCATCGCCGTGGGCATGTCCATGCTGCCGGAGGAGTTTCCGGTGGTGCTCACCGTGTTCATGGCCATGGGCGCCTGGCGGCTGTCGCGCTCACGCGTGCTGACACGGCGCGCGGCCGCCATCGAAACACTGGGCTCCGCCACCATATTGTGCACCGACAAGACCGGCACATTGACCGAAAACCGGATGCAGGTGACGAAAGTCTGGCAGCTGAAGGGCGGCTGGGTCGATCTGGGCACCGCGGTGCCCGCAGCCGTGATGCCGCTGCTGAACACGGCAGCACTTGCATCCGCACCGGAAGCGTTCGACCCGATGGACCGTGCCTTTGCCGCTCGGGCCCCGGACGCCCATGCCGGATTCACGCTGGCCAGAAGCCATGGCCTCACACCGGACCTGCTGGCCGTGACACAGGTGTGGACCAAGGAGGGCGTTGCGGCTGCCATGGTTGCCACGAAGGGCGCGCCCGAAGCCATTGCCACGCTTTGCAAACGCCCGCCCGCCACACGCAAGCGCATGGCGGCGGCGGTTGATGAGATGGCGGCAAAGGGCTACCGGGTTCTCGGTGTGGCCCGCGCACAGCATCGCGGCGCACTGCCCGACACGCCGCACGGCTTCCACTTCGTCTTTGAAGGCCTTGCCGGACTTTCGGACCCGCTGCGCGCCAGCGTGCCGGAGGCCATGCGCCTGTGCCGCTCGGCCGGCATTCGCGTCATCATGATCACAGGTGACTACCCTGCAACCGCACGGGCCATTGCCGACGAGGCGGGCATTGCTGACGGTGCGGTGGCAACCGGGTCCGACGTCCTGGCCTGCGACGATGACACGCTGCGCAGGCTGGTAAACACCGTGCAGGTCTTCGCCCGCGTCCTGCCGGACCAGAAGCTGCGCATTGTGCAGGCGCTCAAGGCCAATGGCGGAATCGTTGCGATGACGGGCGACGGCGTCAACGACGCGCCCTCCCTGAAAGCCGCCCATATCGGAATTGCCATGGGCGGGCGCGGCACCGATGTGGCGCGCGAAGCATCATCCATCGTTTTGCTCGACGATGACTTCGGCTCCATCGTCACGGCGGTGTCGCTGGGGCGGCGCATCTATGACAACCTGCGCAAGGCGATGGGCTTCATCCTTTCGGTGCACATGCCGATCGCGGGACTGGCGCTCGCCCCCCTGCTGTTTGGCATGCCGGTGCTGTTCACCCCCATCCACATCGCCTTCCTGGAAATGGTGATTGATCCCGTGTGCTCGCTGGCCTTCGAGGCAGAGGGCGAAGAACGGGACACGATGAACCGCCCACCGCGTGATCCGCAGGAGCCCTTGTTCGACGGCGCGCTGATCGGATGGAGTGTCATGCAGGGTGGCCTTGCATTGGCCACGGTGGCGGCAGTCTATCTCCACGCCCAGTCCAGTGGCATGCAGGACAATGAAGTGCGCGCCCTTACATTCATCACGCTGGTGCTCTCACTCATCGCGCTCATCTTTGTTGACCGAAGCTTCTCGTCATCCCTCGTCGAGGCCTTCACGCGTGGCAACCGTGCCCTGACGGCGGTGCTGCTGACCGTTTTTGCCGTGATGGCGCTGAGCCTGTTCTGGGCGCCTGCCGCCACTCTCTTCCGTTTCGGCAACCTGTCGTGGACCGACATGGCTCTGGCTGGCGCGGCCGCCGCCTCCTTGCTGTTCGTCCTCGAGGGGCTGAAGGCGGTGTGGACGCCCTTCAGCCGGAGGCAACGCCAGACTTCACAAGGATGGCAAAGCCCACCATAGTCAACCGCATGCGCGTTCTCATTCTTGCCGCCCATCCGCGAACAGTCCAGTCCATCGCCCAGCGTGCCATGTCACGAGCCCTTGAGGGCATTGCTGGCGTCACCCTGCGCGATCTCTATGCGCTCTATCCCGATTTCAACATCCATGCCGAGACCGAGCAGGAGATCCTGCTGGCCCATGACCTCATCGTCCTGCAACATCCATTCTACTGGTATTCGGCACCGGCGATCATCAAGGAATGGCTCGACATCGTATTGGAGGCGGGCTGGGCCTATGGCGCGGGTGGAACCATGCTCGCTGGCAAGTATCTCATGACTGCAATCAGCACAGGCGGGCGGGCGGACTTCTACCATGCCAAGGGCCGCAACCGTTTCACCATCGAAGATCTGCTGGCGCCCTTCAACCAGACGGCCCATCTGTGTGGCATGGCTTATCTCGCACCATTTGTCGTCTATGCAGCGCGCAAGCAGAGCGCTGGCGATCTTGCAACGGCCGCCGAAAGCTACCGGCAGCTGATTGAGGGTTTTGCGAGGGGCAAGATCGATCCAACCGAACACCTGGCGGCGGGATATCACCTGCCCGACGGTTTCAAGCGGAGGCATGCACTGTGAGCCTCAATGATTTCCTGCTCGGTTCCCTTCTCTATCTTGCGGCAGCGGTGATCTCCGCGCCCATTGCCAAACGGCTGGGGCTCGGCTCCGTCCTGGGTTTCCTAGCCGCTGGTGCCATCATCGGCCCTTCAGTGCTGGGACTGGTGGGGAATGAAGGCGAGGCGGTGAAGCATTTCGCCGAGTTCGGCGTCATCGTGATGCTCTTTCTCGTGGGCCTTGAACTGGAACCATCGAAGCTCTGGCAGTTGCGCCAGAAGATATTCGGCCTTGGCCTCCTGCAGGTCGCGGGCACGGCACTGGTGGTGGGCGCGGCGTCACTCGTGATCAGCAGCGGCTGGCGCGAGAGCCTTGCCATCGGCCTCATTCTCGCACTCTCCTCCACCGCGATCGTGCTGCAGACCATGGAGGAAAAGGGCACGCTGAAGACACCTGTCGGGCAATCGGTCTTTTCGGTCCTGCTGTTCCAGGACATTTCCGTCATTCCCATGCTGGCCCTGCTGCCGCTGCTGGCCGTGGCGAGTGCGCATGGCGGCGATGACCATTCCGCCTCGCTGATTGCCGGCTATCCGGTCTGGGCACAGGCGCTCTTCACCATCGGCGCCGTCGGGCTTGTGCTGGTGGCAGGCCGCTATCTCATGCGGCCCCTGTTCCGCATCGTGGCAGACACGGGCACGCGCGAAATCTTCGTGGCCTTCGCCCTGCTCATCGTTGTCGGCATCACCCTGCTCATGGGGCTCGTCGGGCTCTCGGCTGCGCTGGGCACCTTCCTTGCGGGTGTTGTGCTCGCCGACAGCGAGTACCGCCATGAGCTGGAGATGGACCTGCAACCCTTCAAGGGACTGCTGCTGGCCATCTTCTTCATTGCAGTTGGAGCGGGCATTGATTTCTCTCTGATTGCATCCGGTCCCATGCTTCTCGGCCTCAGCCTCACGGCATTCATCCTGCTGAAACTTGCTACCCACTTCGGATTGGCGAGGCTGTTCGGATTGAACGGACCGGACACCTCGCGCTTCTCCTTTGCGCTGGCGCAAGGCTCAGAGTTCGGCTTTGTCCTGATAACCTTCTGCGCCGGTCTCGGCCTGCTGACCGGCGACATGCCGGGATTGCTCACGGCCGTGATCGCCTTGTCCATGGCCGCGGCGCCGCTGCTCATGATGCTCGACGAGAAAGTACTGCAACCGCGCTTTGCCGATGGCGATTTCCTGCGCGACCATGATGCGGTTTCCCACTCAGGTGCCGATGTCATCATCGCGGGGCATGGCCGTTTCGGCATGACCATCGGTCGCGTGCTCAATGCCCAGGGCAAGCGGACTGTCGTGCTTGATCTCGACTCGTCCCAAGTGGATACGCTGCGGCGCTTCGGATTCAAGGTGTTCTATGGCGATGCCTTGCGGCTTGACCTGCTGGAGGCGGCTGGCGCCAAGGAGGCCACGGTGATGGTCATTGCCATTGATGACCGCGAGAAGGCCACCGAACTGGTGAAGATCGCCAGACACAACTTTCCCCATCTCAAGCTGCTGGTGCGCGTTTTCGACCGGTCGCACGCCTATGACCTCATTCGCGAAGGCGTGGACAATGTCTATCGCGAGGTCTTCGGCTCCTCGATGGACCTTGCCAAGGATGCCCTCATGGCACTTGGCGTTCACCCCTACGAGGCGCAGCGCACCATCACGCGCTTCCGTGCCCTTGACGAGAAGCTCTTGCGAACGTCGGCTGCCCATGCCAACGACGAGTCAAAGCTGATTGATCTTGCCAAACAGTCCCGCGCCGAAATCGCCCGTGTCTTTGCGGCTGATAAAGGCGGCGGGCAGACACCGCCTGATGTGGCCTGGCATGATGATGACAAGTCCACACCCTGAAACCTATCCCCCGTACGGGGGAAGCCGCACTGGCGCAGCCGCTTCACATTGGGCGCCGTGCAGATGATTCCAGACTCCTTGCGTGCCCATTCCGATCTTGTGGGCAAGATTTATGACTGCGTTGCCGAGCCTGGCCTGTGGCCCACCGTGCTTGGCGACCTTACCCGCCGCTACGAGGGCGTGATCACCACAATGGCCGTGCTCGAGCCGCAAACCAATGAAGCGCGGTTCGCCAGCGCTTTCGGTGACCCCGTCATCCTAGAGCCCCTCGTCACGACCTATGCGCCTGACATGCCGTTCTACAGTGTCATTCCGCGCATGGAACTTGATGTTCCTGTCACGATGGACACGATCTACAATTTGCATGGACCGGGTGCGCGCGAGTTGATGCTCGACTCCCGCCTCGGCCGGGAGTGGTTCACACCCAACAAGCTGGCGGATGCACTCTGCCTTGCTATCGTGAAGCAGAATACCCGTGTTGGCACTCTCGTGATCACCACGGGAGAGGACCGGGCACCGATCACGCAAGGTCAACTTGATGATCTCGGACTGGTCGCCCCGCACATCCGGCGCGCCGTCATGATTGGCGACCTGTTCGGCACGCGCCTGAATGAAGGCGAAGTCTACAAGGAGATTCTGGGCGAGCTGGTGAATGCCCTTTTCGTCGTCTCCGCCGACATGCGCTTGCTCTATGCCAATGCCAGCGCGGAAGACATCCTCCGCCACGGCGAACTGGCTGGTGCGCCCTCTGGCAAGCTGGCTTTCGCCAATGCCATGGCCCAAGCCAGCATCGCGCGGTGTGTGGCACAATCGGAACGCAGCGAATTTGCGCTTGGACCACGCGGCATCAATCTGCCTGTGGGTCAGGTCCAACGCTCGGCGGTGGCGCATGTGTTGCCACTGCAACGTCGGTCGTCAGCCGGCCGCGTGGGTGAAGGCGCAGCCGCCATCTTCATCGCCGAAGCCGGCATGGATCCACTTCCGGCCATTGAAGCGCTGGCCGCCCTGTTCGGGCTAACGCCGGCCGAAAAGCGTGTTGCCACCCACATCGCCCAGGGACGCACGCGGGCCGAGATCGCAATCGCGCAAGGCGTTTCGGATGGCACGGTGAAAAGCCAGCTCGATTCAATTTTCGGGAAAACCGAAACCGGGAATCAACGAGATCTGCAGAATCTCATCCGCGATCTCACGCCGCCATTGCGGCCGCGCTGATCATTCTCCCGTGCGGGAGATGCGGGTCACGTTCCATGCACATTATCAAGACCGGGCGAAGGGGCGTTTCAAGAAAAGGGCTCGTCATGTTGAAACTCACAATCTCCTGTCTTGTGGCCGCTGCCGCCGTGCTGGTTGTTCCGGCGCATGCAAGCGTGAAGCAGATCAAGGTCAAGGACTCCGCTTTCAGCGAAGCCTGCGCCAATGACAGGGGCCGTCCCGGACAATGCATTTCGCAGGGCGGCGGCGGCATCGGCCAGGGCACCTACAACCAGTATGAAGTCTGCACGCAGACCAGCGGAACCTGGAGCTGCCATACCGTGCGCTGCCCCACCGGAAACCGCGGCAACTGCATTGTCATCACCAACAACAGCAGCCCGGCAAAGGCCGTGACGATTGTGAAACGCTATCTCGATGGTGGCCGCAACGGGCAGACGGGATCAAACACTCCCAAATCACCGGGCGGCGGCTCCTCCGCCAGCAATTCCTCCGGCAATGGTTCTTCGGGCAGCGGCTCTTCCGGCAGCGGCGGCTCGGCGACAGTGGCGGGCGGCGGCCATGCCATTGGCGGCGGTTGCAACGGCGGCGTTTGCTGATCCCGAATCCTGCATCACCCAAGAAACCATCACCGGAGTGCCTGGCAGTCCGGTGATGGCCCCTTGCCGCAGTTCGTCCGCAGGCCGTTTGCCGGGCCACGCAAATCCGGCTAATCGGGGCGCATGAGCACGCCCCAGACCAACATCCACGACCTCAAGATCGACCCGCGCAACCTGAACATTCTCATCTCCGTGAACGGCAAGCTGGTGCCACGGGCCGAAGCGGTGGTGTCGGTGTTTGATTCCGGTTTCATTCTCGGTGATGGCGTGTGGGAGGGCCTGCGGCTTGTGAATGGCGGCGTGCCCTTCCTGCGCGCCCACATCGAGCGGCTGTACGAGGGTGCCAAGGCCATCTTCATGGACATCGGGCTTGCGCCGGAGGCACTGGTGGAGCGCCTCTTCGCCTGCATCGATGCCAACAAGATGACCGATGGTGTTCACATCCGCCTCATGGTCACGCGTGGCGTGAAGGCCACGCCGTATCAGGACCCCCGCGTCACCATTTCGCCTGCCACCATCGTCATCATCCCTGAGTACAAGGAGCCGAACCCGAAGAAGTTTGCCGAAGGGCTGTCGCTGCACACGGTGAATGTGCGGCGCGGTGCACCTGACGTGCAGGACCAGAAGCTAAACTCGCATTCCAAGCTCAACTGCATCACGGCCTGCGTGCAGGCGGCCAATGCAGGCGCCGACGAGGCCCTGATGCTGGACCCGCTGGGCTTTGTGGCGACGTGCAATTCCACACATTTCTTCATCGTGCGGCGCGGCGAGTTGTGGACGTCCTCCGGGCAATACTGCATTCCCGGCATCACGCGCGGCAACATGCTGCGGGTGGCGCAGTCGCTGGGCATTCCGGCGTTTGAGAAGCAGTTCTCGCTCTATGAGGTCTATGGTGCCGACGAAGCCTTTGTCACCGGCACTTTCGCAGGCCTCATTCCGGTGCGGGTGATTGATGGTAGGCCGGTGCGCCATCCCCTCTCCTCGGAACCGTGGAGTGGTGCCGGCCCGATCTCGCGCAAGCTCTCAGAAGGCTACAAGGCTCTGTGCGCGAAGGAGAGCGCGCGCTCACTCTGATGCTGGTGTCCTTCATCATCGCCTCTGTCCTGATTGAACTGACGCCGGGACCAAACATGACCTGGCTTGCGGTGCTGGGGGCGAGCCGCGGGCGCGCCACGGCGCTGGCGGCGGTGGCCGGCGTTTGTCTCGGCCTTGCCGTTGCCGCAGCCGTGGCAGGTCTTGGCCTCACCGCCGTGCGGACCGAGTTTCCCGCACGCTTCCATATCCTGCGCTGGGGCGGCACGCTCTACCTGTTCTATCTCGCCTGGGATGCCTGGCGGGATGGCAATGAGGAAATCTCGCACACCAATGCCACGCGTGGCGTTGCCTTCCGGCAAGGCCTGATCAGCAACATCCTCAACCCGAAGGCCTATCTCTTCTACGCAGCCATGCTGCCGCAGTTCATTTCGGGCAGCATGGGCCTTGCGACTGAAGTGGCCCTGCTCTCCGCTATCTATGTTGCCGTCGCCACCCTCATTCATGCCGGCATCGCGGTGCTTGCGGGATCGGCGGCGACCTTCCTCGAAACCTCACCCCACGCCGTCACCATCCGCAAGGGGCTTGCCCTTCTCATCGCGGCGGCAGCCGTCTGGTTCTTCTTTTCAACGCAGGTGAAACTATGACGATCCTTGCCATGTGGTCTGGGCCACGCAACATCTCAACCGCCATGATGTATTCCTTCGGCAACCGCACCGATTGCGAGGCCTGGGATGAACCCTTCTACGGTTTCTCGCTCACCACCAAGGGCAATGACCATCCGATGCGGGACGAGATCATTGCATCTATGGAAACAGACTGGGACCAGCTGGTTGCCGCCTGCAGCACGCCATCGCGCAAGCCGCTGTTCTACCAGAAGCACATGACGCACCACATGTTGCCGGGCCATGACCGCAGTTTCATCCTCAAGCTCACCAATGCTTTCCTCATCCGCAACCCGGCGCGGGTGCTAGCGAGCTATGCCAAGAAATGGGCGGAGGTTGATCTCACGGCAATCGGCTTCGTCGAGCAGGCGGAGATTTTCGACATGGTGGCGCAGAAACTGGGCCGTGCCCCGCCGGTGGTGGATGCCGAGGACATTCTGGCCGATCCCCGTGGCGTGCTGTCGAAATTGTGCGCGACCTGTGGCATCTCTTTCGAAGAAGCGATGCTGAAATGGCCGAAAGGCCCCAAGGCCTTCGACGGCGTGTGGGCGCAACACTGGTACAATGCTGTCTGGCAGTCGGAAGGCTTCGGCAGGTCGGAGGAAGAAAACATGCCACCGCTCCCGGCTCATCTCGCGCGCATCGCTGCTCAGGCGCGGCCCTACTACGACAGGCTGCGCGCCCACGCGATCAAGGCCTGAGGCCAAAGGCCCGCACAAACAAAATGGCCGGGTTGCCCCGGCCATTCCGTTAGTCCGCCGTCCCTCGATTGGTCAGCGTGCGATGGCATGCCCGATCATGGCGCCGGGCGGCGGTGCGAGCGGGGCCGGCTTCAGCGAGCCGCCTTCCTTCTCCACCAGAAGCTCGACCTTGCGCAGTTCGGACTCTTCGTCCTTGAGCTTGTCCTTCATGGCGTCGTGCTGGTCACGGAGTTCAGCGACCGTGCGCAGGATGTTGTCGCGGCGCGAGCGCACCGACTTTGCCGCCATGGAATAATTGACGTTGTTGGGGTCCGTGATGCCCGTGCGCCCCTCTTCCGCTTTGACATGGGCATCGAGATCATCGTGCTTGCGCATGAGGTCCTGGATCATCAGATCCATGTCGGCCACCTGGCGGCGGACATCCTCGGTGCGGAAGCGGTGAAGCCTCAGAAGGCTATCGCGTGAACGCATGTTATCCTCACTCTACTCAACACACTGACTGCCGCCCCGAGGTGAAATCCCGCTCTTGACTCCCGTTGACTCTATTCAGGAGTCAGCGAATCAACTAGCTCTGTCCGGGTCAGTCCAATCGCGTTCATCATGAACAATCAGGTTTAAGACGGGGTAAACCGGAAAGCCATGCACGGGCATTGCGAGCAAAATTTCGCGTTCTGCGCGCAACCTCCACATTTTGTGGGGCGGCGCGGCGCCATACAACATGTTGTATGCCCATTGCCGCAATCCTGCCCTATGAGCTTAGGTTTTGTTAACCTTTCTCAGCCTATCTTAACGTTCACAGTTAATGTTTCGTAGCGCGCCCAGCCGGGCTGCGCCGTGTGGAATACAAGGCCCCGCGGGAGAGCGGGACCGGAATCGAAGGGGATTCGCATGAGAGTGTTGCTGATCGAGGATGATACCGCGACGGCCCAGAGCATTGAGCTGATGCTCAAGTC
>CALMZX010000155.1 GCA_937870685.1 uncultured Alphaproteobacteria bacterium
AACATGCACCAACTAACCCGTCCCCCCGGCGCACGCCGGGGCCCAGAAGCACCCAAATCAATTGCTCTGACAAAAGGACGCGTGGTTGGTCTGGGCCCCGGCGTGCGCCGGGGTGACGGTCTGAGGGGCGGCAACCTCACGCCCCCTCACATCTCCAGCACATGCTCCACGGCCACCACCTTGTGGTCGCCGTAGCCGTTGAAGCGCGTCGCTGTGGCGATGCCGTAGGCGCCCAGCGTGCCGAATTCGATGTAGTCGCCTTCCGCCAGCCCTTCGAACAGGTCGAGGCGGTGCGGCAGCACGTCCAGCGGGTCGCAGGTGGGGCCGAAGACCTTCCAGGACTTGGCGTGGCCCTCGATCTCCTTGCCGTCGCGCAGCACGCGGAAGGGCGGGCGCAGGTCCGGTGCCTGCATGTATTCCATGAGCCCGCCATAGACGCCGTCGTTGATGAAGATGTCGTCGCCATCCGAACACACCAGTTTCACCCGCGTCAGCAGCGACATGCAGGTCGCCACCATGCCGCGGCCGGGCTCGCATTCCAGCTTCGGCTTCGCCGCACCAAAGGTGCGCACCACGGCAGTGTCAATGGCACGGAAGAACACCTCCGGCTCCGGCGCCGTGGAAAGTTCGTAGTTGGCCGGGAAACCGCCGCCCACATTCAGCGTGCCGATGGCAACGCCTGCCTGTTTGGAAATGCGCGCCGCCGCCTCGATGTGGCGCACGTAAACCTGCGGCTCCTTCGACTGCGAACCCGGATGGAATGTCAGCACCGGCGTGTAGCCCAGCGCCACCACCTGCTGCAGCAGTTCCACGCAGACATGCTCTGGCGCGCCAAACTTGGTGGAGAAGTCATGGGCCGATGAACCGCGGTCGCGCGGCAGCACCAGGCGCACGGCGATTTCCACCGTCTTGTCGCCAGCCACAATGTCATGGATCTTCAGCAGCTCTTCTTTGCAGTCCACCACGAAGCGGCGGCAGCCATAGACGCTGTAGGCATCCGTGATCTCGCGGCGCGACTTCACCGGGTTGTGGTAGTGGAAATGCGCCTTGGGCTGCACGGCGTGAACGGCCGCCATTTCATGCACACTCGCCACATCCCACGAGGAAATGCCGGCCTCGGCCAGCGTTGCCAGAACCTCGCGCGAGGGGTTGCACTTCACCGCATAGGTGACGAGGCCCGGAAAGAGGGAGAGGAACTGCTGGGCGCGGGATTTCAGTTCCGCTGCCGAAAAGCAGAACACCGGCTCGTCCGGCTGGAGTGCGGCGGCAACCTGGCCCGCATCTTCATAGGCCTTGCGGGTCGCGAACTGGGGCGTGATGACGGTGGCTGCGGACATGATTCCCTCCCAAGACAGGGGCGCAACATGGGGGCAAGAGATGACGGCTGAAAGACGGCAATCTGTTGCCAAACGCCGGAGAAGGCGTCATTATGACGCCAATTCCGGCGGAGTGATCAGATGACCACGAAAGACGATGAACTGCTGGGCCTTCTGCGCCTCAATGCCCGCGAACCCGTGGCATCACTCGCCCGCAAGCTGGGCCTGTCGCGCACAACCGTGCAGGACCGGCTGAAGCGGCTGGAGGAGAGCGGGACCATCGCGGGCTATGCCGTGAAACTGGGGACGGAGAACAGGGCCAGCGGCCTTTCCGCCATGATTTCGCTGGGAGCCGAGCCCAAGAAGCAGATGGACGTGTCGCGCGCCGTCTCCCGCATCCCGCAGGTTGAAACACTCTATGCGGTGAGCGGCAAGTTCGACTATGTGGCGCTGGTGCGCGCCGGAACCGCCGAGGAGATTGACCGCCTGATCGACCAGATGACACAACTGCCCGGTGTCATCGATGTCGAAACCTCGGTCATCTTGTCAACAAAACTGGATCGCAGATAACGCTGGCACCGGCGGCCCCGCTGGCGGCAGTACCAACAAGGACGGAACACCTCATGCTTCGATTGATGACCGCGATGATCCTGTGTGCCCTGGTGGCCGTTGCCGCGCAGGCTCAGACAGCCAAGCAGACACCGCGCAGCCGCGAGGAGGTGACACTGTCCTTCGCACCCGTGGTGAAGCGGGCCGCACCCGCCGTGGTCAACGTCTATGCCAAGACGCTCGTCACCCAGCGCGAACAGACCTTTGGTGCCGACCCGTTCTTCCGCCGCTTTTTTGGCGAGGATGGCAGTTTCGGCCGCCCGCGTGAACGCGTGCAGAACTCGCTCGGCTCCGGCGTGATTGTCGATTCCGGCGGCACCATCGTCACCAACAACCACGTCGTCGCCAACGCCACCGAACTGCGCGTGGTGCTGGCCGACAAGCGTGAGTTTGAAGCAAAGGTCTTGCTGGCCGACGAACGCACCGACCTCGCCGTGCTCAAGATCGAGGTGAAGGACGAGGAGCTGCCGGCACTGCCCTTCGCCAATGCCGACGACCTTGAGGTGGGTGATCTCGTGCTCGCCATCGGCAATCCCTTCGGCGTGGGCCAGACCGTGACCTCCGGCATCGTTTCGGCGCTCGCCCGCACCCGCGTGGGCGTTACCGACTACCAGTTCTTCATCCAGACGGACGCCGCCATCAATCCCGGCAATTCCGGCGGCGCGCTGGTGAACATGCAGGGCGAACTGGTGGGCATCAACACGGCGATCTTCTCCAAGTCCGGCGGCTCCATCGGCATCGGCTTCTCCATTCCCGCCAACATGGTGCAGACGGTGGTGCAAAGCGCCGAGTCCGGCGACAGCCGCATCCGCAGGCCCTGGCTGGGCGTGCAGTTGCAGGACGTGACCTCTGATCTTGCCGACAGTCTGGGGCTGGCGCGGCCGGAAGGGGCCCTCATCGCCAAGCTGCATCCCGCAAGCCCGCTGGCCGCCGCAGGACTGCGCCGGGGTGACGTGATCATCGGCTTTGAGGGACGCGCCATCGAAAGCGCCCAGGAGTTCGGCTTCCGTGTCGGCACCGTCAGGATTGGCGAGAGCCGCATCGTGGAATACCGTCGCGGCGAGCGCGAGTTTGAAACCCGGCTCCAGATGGTGGCCGCCCCTGAAACCACCCCGCGCGATGAACTGACGGTGGATGCCCGTTCCCCCTTCGATGGCATGACCGTGGCCAATCTTTCCCCCGCCGTGGCGGAGGAAGTGGGCATGGCGGCCGATGCGGCTGGCGTGGTGGTCACGGACATCGGCAAGGGCCCGGCGCAGCGTTTCTTCAAGAAGGGTGACCTGCTGCTGCTGGTCAACCGCAAGGAAATCGCATCCGTGAAGGACTTGCGCGACGCCCTTGCCGAAGAGCCGGACCGCTGGTCCATCGCCATCGAGCGCGGCGGCAAGCAGATCGCCATCCGCCTGCGCTGATGACAAACCTGTTCGATGCGGGCGGCGTGACGCGCGAGGGGCCGAGGCCGCTCGCCGACCGCCTGCGCCCGCAGAAGCTGGCTGACGTCGTGGGGCAGGATCATCTGGTCGGCGAGGATGGCACGCTCACCCGCATGCTGGCGGCGGGACGCATTCCGTCGATTATTCTCTGGGGGCCGCCCGGCACTGGCAAGACCACCATGGCGCGCCTGCTGGCGGGCGAGACGGGGCTGGTGTTCGAGCAAATGTCGGCCATCTTCTCCGGTGTTGCTGATCTCAAGAAGGCCTTTGAACAGGCCCGCATGCGCCGCGAGCAGGGGCGTTCGACACTCCTGTTCGTGGACGAAATCCACCGTTTCAACAAATCCCAGCAGGATTCCTTCCTGCCTTTCGTGGAAGACGGTACCATCACGCTGGTGGGTGCAACCACCGAGAATCCGTCCTTTGAACTGAACGGCGCGCTGCTCTCCCGCTGTCAGGTGCTGGTGCTGAACCGGCTGAGCGAGGAGGCGCTTGCAGCATTGATCCGCCGGGCCGAGATGTTCGAGCGCCGCAGCCTGCCGGTGGATGCGGAGGCGCGCGCCGCCCTTGTCACCATGGCCGATGGCGACGGGCGCTACTTCCTCAATCTGGTGGAGGAGGTCTTCGCAGGCGTGCCGGAAGGGGCAGCACCACTCTCGTCCGAACAATTGGGCAAGATCGTCGCCAAGCGCCTGCCGCTCTATGACAAGGCGGCGGATGGTCACTACAACCTGATTTCCGCCCTGCACAAATCGGTGCGCGGCTCCGATCCCGATGCGGCGCTGTACTATCTCGCGCGCATGCTTGTGGCGGGCGAAGACCCGCTCTTCATCGCGCGCCGTCTCGTGCGCATGGCCAACGAGGACGTGGGGCTTGCCGATCCCGAAGCCATGACACAGGCGCTGGCCGCCAAGGATACGTACGAATTCCTGGGCTCACCCGAAGGTGAACTCGCACTCGCGCAGGCCTGTGTCTACATCGCCAGCGCACCCAAATCCAACGCCCTCTACACCGCATACAAGTCCGCCATGGCGAAGGCGAAGGAGACGGGTTCGCTCATGCCGCCCAAGATCATCCTCAACGCGCCGACGAAGATGATGAAGCAGCAGGACTATGGCACCGGCTACCGCTACGACCACGACGAACCGGACGCCTTCTCGGGCCAGAACTATTTCCCCGGCGCCATGCCCCGCCACCGCTTCTACGATCCGGTGGAACGCGGTTTCGAGCGCGAACTGAAGAAGCGCCTCGACTACTGGGCCAAGCTGCGGAAGGACCGGGGCTAGGGTGTGCCTTTGACTCTCGCGCCGAACGATCTGTCAGGCGCGCGCCCCGTGACCTGTCATGCCACGTCTCATATCTTGTTCGTCAGCCCGGCGCAGGCCGGGCCAGGGCTATGGTCAAACCGTTGCCGACTTAGGCATATCGCGCGCGATCTTGTCGTTTTGACGTGTGCCCCTTCGCTGCGAGGCAAAGCACCGGCCCGGCCTGCGCCGGGCTGACGGAATGTGGTGGACGAAAAGCGAGACGTTGCAGAACAGGGGAAGCGTGCGCCAGAGTCACCCCTCAATCGCCGCCCTGATCAGCTCCGCATGCCGCGCCAGCACGGCATGGTCCGCCATGCCGCCCACATGGGGTTTCACGCTGTCGCCAGTGCGCAGCGGCAGCACATGGAAATGCAGGTGGAACACCGTCTGTCCCGCGGCCTGTTCGTTGTACTGCCTGATCTGGCAGCCTTCCGCGCCCATGCCCTTGACGGCGGCGCGCGCCACCTTCTGCACGGCCGCCATCACCTGCGCCAGCACGGTCGGGTCGGCATCCAGCAGGTTGCGTGAACCCCGCTTCGGGATGACAAGGCAGTGGCCATCCACCATCGGCATCACATCCATGAAGGCCAGCGTGTGGTCATCCTCAAAAATCTTGTGCGACGGAATCTCGCCCTTGAGGATTTTGGTGAAGATGTTGTTGGGGTCGTATTGCGTCATCATGCGCTCCCGTTTGACAGCCAGTCTGCGAAGTCCCTGAGCGCGCGCGACGTATAGGCGCGCTTGCGTGCCACGCCTTTCTCGGCATGCTTCATGCCCTTGGCAAGATAATCCGTGGGCGGAGGAAAAAGCCCGAAATTGACGTTCATCGGCTGGAACGATGACTTTGCGCCATCCGTCGTCAGCAGGTGCCCGCCGGTGATGTGATTGATGAGCGCCCCATGGGCGGTGGTCGCGGGCGGCACGCGGAAGGGCCGGCCCAGCCGCTCCGCCGCTGCCATGCGGCCTGCCATGATCCCCATGGCAGCACTCTCCACATAGCCTTCAACACCCGTGATCTGCCCAGCAAAGCGCAGTCGCGGATCGGCCTTGAGCCGCATGAAGCCATCCAGCACCTTGGGCGAGTTGAGGAAGGTGTTGCGGTGCAGCCCGCCCAGCCGCGCGAACTCGGCATTTTCCAGCCCGGGGATGGTGCGAAACACCCGCACCTGCTCGGCGTATTTCAGTTTCGTCTGGAAGCCCACCATGTTGTAGAGCGTGCCCAGCGCATTGTCCTGCCGCAATTGCACCACGGCATAGGCCTTGACGGTGGGATTGTGGGCGTTGGTGAGGCCCATCGGCTTCATCGGCCCGAAGCGCAGTGTTTCCGGCCCGCGCTCCGCCATCACTTCAATGGGCAGGCAGCCGTCGAAATAGGGCGTGTTCTTCTCCCACTCTTTGAAGTCACCCTTGTCGCCCTCGTTCAGGGCCGTGATGAAGGCCTCGTACTGCGCCTTGTCCATGGGGCAGTTGATGTAGTCCTTGCCCGTGCCGCCGGGACCCACCTTGTCATAGCGTGATTGGAACCACGCCACGTCCATGTTGATGGACTCGCGGTGGATGATAGGGGCGATGGCATCGAAGAAGGCAAGATCGGCCTCGCCCGTCAGGCCGCGCACTGCCTCCGCAAGCGCAGGCGAGGTGAGGGGGCCCGTCGCCACAATCACGCTGTCCCAGTCTGCGGGCGGCAGTCCCGCCACTTCGCCGCGTTCGATGCTGATCAGCGGATGCGCCGCAATGCGCCGCGTCATCTCGGCTGAAAAGCCATCCCGGTCGACCGCCAGTGCGCCACCGGCGGGCACCTGGTGCAGGGCGGCGACCGCCATGACCAGCGATCCCGCCAGACGCATTTCCTCATGCAGCAGGCCAACGGCGTTCTGGTCCTTGTCGTCGCTGCGGAAGGAATTGGAACAGACGAGTTCGGCCAGGCCATCGGTCTTGTGGGCATCGGTGGCGACCACGGGGCGCATCTCATGCAGCACCACGGGCACACCAGCCTGGGCCAGCGCCCAAGCCGCTTCCGAGCCCGCCATCCCGCCGCCAATCACGTGAACAGGTTTTGTCATGGGCCTCCGCTATCACACCCCGCAGACAAGGCAAGCCGCGCCGAACCCGCTCTTGCCTTTTTATATCCAGCGTGTAGGCAGGCCCCATGCTTTCCGTTTACGGCACAGAGAATGGCTGCCTGATCGAGCATCCGCGCGTGGAGGCGGTGGATGCGCTGAAGGCGGCTGTCTGGCTGGACATGGTGGAACCCTCCGCCGAAGAGGAAAAGGACGTTGAAGCCGCCCTCGGCATCGACATCCCCACCCGTGGCGAACTCGAAGAAATCGAGGCCTCCAGCCGTCTCTACCAGGAAGACGGCGCGGCCTTCATGACCGCCAACCTGATCCGCCGCGGCGAGGACGACCGCCCGGAATCAAGCCCGGTGACCTTCATCATCAAGGCCAACCAGCTGATCACCATTCGCTATCATCACCCGCAGGCCTTCCCGGTCTATATCAAGCAGGCCATGAAACCGCAGGCCACCGCCATGACCGGCTGGGGCATCCTCATCAGCCTGCTGGAAGCCGTGGTCGACCGCGCCGCCGACCATCTGGAGCGCGTCGGTGCCATTGTTGATGATACCTCGAAGCAGGTGTTTGACACCTCCTTTGTCCAGCGCCCGACCCGCAAGGGGGCCGCGCGCCGCCGCAAGAAGCCGAAGAACCTGGAAGAACTGCTGGGCAAGGTCGGTGAGGAGGGCGATTTCACCTCCAAGATGCGTGAAAGCCTTGTCTCCATCGGCCGCATGGTTGCCTACATGCAGGCCATCATCGACCAGACCAAGCTGACGCGCGAGATGAAGGAAAACCGCGCCCGCATCAAGATTCTCCAGCGCGACATCATCTCGCTCACCGACCACTCCAGCTTCCTGTCGGGCAAGATCAGCTTCCTGCTGGATGCCGTGTTGGGCATGATCTCGATCGAGCAGAACGGCATCATCAAGATTTTCTCGGTGGCCGCCGTGGTCTTCCTGCCGCCCACGCTGGTGGCCTCCATCTACGGCATGAACTTCAAGTACATGCCTGAACTGGACTGGACCTACGGCTATGCCTGGGCGCTGGGCCTCATGGTGCTCTCGGCCATCCTGCCGTTCCTCTATTTCAAGCGGAAAGGCTGGCTGTGATGGGCTCCCTCGCCTGGGTAGCCCTGGGCGGCGCACTGGGCTCCGTCGCGCGCTATGCCACGGTGCGTGGCGTGGCATCGGTGCTGGGGGAACAGCAGCCCTGGGGCACGCTTGCGGTCAATGTGCTGGGCAGTTTTGCCATCGGCGTCATTACCGCATTCCTGGTGCGCAAGTTTGCCGATCACGAAGCCGCGCGGGTCTTCCTCGTCACCGGCTTCCTCGGCGGTTACACTACCTTTTCAGCCTTCTCGCTGGACGTCTTCAATCTCATGCAGCGCGGCGAAAACGCCACCGCCATCACCTACGCGCTGGGTTCGGTGCTGCTGTCGCTGGCCGCTGTCTTTGTCGGCTACGCGCTCATCGCCCGGAGCATGGCCTGATGGCTGAGGTCAAACGCCACGTCGTTTCGGCGGACGAGGATGGCATGCGGCTGGACCGCTGGTTCAAGGTGCATTTCCCGCAGGTGACCTTCGCCTATCTCAACAAGCTCACCCGCACCGGCCAGGTCCGTGTGGGAGCAGGGCGCTGCAAGACCAACTCACGGCTCACCCAGGGCCAGGAAATCCGTGTTCCACCGCTGGCGTTTGACAGCCGTCCCGCCGATGCCCCCAAGGCCGATGTGAAGCCCCTGTCGAAGGAGGAGCGCCGCTTCTTCGACTCCATGATCCTGCACGAGGACAAGGACATCTATGTCCTGAACAAGCCCTCGGGCTTTGCCGTGCAGGGCGGCACCAAGACGCACCATCACCTCGACGGCTTGCTCATGGGGCTGGGGGCGGAGAAGGGCGAGCGACCGCTGTTGGTGCACCGCCTCGACCGTGACACCTCCGGCGTCATCGTCATTGCCAAGCGCCGCGCCGTGGCCTCGGCGCTGGGCAAGCTCTTTGCAACCCGCAACGTGAAGAAGACCTATTGGGCCGTGGTCAAGGGTGTGCCGCACCCCATGCAGGGCCGCATTGACGTGGCACTGGTGAAGGCCAAGGGCGACGACGGCGACCGCATGCGCGCCTCCCGTGAGGGCGAAGAGGAAGACGAACAGCGCGCCGTCACACAATATGCCGTGCTCGACCATGCGGCCAAGATCGCGGCGTGGATGTCGCTGCGCCCGCAGACCGGGCGCCAGCACCAGCTCCGCGCCCACATGGACCATCTCGGAACGCCCATCCTTGGCGACAACAAATACAATGGTGACAGCAACTTGCCGGACGGAGTTGAGAACCAGCTTCACCTCCACGCCCGCCGTCTTGTCTTTCCCCACCCGCGTGGCGGCACCGTGGATGTGACCGCCCCGTTGCCGGAGCACATGCTCCGCACCTTCGACCTTTTCGGATTTGATGCGAAACGGTTTGACCGCGATGATGACTGACGAAACCGACGACGAGCGCATGATCAGACTGATGAAGGACCGCTACGAGCGGCCCTTGCCCAAGCGCTTCTACAAGACAGTGAGCATCGGTCCCGGCAATGAAATCCTGCTCGATGGCCGCGCCGTGAAGACGCCCATGAAGGCGCCGCTGGTTCTCCCCACCCGGGCGCTGGCCGAGGCCGTTGCGGCGGAATGGGAGGCGCAGGAGAAGGTCATCAATCCGGGCGTCATGCCCATGACCAAGTACGCCAACACGGCCATCGACCGCGCCGTTTCGGAGCGTGAGTCCGTGCTGGACGATTTTGCCAGCTACGTGGGCTCTGATCTCGTCTGCTACCGGGCCGAAAGGCCGACAGCGCTGGTGGAGGCCCAGGCGCGGCACTGGAATCCGGTGCTGGAGGATGCCCGCGCCAGCCTCGGCCATGAGTTCAGGACCGCATCCGGCATCATGCATGTGGCACAGGACCCTGGGGCCATCTCCGCCGCGCGTGCCGCTGCCGTTGACCTCAATCCCCATGCACTCACAGTGCTCTACAACCTCACCACTTTGACAGGGTCCGCGCTCCTGTCCCTGATGCTGGTGGGGCACCGTGCCACCGCCGAGCAGGGGTGGGCCGCATCCCATGTGGACGAGGACTACCAGATTGCCGAATGGGGGGCTGACGACGAAGCCATGGCCCGCCGTGCCGCCCGCCGCCAGGATTTTGATGCTCTCATGCGGATGATTAACCTTCTGGCGTGAACAACCTGCCGCACTTGAATCCGGCCACCTGAGCGCCTTATCTCGGACATGATCACCGCAGATAAGCCGTCACAACCAAAACGGGATTTTTCACATGAACCTCAAGCTCGTCGCCGCCCTGTCTGTTGCCACCCTGCTGACGGCAGGGGCGGTCTTGGCCCAGTCGGCCCCGGCCGACCTCGTCTCGGCCTACAAGGCAGGCGTGGCAGCGGCGAAATGTGATTTGGGCCTTGACCCGGCAAAGGAGAGCGCCTTGGGCGACGCCGTGCAGCGGGTGGAGCAGAAGAGCGGCCTCGCCCAGGAGCAGCTCGACACCCTGTGGTCAGACACGCAGGCTGCCCATGATGCCGATGCCGCAGGCTTTTGCGGTGCAGCCGCGGGCGAAATCGACAAGACCATCGCTGCCGCCAACTGAGGCATGCGGCAATGCGGTTTGCAGGCTGCCAAAACTCGGCTAGCCTGCATCCATGCCGCATGACGACCACGATCACCCGCACAACAGCGAACTCTCGCCCATCGAACTGCGCGTCCGCGCGCTGGAATCCATTCTCGTCGAGAAGGGCTATGTCGATCCCGCTGCTGTTGATGCCATCATCCAGACCTACGAGACCGAGATCGGCCCGCACCGGGGGGCCCGCGTTGTCGCCAAGGCCTGGACTGATCCGGCCTTTGCCGATTGGCTGAAGCGCGACGCCAGCGCGGCCATCGCCTCGCTGGGCTACACCGGCCGCCAGGGCGAGCACATGGTGGCATTGTTCAACACGCCATACCTTCACAACATGGTCGTCTGCACCCTGTGCTCCTGCTACCCGTGGCCGGTGCTGGGCCTGCCGCCGGTCTGGTACAAGTCACCGCCGTACCGCGCCCGCGCCGTGAAGGAACCACGGACGGTACTCGCCGAATTTGGCGTCACCCTGCCCGAGGGCAAGGAGGTGCGCGTCTGGGATTCGACGGCCGAGATGCGCTACCTCGTCATCCCGGAACGCCCCGCCGGAACCGGAGGCTGGAGTGAGGAACAACTCGCCGCCATCGTCACCCGTGACTCCATGATCGGCACTGGCGTCGCAGGAGCGCCCACATGATCGGCGCGCAGGACCTCGGCGGCCGCGACGGCTTCGGCCCCATCAATCCGGAAAGGGACGAACCTGTCTTCCACGCAGGCTGGGAACGCCGCGTGCTTGGTTTCACGGTCGCCATGGGGGCGTCGGGCGCCTGGACAGGCGACCAGAACCGCCACAGGCGCGAGCGGCTGCCGCAGGATTTCTACTGGTCCGCCAACTACTACGACATCTGGCTCACGGCCCTGACCCAGAACCTGCAGGAACGCGGCATGGTGACAGCGCGCGACCTTGAGGCGGGCCACGCCATCGACCCGCCGAAGCCGCCGCCGCGCGTGCTGAAGGGGGAGGCAGTTGCCGCCACCCTGGCCAAGGGCTTTCCCTATATCCGCGAGTCGAAAGCCACAGCCGCCTTCGCAGTTGGCGATGCCATCCGCACCATCCGCAACGAAACACCCGGCCACACGCGCCTGCCGGCCTACGCCATGGAAAAGCGTGGCGTGATCGCGGCGGTGCGCGGCGTGCACGTCTATCCGGATTCCAATGGCATGGGGCAGGGCGAAGATCCACGCTGGCTCTACACCGTGCGTTTCACCGCCGCTGAACTCTGGGGGCATCCGTCACCCGACAGCGTCTGCCTCGACCTTTGGGAGCCCTATCTTGTCCGCGCCTGAGAAATCGCCTGAGAAATCGCCTGAGAAACTGCGGGAGAGGCCGTTTGAAGCGCCGTGGGAAGCGCAGGTCTTTGCGCTCACCGTGAAACTCAACGAGAAGGGCGTGTTCAGCTGGAGTGACTGGACAAAGACGTTGGGGGCCGAACTGCATGAAGCACCGGAGCGCCCGTACTATGAATCATGGCTGGCGGCGCTGGAGAAGATCACACAGGCCAACGCCGTCGTGTCCGCACCGGAGCGGTTGGCCCGAATCGACGCATGGGACCGCGCCGCCAAGTCCACGCCCCATGGCCAACCGATCCTGCTGGAAAACGGGGCACGGACGGATGGCCCTTCCTATGACTTTTCGCCAGTTTGACCGACGTCGGCGAGCCGCCTAGACGAGAGGCCCCGGAGAGACTTGGAGCCACCTGATGCATGAAATCCTAGAGAAGCTCGACAAGCGCCGCGCCAATGCCCGTGCCGGTGGCGGACAGAAGCGTACCGAGGCCCAGCACGCCCGCGGCAAGCTGACGGCCCGAGAACGCATCGAACTTCTGCTCGACGCCAACTCATTCGAGGAATTCGACATCTACGTGGAACACCGCGCCACCGAGTTTGGCATGGCGGAGACCCGCATTCCCGGCGATGGCGTGGTGACAGGCTGGGGCACGGTCAACGGCCGCGTTGTCTATGTTTTCGCCAAGGACTTCACCGTCTTCGGCGGTTCGCTTTCGGAAGCCCACGCCCGCAAGATTACCAAGCTGCAGGACATGGCGCTGAAGAACCGCGCGCCGATCATCGGTCTGTTCGACGCCGGCGGCGCCCGCATCCAAGAGGGTGTGGATGCCCTCGGCGGTTATGGCGAGGTCTTCCAGCGCAATGTGCTGTCCTCCGGCGTCATTCCGCAGATTTCCGTGATCATGGGGCCCTGCGCGGGTGGTGACGTCTATTCCCCCGCCATGACCGATTTCATCTTCATGGTGCGCGACACAAGCTACATGTTCGTCACCGGCCCGGACGTGGTGAAGACCGTGACCAATGAAACCGTGACCGCCGAGGAACTGGGCGGTGCCTCCGTCCACACCACCAAATCCTCCATTGCGGACAAGGGTTTCGACAATGATGTTGAAGCGCTGCTGCAAATGCGCCGCCTCATCGATTTCCTGCCGTCGTCGAACACGGCTGACGTGCCGCAGCTTCCGCAGCTCGACAGCGCCGAGGAGATGGTGGACAGCCTCGATACCCTGATCCCCACCAACCCGAACCAGCCCTATGACATGAAGGAGCTGATCCTCAAGACGGTGGACGAGGGCGATTTCTTCGAGATCCAGGAAGCCCACGCCCGCAACATCATCACCGGCTTTGCCCGCATCAAGGGCCGTACCGTGGGGATCGTCGCCAACCAGCCGACGGTTCTGGCAGGCGTGCTGGATTCCGATGCGGGCCGCAAGGGTGCCCGCTTCGTGCGCTTCTGCGACTGCTTCAACATCCCCATCATTTCCTTCGTGGACGTGCCGGGCTTCCTGCCGGGCACGGCACAGGAATACGGCGGCCTCATCAAGCACGGTGCCAAGCTGCTGTTCGCCTATGCCGAGGCGACGGTTCCCAAGGTCACGGTCATCACCCGCAAGGCCTATGGCGGCGCCTATGTGGTGATGGCCTCAAAGCACCTGCGCGGCGACATCAACTATGCCTGGCCCACAGCCGAAATCGCCGTCATGGGCTCCAAGGGGGCAGCGGAGATCATCTACCGCGCTGAATTGTCCGACAAGGACAAGATCGCCGCCCGCATCAAGGACTACGAGGACCGTTTCGCCAACCCCTTCGTGGCGGCGGAACGTGGCTTCCTCGATGACGTGATCATGCCCCATTCCACCCGACGCCGCGTGGCCCGGGCCCTGGACATGCTGCGCGCCAAAAAGCTGGAAAACCCCTGGAAGAAGCACGACAACATCCCGTTGTAGTTGAGTTGGTCGAACACACTGGACGGGGTGGCGCACTGTTGCTCGAAAAGCACAATTTTCAAGCAAGTTGCACGGGGATCGACAACCTTCTTGACGGGCATTTGACGGCACACCAGCGGAGATTTAGTGTTCCGGTTTGGATATTGCGCCGGAGTCGGCATTCAGACTCCGGGCAAACAGGGGGATCCAGCAATGATTGCACCGAACATGTTGAGGGGAACTGCCCTGGCCGCGCTTGCCCTGGCGTCGCTGGCCGGAGCCGCGCAAGCGGGCGGTTTTGCCATCCGCGAACAGTCAGTGGAGTATCAGGGCATGTCCTTTGCCGGCAACGCGGCAGGCGGCGGTGGCCTCTCCGGCATGTTCTGGAACCCGGCTGTGCTGGGCGAGTTCGAGGGCTTCCAGACCGATTCGAACTATTCCATCATCGCGCCCTACGCCAAGATCAGCGGCAGCAACTCGGCTGGCGGCACCACTCCGAGTGGCAACGCAGGCAAGCTGGCGCTGGTTCCGGCGAGCTATGTTAGCTACCAGCTTACCGACGATCTTGTGGCAGGCGTTTCCATGAATGCGCCCTTCGGCCTTGCCAATAAGACAGACTACAACTGGGCAGGCCAGACGTTCAACCGGGCATCTGCCGTCACCACCTACAACGGCCAAGCGGCCATAGCCTACAACCTTTCGCCGGAACTGACGATTGGTGGGGGGCTGCTGGTGGAATACATGAAGGCCGATCTCCGCTCTGCCAGCGGCATCGCCGCCAATGCTCCGAGCATTTACGTGCAGGGTGAAGATTTTGGTTTCGGCTTCAGCGGCGGCGTGACTTGGCGGCCTGTAGCGGGCACACATATCGGTGCCGGTTTCCGTTCCGCAATCAAGCACAAACTGGAGGGAGACATCTTTGTCGCCGCCGCGCCTGTCATGGCACCGGTGTTTGCAGACGTGACACTGCCTGAGATTGCGACACTGAGCGTGCGCCAAGATATCAGTGAGACAACGCGGCTGCTGGCGAGCGCTGAATGGACCAATTGGAGCAGGCTCAAGTCCCTTGATGTCATTTGCGAGACAGGAATTGGCCTATGCGGTGCACCTGGTCCTGGAGGCACGGTGAACTCTCTTAAGCTGGGCTGGCACGATGGTTATTTCTTCTCGGCGGGTCTTGAGCACGACTTCAATGACGCGTTGACCCTGCGTGGTGGCATCGCCTACGAGATTTCGCCCATCCGTGCAGCCGACGAGCGCACCATGCGCGTGCCCGATTCCGACCGCGTGTGGTTGAGTCTCGGTGCCAGCTACCAGATCACCGAGAAGACCAAGGCCAACTTGGCCTATTCCCACGTCTTCATGGAAAAGGGTGCCATCAACAGGACTGAGGGCGGCTTGACGTTCACCGGGACGTCGAAGTCGCACCTCGACATCATCAGCGCGGGCATGTCGGTGGATTTCTGAGCGGCTCCGCCACTGCGGGTTGATCGTTCAAATTCGAGCATCTTCCTGAACCGGGCATTAGAGTGAATCCGCTAGCATCGCTTCCAGTTGGGAGAGATGCCATGAAACTTGCAGCGCTTGCCGCAGGGACGTTCCTTGCACTAGCCGTATCGGGGCCAGCCGTGGTGAACACGCACACGGTGCAGGTCGCCGCGTCCGACATCGTCACACCGGCCTGGGTGCCGTTGCCGTCGCGTCCCTTCATCAGCAGCATCGAATATGCCGGAGAGGCCGGCGTCGAAGCCGCCTTTGGCACAATCATCTACAATCTGCCCACGGATGGCGCTTCGGAAGTGAACTGGCTGAGGGCCCATCTCGCGGCAGCAGGCTATGCCGTCGACGACCGCACCGCGGCGCTCGACAATTTTGCCGGTGCCGATTCCGTCATCAGCGCCCGCAACTTCTCCAGCGGCCGACGCGTCAGCATCGTCAACACCATCCGCATGGACGGTGCCACGCTTCGCCTGACCTTCGAGGATCCACAGGCCGGCGCCTACGTCTCGCTGCTCTGAGCCTTGCGCCGGGCGTTCCGCCGTTGGAAAACAGGCAAGGGAATCGCTTGGAGACGGATATGCGGACTTTGCCCGTGTTGGCGGCATACAATCATGTGCTGCGTTCAACCATCAACAACCTGGGCTTCGCCTGGCATTTGAGCTGGCCGTGGATGATCGTCATCATGCCCCTCAACATTCTGGCGGGCATCTATGGTTTTACCTTCGCGCCAGACGCCGCCGCCCCATCGGGAGAAGTGATCGCGCTGACTTTCCTCATCGCGCTGGTGACCATGTTCGCCTTCGCCTCCATCGCCGTCAGTTGGCACCGCTACATCCTGCTGGATGAAATGCCGCAAGGCCTCGCCCGGCTGCGCGCCGACAACACGGTGTGGCGCTATTTTGGCAATACAATTTTGATTGTATTCATCCTTGCCGCCGCCCTGTTTCCGCTGTTCACCATTGCTGCTGTGGTGCTGAATGCGCTGGGGAGCGCGGGGGTGATCATCGCCCTCCCGATCTATGTGGCGGGCTTTGTGCTGGGCATTTCTGCCTTCTACCGGCTCAGCGTCAAGCTGCCCGCAGTCGCGCTGGAACGGAAGGACTACGGCTTGAAGAATGCGTGGAAAGCGACCGAAGGCAATACCGCTCGCTTTCTGGGGCTTGCGGCGCTGTTCTTCCTTGCGGTCATGGGCATGGCCCTGATCCTTGGTGCCCTGGCCTGGCTGCTCGAAAAGACCGGCGTGGATTTCGCCCTGTTCCTGTCACTCGCCATCCAGATCGTCTTCAACTGGATTGTCACCGTCATGGGCGTGACACTGCTGACCAGCCTCTACGGCTACTTCGAGGAAAAGCGCGAGTTCTAAACCAGTTCGCCCACCAGGTCGTATTCCTCGGCGTCGACGATGCGGACCTTCACCATGTCAC